>DATHQV010000183.1:0-14940 GCA_035482355.1 Acidobacteriaceae bacterium | reverse complement strand
CCTCATGATGCATGAGCGCTATGCCAAGCAAAACCCGATCTACTTTCAGCGGTTCCTCGAGCAGTGGGCCTTCATCCAGCAGCACACCATCGACGCGAAGAACCACGGCGACTGGAATCTGACCACCGCCGACGGCGCGCCCGTTGTGCTCGATAAAGGATCTATCTGGAAAGCCGCATATCACGACAGCCGCGCGTTCTGGAACGTGCGCGACCGCCTGCGTCGCCTCGCTGCCGAGTAAATCCAACAGTCCAGTCTGCGCCGAGGCAGCGAGTTTTCGTAAGATTGGTGCGCTCGCGAAAATTCACAAATGTGTGCGGCTATCTTTCGATAGCATGCGCATGACAATCCGATGAAATCAGCTCGATCGCACACTTCCGGGGTTAACGGCACCCCGCGCAGCGCCATCCAATAGCGTATGTGGCGACTTACGGCCCTCCTCTGGTCCACGGTGGAGTGGTTTGAGCAACAAGCCGAGCGGCGGCGCATCCAGTACTGTCTCCAGCAGAGGCAACGCGCCGAAGCACAGTCCGCGAACCCGCACCCGACAGTGAATGCGAAGGTGCGCGGCGTACTTGCCTTCGTTATCGTCCTAATCGCCGGCCGCCGCTAGCGTCCTGTCTCAGCGGAGGGGCTTGGTAAATCTTCGTCATTCGCGTGAGATTTGGCACTCGTTGAGAGCGCCTTTTTTAGAAGACGGAACTTCCCCTTATTCCGTGCGCAATGCCTGCATCGGATCGATCCGCGACGCCCTCCACGCCGGGACGACGCAGGCCAGCGCCGTCACCAGCAGCAGCGTCCCGGCGACGGAAGCAAAGATGACCGGATCGAGCGACTGGGTTTCGTAGAGCATGGACTGGATGAGCCGCACCGTTGCTGCAGCCGCGGCGAGGCCCAGCACCAACCCATAGAGCGCCGGACGCAGGCCGTCGCCGAGCATGAGGCGCAGAACCTGCTGACGCTGCGCTCCGAGGGCCATGCGCACCCCAATTTCTGCAGTGCGCTGCGTCGTGAGGTAGGAAAGGACGCCATAGAGGCCGACCGAGGCGAGCAGCAGAGAGAGCACAGCGAAGGCCAGCACGAGCGAGGCGCTCAGGCTGGCGTTGCCAAGCGAATGCTCGACGATCTGATCCAGCGTAGCGACACCGGAAACCGGCTGCTGGGGATCGATCTGGGCTATCACTTTCTGGACCGGAACAGCAAAGACCAGCGGGTCGGAGGCGGTGCGCACCACCAGTTCGAATCCCCACGGATTGCTGTCGCCGGTGAGAACGGGAAGGTACATGGTTGCAAGGATGGGGTGACCCACCTGATACAACGTGTCGCCGACGACGCCGACAATTTCGCAGGTTTTCCCCATTGCGCCGATGAAGATGTGGCGGCCGAGCGGGTCTTCGCCGGGAAAATACTGCTGCGCGAGCTTGTGGCTGATGATGACGGTTCTCGGATGGCCGGTGCGATCGTCGTTGGTAAAGAAGCGGCCGCTCAGCAACGGAATTTGAAGAGCGCTGAAGTAGCCGGGATCGGCGGTGCGGTAGAGGGCGTCAGGCAGCGCGGCGCCGCGGGGAACCGGCGGATGTTCGGGAATGGTGAATTCGTTGTCGCCGCCGTTGCCTGCGCCGGGCACAACCGAACCCAGGGCCGCGGCCCGTACCCCTGGCAGGGCGCGCAGGCGCTCGAGCAGCGAATCGCTGAAAACGACCACCTTCGCCGGCGTGTCGTATTTCGCGGAGGGAAGGCTATAGCCCATTGTGAGCACGTTATCGGTTGTGCAGCCGAGGTCGGCGGTGCGCTGGCGCCAGTAGCTGTGAAGCAGAAGGCCGGAGGCGATGAGCAGAACGACGGTGGTGGCAATCTCGACGGTGAGCAGAGACCTGCGCAAAGAAGTGCGCGCCTGGCTACCTGCGGTGCGCGATGAGGCCTGGAGCGCAACGATGCTTGCTTTGCCTGTGGTGGAAAGAGCGGGGAGCAGGCCCGCGAGGAGGGTTGCGGTGATAACCAACCCGCAGGCAAAGGCCAGCACGACTCCGTCGACCTGGATGGTTTCGGCAGTGGGCAGATTGCGCCAGGTGCTGACAAGCCAGCGTGTTCCCGCGAGCGATAACAGGACTCCGGCGAAGCCGCCGGCCAGCGCAATCAGCAGGCTCTCGACGAGCTGTTCGCGAATCAGCGTCAGCCGCCGCGCACCCAGCGCGCTGCGGATCGCTACTTCCCGATGACGCGCGGCGGACCGTGCCACGAGGAGGTTAGCTACATTGAGGCAGCCGATGAGCAGCATGCAGGCCACAGCGCAGAGCATCAGAATCAGAGGCTTCTGCACATCGTGCGCGAGATCCTCGAGCAGGGTCTTCGAGGCTACGTCTTCGGCAACCGGCGCGTTGAGGTTTTGCAAATGCAACTGGTACTGCACCGCGCCCACCTGGCCGAGGGCGTCGGCGAGGCTGACATCGGGACGGAGGCGGGCCACGACCCGGACGAAGTGAAAATCATGATGCGCCAGCACCGCGGGCGGAATTCCCGCCGCAAACGGGACCCAGAACTGGACCCGGGCATCGGGAAAGGTAAACCATTGCGGCAGCACGCCCACGACGGTCCACGGGGCTCCGTCGAGGTGGATTTGGCGGCCAATAATAGAGGGATCACCGCCAAATCGGCGCTCGTACAGATCCCATGTGAGCAGGATGGCGGATCCGCCGGAGCGGTCATCGCTCTCGATAAAGGTGCGCCCGAGGGCGGCGTGCACGCCGAGCAGCGAAAACAGATTCCAAGTGGCGCCGCGTCCGTCTACTTCTTCCGGCAGCTCTCCGTGCTGGCCGGTCAGGTTGAATTGCGCCCAGCGCACCGCGGCCATATCTTCGAATCCGTGAGTCTTCGCGCGCCAGTCGTAGAAGTCAGCGGGGGCGGCGGTGTTGTAGTTGAACTCCTGAGCGTTCATCGCTGGATCGCGGAAGTGCTCGTAAACCATGACCAGCCGCGATGGATCGCTGAACGGCAGCGGTCTGAGCAGCACGGAGCGCAGCACGGTGAAAAGCGACGTCGCCGCGCCGATGCACAACGCCATGACGAGCACGGCGATCAAAGAAAAGCCTGGAGAACGCAATAGGGTGCGGACGCTAATTCTGAGGTCGCGAAGAAAATTTTCCAGCATGGTCCAGCTCCAGGCTGCACGCGTCTGCTCGCGGATCAGAGTGGGATTGCCGAATGCGCGCCGAGCGGCATAGCGGGCCTCTTCCGGTGACAGGCCGCGTTCTCGCTGTTCTTCTTCTTCCAGTTCGAGGTCCGACTGGATTTCCCGCTCCAGGTCCGCATCCCGTTTCCTGATCTGCCACCATCGCATCTCAGCTCTCCTCGACGGCGGGCCACATCACGCGCCCGACGGCTTCCGCCATTTGCTTCCATTGCGATTCTTCGACGACGAGTTGTTTTTTGCCCGTTTCCGTCAGCCGGTAATACTTGAACTCACGATTGCGGTCCGGTGCCATCTCCCATTTCGATTCGACCCATCCTCGTTGCTCGAGACGATGCAATGCAGGATAGAGCGAACCGTGCTGCATCTGCAGGAATTCATTGGTCCTGTTCTGAATGAGCTTGCCGATCTGGTGCCCATGGGCCGGTCCATAAAGAAGGGTTCTCAAAATAAGCATGTCCAGCGTTCCCTGGAGGAGTCCAACTTTCTGCTGGGCTTGTTTCTCGATAGAAGACATTCGACCCTCAATCTGACCAGATGGTAGGCATCCGACCATGGAATTGTCAAGACAGGGCAGCGACCGAGGGCTGGCGCACCACGGGCTTATATTAACTGTATTATTTTCATTATATTAGAGAGCGATGGCGACGACTGAGCCGTTACCCCGGCGGCCAATGCATCTGCCGGCCACCCAGCAGATGAACGTGTAGGTGGTCAACGGTCTGCCCGCCTTCCGGCCCGGTGCTGATCGCCACCCGGTAGCCTTTGTCCAGACCCTGGGTACGCGCCACCTCGGCCGCGGCCAGCAACAGCCGTCCCAGCAGGGCCTCGTCGCCCGCATCCGCATGGGCCATCGATGTTACATGTTTCTTTGGAATCAGCAGGATATGAACTGGCGCCTTGGGATCGATATCGTGGAAGGCGAACACTTCACCGTCCTCCATCACCTTCTTCGACGGGATCTGTCCGGAAACAATCTTGCAGAAGATGCAATCCACACTCGCCTCCAATCAGAAGCGGACGTAGGCTCCCGCCATGGGCTCCGACGTCACCCGCCAGGCATTTGTCGTCAGATCCGGCTGCCCGAATCCCGGCGCCTTGTAGTAGACCCCGCGATACTCCAGGCGCAGTCCAATGTGGCTGGTCAGCAACGCCACATTGACCCCGACTCCGAAGTTCGCCCCCGGCCCAGCCTGATACGGCACATTCTGCCCGCCATTCAGCGACGGCGACTGCAGAACTCCGCTGATGCCGCCCAGCGCAAATGGCTGAATCCCAAACGCTTTTGGCCCCGTCACCAGGTAAGATCCGCTGAACTCGTGCTGGTTGTGCTGAATGCCGAACGGAACGCCAGTGTAGGTCTCGTGGTACCGGGTGTACTCGTAACCTGCCTCGTAGCCGAGCCACCAGTGAAAGGTATGGCGGAAGCTCACCGCGCCGCCGGCCGCCTTGCTCGGCGTGTCCGTGATCCCGTTGCCGCTCACCGTTTGCGTGAACTCGGCAAAGCCATCGACGGAGATGTCATCGTTCTTCAGTGCCCGCTGTGCCTGCGCGGACGATACGGCCAGCGCCAACAACGCGCTGGGGAGAAGGCTACAGACAATCAACTTCCGGAATTGCATTCGAACGAGGACCCTCCAGAACCATAGTAAAGGTCAGCGGTGAAAACCGCTCATTGATTCACCAGGGCATGAGTATCGAACCAGCCAACCACGCGCCGCTCGAACTCCGCCGGATTCACCGCAACCGCGCCCGCGTGATCTGCTCCTTCGACGATCCATAACTCCGAATGCGAGCGTCCGGCACGATAAAGCTCCTGGGAATGCCGCATCGGGATGTTCGCATCGGCAGTCCCGCAAATCAGCAAAGTGGGAACCTGTGACTGCTGGATCGCGCGCAGCGGGCTGGCATCCTCTAAATTCTCCCGATAGCGGACCCTGACGTACAGGAGAGCCTCTTCTCTGGGCAATGCGCCCACGGTCTCCGGAAACCAGAGCCCTTCTCTCGCCATCTGCGCAATGCGATCGTTCGCAATTCCGCGAAATGTTGCGAACGCCGACTCCACCGCGATCCCGCAGATTCCAGGAGTGACCGCGCTGGCCTGAATCGCAATCGCCGCACCCATCGATTCGCCAAAGAGGTATTTACAACCCGCAGCGTGCGGGCGCAGCCACGCGGCCCATTGTTTGACGTCGTCCCGCTCCAGAACACCATACGTCGGCAGTGCACCGCCGCTTTCGCCGTGTGCGCGCGAGTCCGGCAGCAACACAGCGTATTCGTGCCGCAGGAATATTTCTCCAAAGCCAGCCACGCCTTCGCGATTGTCAGCAACCCCGTGCAACAGAATCACCGCAGCACCGTTGGGATGATCCGGCTGCGCGAACCATGCCTTCAGAACCGCGCCATCGGGCGCCGTGATCGATACATTTTCTACAGATACGCCGAGTTGTTGGGAAACCGTTGGGTCGAGCGGCCGTCGACCAAGGTGAACAGCCAACTGGACCAGCATCCAGGCAGCAAAAAGCGAGACTCCAAAGTAGACAAACGCTGCAACTACTGCGAATCGAACTGCCTTATGCCCCAGGCCCTGCATGGAGGGCATTACGAAATGCCCTCCATTTCGGTTCGCCAAAGACCAGCTGGTCCGAGGTCTCAATGCACTTCGAACGGCACCGATGCGGTGTGGTCTTCCCAGGATAGGGTTAGAGTCGGCTTGACTTCGCTGATTTCCCACTTCAGGTTTTCAACCATCGACGGCGGCTTGCCCATGGTCATCGGCGTCTTGCCCAGATCGTCGGCTGGGTTATACGCCAGACCCCATTCGTGCGTGTCCTTGCTCACAATCAGCGTCCACTGGTCGGGATTGCTAATGTCAACGAACAGCGTGTAGTCGCCCCTCGGCACCGTCACGTCACCGATGGTCAGGTCAGCGTCGGTGTGCAGCGCGGTTGCGGAATTCGCGCCTGCGCGCCAAACCGGGTAGTGCGGATCATGGCTGATCCGGCCGTCCTTGCTGAAGAGTTGTCCTTCGCGACCTTTCACTCCAGGCGAAGAGTATTTGATCGAAATGTTCTTTCCACCAATGGTGGCCGTGGCTTGCGCAGGTGGGCTGGCTGGCGCCTTCTGCTGGGCGAACAACGTCGTGGCGACGGCGAGCATGCAAGTCGAGATCAAGAGACGCTTCATGGCGATAGTTTCTCCTTGCCAGAACTCCTCTGTGGAGCAGGGAATTCGGCACGCCACGATTGTCGCACCGCCGGGCGGCGGCGCGCATCGCCAGCCCTGCCAAACCGGGCGGGACGGTTCTTCCCGTCCCGTTCGCCCCCCACTTTTGCCCCCTGAAGGCCATTTTTCGCCATTTAGCCCTCTCGGGTTTGACGGGTGCCCGTGGTGCCCTATGCTGAAAACTGGTAAAGTCCCGAAAGAACAAGCACTTATCTGGTCTTTCGCAAGGACATCCTGCAACACCAGGAGAATTCAGCAATGTCGAGAACCGTCAAATACGCGGAGCGCGCGGTGACCCTGGCCGCCCAGGGCGCCTGGACCGTCTTTGAGAAGCTGAACAGCATCAGCCCGAACCCGTCGTTCACGCCGAAATGGTCCGACAAGCCCCTGCTGAAATCATGGCAGAAGGAAAAGCCCCCGCTCGGCTGGCCGCGCACCACGGACTCGCTCTGTCCGAAGTGCGTTCCCGAAATTCGCCAGCAGATTATTGACGGCAAGCTGCCCCACGAGATCCTGCTCAACGAGAAGGTTGGCGAGATCAAGGCGCAGATCATCGAGCGTGACGGCAAAATCCTGATGGTGAAGGACTGCCCGAAGCACGGACACTTTGAAGACGTGATGTCGATTGACACCGCCTTCTTCAAGCACCTCGAAGAAGTCTTCCCCGGCCGCGACATCCGCGCCCACAACGACGACAAACTGCACAATCACGGCACCTCGACCGTCACGCATGGCCGCGGCTCGGTGCTGACCATCGACCTGACCAACCGCTGCAACATGATGTGCGATCCGTGCTTCATGGACGCCAACCAGGTTGGTTTTGTCCACGAACTGTCGTGGGAAGAAATCAAGACCATGCTGGACAACGCCATCACGATTAAGCCGCGGCGTCAGATGTCCGTCCAGTTCTCCGGTGGCGAGCCCACGCTTTCGCCGTATTTCCTTGACGCGGTCGCTTACTCCCGCAAAGTTGGCTACAACTCAGTGCAGGCCGCGACGAATGGCATCGAGTTCGCGAAATCGAAAGAGCTGTGCCGCGCCGCTGCAGAAGCAGGCCTGCGCTATGCCTACCTGCAGTTTGACGGCATCGGCAACGCAGCCAACTCGCACCGCAAGGTCGGCAACCTGTTCGATGTGAAGCTCCAGGCCATCCATAACCTGCACGAAGCCGGCGTGGACATCGTCCCCGTGACGACGATCATCAACGGCATCAACAACGAGCAGGTCGGCCACATCATCCAGTTCGCGCTCGACAACCCGAAGAAAATCAACTTCCTGAGCTTCCAGCCGGTCAGCTTCACAGGCCGCGACGAAGCCGTGACCGACGAGCGCCGCACCGCACAGCGCTACACGCTGAGCCACATGGCGCACGACGTGAAGAACCAGACCGGCCTCGGCGAGCCGACGCGCGACTGGTTCCCCATCAGCTTTATGAGCACCTTCTCTGACTGGGCCGACCTGGTGCATGGTCCCAACCACGAGTGGGGTCAGCTCTCGTGCGGATGCCATCCGAACTGCGGCATCGGCATGGCGCTGATGATCGATAAGGAGACGAAAGAGGCCGTTCCGGTCACCGCTTTCCTGAATGCCGATCGTCTGGCCAAGGATATGGCGAAGATCAACGACGCCTCCCGCGGAAAGACGCTCTCCGTCATCGGGGCTGCGCTGGCTCTGCTGCGGAACTACGATCCGCGCAAGTCGCCGACGCACTTCCGGATCATGGACCTGCTGCAGAAGTTCGATAAGTGCTTTGGCGCCACTGGCCGCAACTACGGCAAGGTGACGGGCGACCGCACCATGCAAGACATCGAGAAGCGCCGCGCCGATCGCTGGAACTTCCTGTTCATCGCGGGCATGTGGTTCCAGGACCTGTTCAACTATGACTTCCGGCGCACCGAGCAGTGCATCATCCCGTACGCGACGCAGGAAGGCGAAATCAGCTTCTGCGCGTACAACACGGGCGTGGGCTGGCGGAACATTATCGAGAAGATGCACATGACGGCAACGCTCACCAAGTGGTACGACGAGCACGGCCGGCATGAGATCTTCGCGGGCGGCAAGAAGGTTGGCATGGACTCGACAGAGCACACCCTGGTGCTGAACCAGGAGCATGTCGATGCTGCGGCCAACAACACCTTCGAGAAGAGTGGCATCGCCAAGAACGCGCGCGAAGAGAAGATGCGCGCTCGCGAGGCGAAGATGAAGACGGATGCCGAAAATGCCCGCATGGCCAAGCTGTACCGCGAGCACGTGCTGGGCGAAAAGCCGGTCGAAGGCCTTATCTCGATCGACTCTATCGCACCCGCTCCCAAGCCCGCACCGTCCGAACCCGTCATGGGGGACTGACCGTCCAGGTGAAAGCGGCTTCGCCGCAAAAGCAAAGACAGAGGCCATCCGAACCGGGTGGCCTTTGTTATTGGCGCGAGGAGTTGGCTTCGGCTTTCAGGATCCTCGGCAGCATGAGTCGTGCCCGAGCTCGCATGGCGAAGTCGGGGCTGCGGCGTGCATCTTCCAGTTTCTCCATGGCCTCGTCACGTAGAGCAGGTTCGCTGCCGGCGAGAATCGCGAGGGCTTCGAGGGCCATGGCGCGAACAGCGATCCGGTTTTCGGCGAGGCGTGCACGCACCAACGGGAGCAACCGCGTTCGCTGGGCGTGTGTGGTGGCGTTAAGGGCTGCGGCCACCAGAACATAGCCGCGGGCCTGCCATTCTTCCATCGGCAGCGACGCGGCAGATTCTGCGATCACATCGCCATAGGCGGCAAGGATGCCTGGCTCGCGACGGCTGACCAGGCGCGCCAGTTCAGCAGCGCAGCGATGGTCGTAAGGGTCGTCAGAGCATAGTTCATGGACCAGTTCGCGTGCCGCCGGCTTACGCGGTTTGGCGAAGAATGCCCGCGCGGCCTCAGCGGCATCGGATGATTTCCAGGAACGGGGTATGACCTTGGTTCTACTCACGCGTTGCCAGTATAGGTCCGGCTGGCGGCGGGTCCACTAGAATAGCGGCAACTGCCATGGACCGTTTGCTTCGTATTCTGCTTCGGACTTTTGCCGTCTCGCTGGTTCTTGTTGCTCCGGCTTTTGCTCAATTCTCTAACCCGACGCCGCAGAAGACGCCGATTCACAATGCCGCGCCGCTGCATCCACCGGCTGGATCGCGGGTGGCGATAGTTGAGTTCGAGGACCTGGAGTGTCCGGACTGCGCAAAGGCCAATCCGGTGATCAAGGAAGCGATCGAGAAATACCACATCCCATGGATTCGGCATGACTTCCCTTTGCCATTTCACACCTGGAGCTTTCAGGCGGCAGTTGACGCGCGCTGGTTCGACACCAAATCGAAGAAGCTGGGCGACGCGTTTCGCGATGCGGTCTTCGCGGCGCAACAGACCATCCACTCGCAGGATCAATTGCGGGAGTTCGCTTTGCAGTTTGCGGCGGACCACAAGCTGGTGCTGCCATTCGTCGTCGATCCGCAGGGACGGCTGGAGCAACTGGTAAAGGCGGACTACGATCTGGGCCAGAGTGTCGGGATCCAGCACACACCGACCATCTGGGTGGTGACGAACCGGACGAGCGGGTCACCGTTTGTTGAAGTCGTCGACCGGGCGAAGCTGTTCACTCTGATCGAAGAGGCGCAGTCGGAGACGGCGGCGAAGAACTAGCGCCTCCGATTCGCTCTTCACGACGAAACTGCACGGCAGCGGCATGGGCCTGGCAATCGGCAAGTCGATCGTCACAGTAATGGCCCTCACCTCTCCGACAGACGGCAAAAACAATCCATGCCTAGGGCAGCCTCGCAGGAGCAAGCCCTAAGATGAACTTCGTCCTCACCGCTTCCGTTGCGGTCCCGGCACCGATTGGCGCGAGTTGTGCCCCGGCGAAACGCTGATAGCTGTTCGATCCACCTTCGGGGCCGACCTGCACGAACTCAATGGATTGCGGGCCATCGGGAATCCGGGCGCCAAACCAATGCGGATCGTCTCGTTGCATCCAGATGACAAGTGCCAGTACGGAACCCGGAGCATAGGAGGGCGCCGAAGCATCATCAGCGATTCGCGGGCTCAAATTTCTGAGCGCGATTTCGTTCCCGTAGAGTGTGGCCATGGCGTGGTTAGCAGGATCCACATACATCGTGATTGGACTCCACCCAAGCGGCTGCCAGGGCAGACTTGCAGGCAGGGCCGCAGCGGCGTTGTTGACGATCTCTTCGTGATTGAGATGAGCCGCGGTGATCGGAAGCGTGTAGACATAATCGTTTCCGCGCACCGGCAGATGACAAGTCGTGCACTCAGTCACAAATTGCGCGTCTTTGCCATAGGGCTTAAGGTCCAGACCACGCCAGCGTCCCCACCCCCAGCCATTTGTACTCTGATAGTGACTAGCGTCCTTCGCCATCAGCTCGACCTGCACGAATTTGCCGGGATGCAGGAGGCCGTCTGGACCGAGCTGCTGCTGCCAGGCGATCTTCGCCAAGCGCGCTCCGTCTGGCCATGGTGAAATATTTCCGGATTGCGCTGCCTTCATGGCGACGTCATTCCCGAGAATGAAGCGGAAGGTGTTGTTGTCTCCACGATCGGTGAAACTGATCGGCTTCCAGCTCTCGAAATTGGGATCGAATGGAAATCCGTTGTATTCCTGCAGCACCGAGGTGAGAGCGACGGGTTGTGTTGGCCCACCGGGAACGGCGGCGGCGGCCGACTCCGATTTTGACGTCGCGCCCGGTTGTTGCGGAGCGGGTGTCCAGGGAGCGAGATACGCTTTCAGAGCGTCCAGATCCTCCGGGGTCACTTTCGCGTCGGGGTGCAGCGCGAGGAATCTGGGAAGGGGCATCGCGCCGAGCTGGATCATGTTGACTGCTTCGTAGAGAGTTGCTTTTTGGGCAGCGGCGGGTTTTGAGCCCAGGGTTGAGAAGTCAAGATGCTCGCGAGCGGTGAGCACGTCGTGGCGCACCAGCCAATAGCCGGGCTCGATCTGGTCAAACCAGGCAAGACGCTTCTCGTCTGAATGACAGCTATAGCAATTCTTTTCCAGGATGTGCCGGATTTGCGGCGGTGCTTCGACTTCGGCCGCAGGCACATGGGACGGAATGCCGGGCCGCACCAATTGCAGTAATACAAATGCGGCTGCACCAGCTACAACTAGTTTGCCGAATATTCTCATGGGTTTCAGTCTCCTTAGACCTCAAGGTCCTCGTTGTCGAGGGAAATACTCTGGGGAGTAACAGCCTGGATCTCAATAGTGGAACCGGCCCTTGCGGACGGCCGCTTTGGAAGCGATGTGTTGCGGCGCGCCTCACGGAAGTTCGCTGAGGTTCCAACGATCCGAAATGGTTCCTCTACTGAATGAGAGCCCCACCCGATTAGGGCCGGAGACTACGTGAGTGGGCCCGGCCCTGTTGACTAGCTGCGAGTTAGATCTTACTTCCTATAAGGAGTAGGCGAGGAGTTCACGGAGTTAGTTGTGATCCGCCTCCACCTCGTTGTTGCGATATCCCTGCTCAACCCGCGTGCGGCGGACAACGGTGAGACCATCGGAGTTGAGCAGAAAGAGCGTACCGGTTTCCGGCCGAACGAGACGCTGGTAGACATGATCGACCGAGACCAGTGGGGCCAGTCCGGCGGGGCCGGAAAGATCAAGGATATTGTAGCTCGCGGGATCGTGCACGGTTGCCTGCGGTACCGAAGCCGCAACCTGCAGGAGAGCCGTTTCACCCAGCGATTCGTTGAATGAGGCGTTCGTCATCTGGGGCGCCGCGGTGAGGACCGGGTGCGCGGTGCGGTGAAGGCTGAGAACGGCGTATCCGGAACCGTCGCGATAGCGGATGAGCGCCGCGTTGTCCTCGAGGTCGCGAACAAAATCAAATGGCGCCGGGGCGTTCAGGGCAACTTCCGCGATGGTCCGGATGGACGCGGGATCTGTGACATCCAGAACGGCGAGTCTCCTGCCGTGATTCTGCTCGAGGTAAAGAACGGTTTCGCCTGCGCTGCTCGCATGCAGGTACATGGCAAGCGTGGGGGTTTGCGCCGCTTCCGGCAGATCGGCCGGACGGTCGACGATGACGGTGCCCGCGTGCGACCGGACAGCAGCATGAGCATTGAGGGTGGCAATAAGGATGGCAGCAGCGAGTGCTTTGCCGAGGATGTTTTTCATTGTAGTTACTCCTTTTCATCGATAGCCAGCATTTCTGGCGACATGCTCAGTCTTGCGCTGAGTCCTGAGTAAGTCCAAGCAGAAATACTTATGAGGAATAAGTGCGGCGATGCGGGACGGAATGCGTGTTTCCGCTGGGATCGTAACGCGCACTGTCGCATGGATTTCGACCCGCGGCCGGAATGCGCTATAAGTCGCGGTTATTGGTCATAAAGATTTTGAACTTCTGCGAATGACTCGACGGAGTCAAGATCGAATCATGAAAACGGACTCTTACATCATCATCGGAGGTGGGGCCAGCGGGGCACTCACCGCGTATCATCTGGCACGACGCACAGCAGGCGCGCGGATCATTGTGGTTGAGCCGCGACCTCGTCCGGGGCTGGGGCTGGCCTACTCGACGCCAATCCTGCAGCATCTGCTGAATGTCCCATCGGCGAAGATCAGCGCGCTTCCGGATCAGCCAAACCATTTCCTGTTCTGGGCGCAGCGGTACTACGACCCGGCAATGACCGGAGTTGACTTTGCGCCGCGAGCCGTATTTGGCCGCTATATTCAGTCGCTGCTGGCGAGGACGCCGGAAGTTGAGCACCTGCAGGCAACAGCCGTGAATTGCCGGCTGGAAGGCGGCCGCGGAGTGGTCGAACTGGCCGATGGCAGCACGCTGGCAGCGGATGCGGTGGTGCTGGCGACCGGCAATTTCGAGCCCGCACCGCTGCCGGGCGTTGCCGAGGAGGCGATTCAGAGCGGCGTATATCGCCACTCGGCATGGGATGGCGAATCGTATCGTGACCTGGATCCGGAAGCTCCGGTGACGCTCATCGGTACCGGACTAACTGCGGTGGATGTGATTCTCCGGCTGCGCGAGACGGGACATCGGGGACCCATCACGGCTGTCTCCCGGCATGGTGTCTTTCCGAACCGGCACGCGTTCTCTCGCCCTCTCTGCAAATGTGTGATTGGAGGAAAGGCGCCAACAACGGTGCGTGCTCTGCTGCACGAGGTGCACATGGCGATCCGAGGCGGACTGCCGTGGCGCGCAGTGATTGACAGCCTGCGGGAGCGCACCAACGAGTTCTGGCTGGCACTGCCGCTCGACGAACAGAGACGGTTCCGACGGCATTTGCAGCGCCGCTGGGAGGTGGTGCGGCATCGCATGGCGCCCCCGATTGCGGATGCGATCGACGCGGAACTGCGCGCAGGCTCCGTAGTGATCCGCCAGGGGAACCTGGAGATGGTGACGGCGGAAGACGATGGGGCGAGGGTGCGGGCGCGGGCCAGGGACGGAGCGGCGTTCGAGGTAACGGCGGCGCGGGTGATCAACTGCACTGGGCCGGATATGAATTATCGGCGGGTGGGCTCGGCGCTGCTGAACAGCCTGTTTGCGCAGGGGCTGATCACGCCAGGCCCGTTGGGAGGCGGGCTGTGGAGCGATGAGGACGGGGCACTGCGTGCCGCAGACGGCAGCTTCTCCGAAGTGCTGTTCACGGTGGGACCAGCGCGGCAGGGAACGCTGGTGGAGTCGATTGCGATGCCCGAACTGCGCACGCAGGCGGCGGAACTCGCGGAGCTGCTGGTGGCACGGAAGCACCGGATGCCAGCGAGGGATCGGGCTGTGGTGCAAGCAGCGAACAGCGGCGTGATGCTCCCGATGCCGGAACTGGCGGAGCGGCGAGCATGACGCGATGGTCGATCGGCGCAGCAGGCTGGGTGCTGCGAGCGGCCGTTGAAGCGGCGGCAATCGGAGCGCTCAGCGGGCTGGCATGCGCGGGCGTGCGCCTGTTCTTTCGGCTGTTGCAGTGGTGTGTGACGGGACATGCAGGGCTGCTGCCGGTTGCCGCGGAGGCGCTACCGCTGTGGCGGCGAGCCCTGACTCCCGCGCTGGGCGGAATTGCAGCGATGACGGTTACGTTTTTCGTGCGACGTACGGCGCCAGGGCTGCACGCGACCGAGTATGTGGAAGCGGTGCGCTTCGAGGGGGGACGTGTTTCGCTGGCGGCAACATTTTGGAGGACGGTGTCGTCGGCGTTTTCGGTGGCAACGGGCGCGCCAATCGGACGGGAGGGCTCGATGATCCAGTTTGCCGCTGCAGTGGTTTCATTTGCCGGACAGCGTCTGCGCCGGATGCGGTTGCCGCTCGCGGACCTGGTGGCGTGCGGAGTGGCGGCGGGGGTTGCGGCAGCGTATCAGGCTCCCGCGGCGGGCGTTTTCTGCGCGCTGGAGATTGTTCTGGGGCGGTTCGCGTGGCGGACGGTTCCGTGGCTGACGGTAGCAGCATTTGCCGGAGAGGTGACAAGCCGCGTGGTACTGACTGGCGGCCCATTGTTTGCCGCGCGCGGAACGATCGCGGTTTCGTGGGGAAGCGTTGCGGCCGCTGTGG
>DATHQV010000182.1:0-9049 GCA_035482355.1 Acidobacteriaceae bacterium | reverse complement strand
CGTTGCGGCGGCTATCTACTTCGCGATTGTGCTGCCGATGCAAATGCTGCTGAAGAAATTCCAACCAGCAAAAGCTGCGCCACCCACCACCCGTCCCTGCCCCGAATGTCTCGCCGACGTCCCGCTCGCCGCCAAACGCTGCTCCCACTGCACTCAGCCCGTAGCCCCCGCCGCATAGCTCCGTGCCGGAATCGATCGGCCTGCAAGGGAAAGGGCTGCTGCCCTACTGGCCGTCCCCTCGCGAGGGGACGGCCTCCGAGTGGTAATCTTTTTGCTTGCATTCAACTGATCACTGACTACTGATTCCTGACAACTGATAACTGACGACTGTTTCCCGAGGAGCCACTCGTTGACCCGTTCTTCCCTTCCGCTTTTCGCCGCCTCCCTCCTGCTCCCCACCCTCCTCAGCGCCCAAACCGCGCCGTCTGCCGTCTTCGGCTACAAAAATTTCGCCGACCAGGCAAAGGCCGACCAAACTTTTCTCGCCGTGCCCGATCCCAAACTCGCCGGCGAAGCCCTCAAGATCCTCACTGCCGAGCCCCATATCGCCGCCTCGCCCGAGGATCACAAAACCGCCGAATACGTCGCTTCCAAATTCAAAGCCGCTGGCCTCGACACCAAAATCATCGAATACAAGGCCTGGATCAACATGCCTCTCTCCGTCAAAGTCCAGGCGTGGGATTCCACCGGCAAGCTCCTGATGACCGGACCCGTTCCTGAGCACGTCGACGGCAACGACCCCTTCCAGAACGATCCCCGCGTCACTCCCGCCTTCAGCGGTTCATCGCCCTCCGCCGACGTCACCGCGGAAGTCGTCTACGCGAACTATTGCCGTCCCGAGGACTATGACAAACTCGCAAGCCTCGGCATCGACGTCAAAGGAAAAATTGTGATCTGCCGCTACGGCGGCAACTTCCGCGGCGTTAAGGTCTATATCGCCCAGCAGCGCCAGGCCCTCGGCGTCCTCATCTACTCCGATCCCGCCGACGACGGCTACTTCCGCGGCGACATGTATCCCCACGGCCCCTACCGCCCCGCCACCGCCGTCCAGCGCGGAGCCGTCCAGTACCTCTTCAAATATCCCGGCGATGCATTAACCCCGGGCATCGCCTCACGCCCCGATCTCCCCGCCGAACAGCACCTCAAGCCCGAAGATGCTCCGAACCTTCCCAGGATTCCCTCCGAGCCGCTCTCGTATCACGACGCCGCGCCCATCCTCGAAGCTCTCAGCGGACCCGACGCTCCGCGCGAATGGCAGGGCGCTTTGCCGTTCACTTATCACGTTGGCTCCGGCGTCAAAGCCCACCTGCTTCTCAAAATGGACTATCAATACCGCACCATCTGGGACGTTGAAGGCTCGGTCCCCGGCACCGACTTCCCCGACGAGTGGGTCGTCGCAGGCAATCATCGCGATGCCTGGGTTTACGGCGCAGTCGATCCCAACAGCGGCACCGCTGCCATGCTCGAAGCTGTCCACGGCGTCGGCGTCCTGCTGCAGCAGGGGTGGAAACCGAAACGCCGCATCGTCTTTTGCAGTTGGGACGCCGAAGAAGAAGGCCTCATCGGCTCCACTGAGTGGGCTGAAGATCACGCCGATCCGCTCGCGAATGCGGTCGCCTATTTCAACACCGACGTCGGCGTCGCCGGCCCCAATTTCGACGCGGCCGCCGTTCCATCCCTCAAGGAATTCGTTCGCACCGTCACCAAACAAGTGCCCAGCCCCAAAGGCGGCTCCGTCTACGACGTCTGGAAGAAAAATCAAGCGGAAGAAGCGGCACATCGCCACGGCTCTGCCGAAGACCACGCCGCGCGCGACAACGCCGCTATCGGCAACGATGTTCACATCGGCGACCTCGGCAGCGGCTCCGACTTCACGCCCTTCATTCAGCACCTCGGCGTGCCCTCCACCGACGTCGGCTCCAACGGACCCTATGGCGTCTACCACTCCGTATTCGATAACTACGCGTGGTTCGTCATGAACGCCGATCCCACCTTCGTTTACGAACAGGAGATGGCCCGCGTCTTCGGCCTCGAAGTTCTCAACATGGCCGACACCGACGTGCTGCCCTACGACTACGTCACCTACGGCCAGGAAATCGCTGCTTACCTCGACGCCGCGCAGAAAAAAGCGAAGGACGCGAGCATGAACGGCCTCGACTTCGCTCCCGTCCAGGCTGCCGCGCAAAAATTCATCCTTCTCGCGCAGCAGGTGAAACAGAAACAGGAGCACCTCGACAACGACTCCACCGCCGCGCTCACCGCGCTCAACACGCAGCTCCGTAACGTCGAAGAATCTTTCCTCGCCGAGCAGGGCCTCCCCAACCGTCCCTGGTTCAAGCACACCATTTACGCCCCCGGCGAATACACCGGCTACGCCGCGGTCGTCATCCCCGGCGTCAACGAAGCCCTCGACGCCAAAGACCTGCCCCGCGCCCAACAGCAGATGACAGTTCTAACGGATGCCATCAATCGCGCCAACGCAGTGCTGGAAGGCGCAGCAAAATAAAAACACGGATGTCATCCTGAGCGAAGCGCCGCAACAGAACTATCCAGCGAGAGCACAACTTAACCGGCGCGCAGTCGAATGGACTCCGTGTAGCTGACCACGCCCTCCCGAACACATTCTTCACAGCGAGCGGAATCGGTCGCGAAGCGGCCGACAAAATGTCAAAACGGACCCGCTTTCAATCGGCGATTGTCGCCGCACCTGACATTTGTCACTCACTCTGTCTGACAAATCCCACTGTCGCACTCCGCTCGCGCGCACGATCATAAGCACCATGAATATCGCCGACGCCCAACGCGACGTCCGCACCAGCTACCTTGGCGGATTCGCCGGCCAACTCGTCTCTGCCCTGATCTGGGGCGCTTCTGCCGCCCTCGGCACATGGAGCACCCACCGCGCCGCCATTCTCTCTCTCGTCGTCGGCGGCGTGTTCATCTACCCGCTCACGCTGCTGGTCCTGCGCCTCATGGGCCGGCCGGTCTCGCTGCCCAGGGGCTTCCCCACAAATTCCCTCGCCAGGCAGATCGCCTTCACCGTCCCGCTCAACCTGCCGCTCGTCGGCGCAGCCACGCTCTATCACGTCAACTGGTTCTACCCAGCCGTCATGATTGTCCTGGGCACCCACTACCTGCCCTTTACGTTTCTCTATGGAATGCGCCAGTTCCTCGCGCTCGGCGCCGCGCTCATCACCGGAGGCCTGCTCATCGGCCTCTACGTCCCCACGCCCTTCAGCTTAGGCGGATGGCTCGCCGCCGCCCTGCTCCTGCTCTTCGCCATCACCGGCCGCATCACGGCAATCAGAGAAATAGCAGCAGCCCCGCTCACCGCACCTTCTCTGACCGCACCATAACTCACCGGACTTTCGCTGACCGCTTGACGGCTGACCGCCCGGCGGCCTCACAGAACCGGCCACTCCAACGCGGTCTCATAATGCTCCACCACCGGCGGAACCGCAAAGAACGGTCCAACGATCGCCCGCCACTCCGCAAACGCGGCCGATTGCCGAAACCCCACGGTGTGCGCCTCCAGCGTCTCCCATCGCACCAGCAGCAGATACCGCCCCGGCGTCTCCACACAACGCTGCAGTTCATGCGACAAGTACCCAGCCGCCCCCGCAATCACCGGGGCCGCTTTCACCATCGCCGCTTCAAACGCCGTCGCGTCACCCTCACGCACCGACAAAACCGCCTCTTCCAGAATCATGAAAACCTCTCCTCTGTCCGCGCCTTAGTGCTTACCTGCACGCTATACGCTACCCGCTACACGCTCAGTTCCTGTCCACCGCAAATCCCCCCGGCCCCACCACCATCAGGAACAACAATCCCAGCACCATGCTGAAGTCCGCGCGCGCCTCGTGCAGCATCGCCCACACACCGCCGTGGTGCAGCATGGGAATCTTCGTCGTCGCGATCGCCACGCCGATCACCACCAGCAGAGGAACCGACGCGAACCGCGTCCACAAGCCCAAAATCACCAGCGCCCCGCACACAATCTCCACCACGCCCACCAGTGGAGCCATCACGTGCGGATCGGGAATCCCAATCTTCGCGAATCGTCCCCATCCCAACGCCGCCGGAAACAGAAATTTCTGAATCCCCTCGGAAATAAAAACCCACCCCACCAAAATCCGAATCAAAATGACGGCACGCATTCACAAACACCTCAGCCCCATCGTAGCGAAGCCAGACGATGAAAAACCTCTGGATAAAATTTGGGAAAGATTTGGTTGAGAATAGAAAACAGAATGGATGACCGAACTCCGCCGCATCTAGTCTCAGCAACTGACAACTGACAACTGGCTCCCGCCTACTTCGCCTCTTCCACCACATCGCCCTCGCCCGGCGCCAAAAACAAATTGTCTTCGAGCCCGTGCTGCCGCGTGTACAGGTCGTAGTAGCGCCCGCCCAGCGCATACAGGCTCGCGTGCGTGCCGCGCTCCACAATCAGACCCGCCTCCACCACCAGAATCTGATCCGCCCGCCGAATCGTCGACAACCGGTGCGCAATCACAAACGTCGTCCGCCCCTGCATCAGGAAGGCCAATCCCTCCTGGATCATAGCCTCCGACTCCGAGTCCAGCGACGACGTCGCCTCATCCAGAATCAGAATCCGCGGGCTCGCCAAAATCGCGCGCGCAATCGAGAGCCGCTGCCGCTGCCCGCCCGACAGCTTTACGCCGCGCTCGCCCACAATCGTGTCGTATCCCTCCGGAAACCGCTCTGCAAATTCATCCACGCGCGCAATCCGGCACGCCGACAGAAATTCCTCGTCCGTCGCCTCCGGATGGGAGAACATCACGTTCTCCTTAATCGTCCCATCGAATAAGAACGATTCCTGCAGCACCACGCCCAGCTGGCCGCGATAGCTGTCCAGCCGCACCGTCGACAAATCCACCCCGTCCACCAGCACCTTGCCCTGGTCCGGCTTGTGAAACGCGCACACCAGGCTGATGATCGTCGACTTGCCTGACCCCGACGAACCCACCAGCGCCGTCACCGTGCCCGGCTTCGACTCGAACGAAACCCCATGCAGCACCGGCTTCTCCGGATCGTACGCAAACCGCACATCGTCAAACTGCACATCGCCCACAATATCGCCCATGGTGTGCACCCGCGCCGGATCGGCAAACTCGTCGCGCTCGCCCAAAATCTCCATGGTGCGATCGATCCCCGCGACCGCTTCCGTCAGCTGCGTCCCAATGTTCACCACCTGAATCACCGGAGCAATCATGAACGCCAGAAACATCGTGTACTGGATGTAATCGCCCGGCCCCATGCGATGCTGCATCGCCAGATGCCCGCACATCAGCATCACCAGCCCGCCCACCAGCCCCAGCACCGTCGTCGCCGCCATCGACATCAGGCTCGTCGCGGTCAGCGAACGCATCACGTTTTCCAGCAGCCGCGTCACGCCCACCGTAAACACGCTCGCCTCGCGTTGCTCCGCGTGGTAGCCCTTCACCACCCGCACGCCGCCCAGCGACTCCGTCAGCCGCCCCGTCACTTCGCCCGTAATCTTCGCGCGCTCCCTGAAAATCGGCCGGATCGTCTTGAACGCCGACCGCAATACCAGCGCAAACGTGCCCACTCCCGCGAACACCACCAGCGTCATCACCGGGCTGCGATGCAGCAGGAAGAAGAAGGCCATCCCCGCCGTCATCATGCCGCCCACAAACTCCACCAGCCCGGTCCCAATCAGGTTCCGCACGCCCTCCACATCGCTCATAATGCGCGACACCAGCACGCCCGTCCGGTTCGCGTCGTAGAAGCTGACCGCCAGCCGCCCCACATGCTGCTGCACCTGCTGCCGCAGCTCGGTAATCATCCGCTGCGCCGCCTTCGACAGCAGTTGCGTGTTCGAGAACGATGTCACCGCCTGAATCACCGTCGCCGTAAACACCGCAATCACCAGCGGCGTCAGCCGGCTCCCGTTGTGCTTCGTCAGCACCTGATCCACAAACGGCTTGGACAGAAACGGCAGTGTCAGCCCCGCTACGCGATTGATCGCCACCAGCAGCAGCCCCAGCAGCAGCAAATATTTCCGCGGACGCACCAGCTTCCAAATCTCCGGCATCGCTTTCCGGAAATCGGTCTTCTTCTTCGGCAGTCCGGCCGCCTGCGCGCGGGCGCGATGTCCGCCTCCCCGCTCTGCATTCGGCATGTTCATGCGCATCGATGACATAGAGAATTAGCCTGCTGTCTGCGAGCCCGCCGCTTACGCCGCGAGCCGCGCCTTCCTTGCACTGATGAACGAGCGCACGCAAAGAAGCACATAAAACAGCATGATCACCGCCATCATCGCCTTGGCTTCCACTGCTGCCGGGTACGCGAACGCCTTACCCCGCTCCATCTCGAAGTAGTCCCAGATGCTTTTGGCTGTGCCCGCAAACCCAATCAGCCCAATCGTCGCGGCGATATGCATCGCCATCATCCGCTTCTTCTGGTTCTCCGTCCGCGCCATTCCGCCCGCCAGCGCCAGCACCACCCCAAACGCCGCGGGAATCAGCGCCGTCGGGTGTACCCGGCCCGTTTCCATCCATCCAACGAATCCCAGAGCAATCAACAACAGCCCAAACAGGATCGTCACCTTCGCCATAGTCCCTCCAGTGTGTGTTATCTCAGTTTACTGGAGAGTCGCGCTCCCGCCGTTCTACACCCTACCCCCTGCTTCATCTCTGTATCCTCGCCGACCCGCCCGCCGCAACCGCCCGAACCTGCTCCAGCGTCGACATCGTCGTGTCCCCCGGAAATGTCGTCAGCAGCGCTCCATGCGCCCATCCCAGCTTCACCGCTTCTTCCGGACCTGCGCCGCTGAGCATTCCGTAGAAAAATCCCGCCGCAAATCCATCCCCGCCGCCCACGCGGTCGTAAACATCCAGTTCCGCCGTCGGCGCCGAGTAGTTCTTCCCTTCCACCCACGCCACCGCGCTCCAGCTATGCCGATTCGTCGAATGCACCTCGCGCAGCGTTGTCGCCACCGCCTTCACCTGGCTGTGCTTCTTCACCACCTGGTCGATCATCCCAAAGAACACGCTCGGATCCAGCTTCGACGCGCTCTTATGCCCCACCTTCGGTCCCTCGATCCCCAGCCCCTTCTGCAGATCCTCTTCGTTCCCCACCAGAACGTCCACGTGCTCCACAATCCGCGCAATCGTCTCCACCGCCTTCTGCGCGCCGCCCCACACATTCCAAAGCTTCTCGCGAAAATTCAAATCGAACGACGTCACCGCCCCGGCTTCCTTCGCCGCCTTCATCGCTTCCACCGCCAGCTCCGCCGTCGTCGGCGAAAGCGCTGCGAAAATCCCTCCGCTGTGCACCCAGCGCACGCCGCCCGCAAAAATCGCCTTCCAGTCGAAGTCGCCCGGCTTCAGTTTGCCCGCCGCCTCATTGCATCGGTTGTAGAAAACAACCGGCGGCCGCACGCCATAGCCGCGGTCGCTGTAGACGGTAGCCATATTCGGCCCGGTCACGCCGTCATGCGCGAAGTGCTTGTAAAACGGACGCACCCCCATCGCCCGCACCCGCTCCGCAATCAAATCGCCAATCGGATAATCCACCATCGCCGACGCGATCCCGGTCTTCATGCGAAAACAGTCTGCCAGATTCGCCGCCACGTTGAACTCGCCGCCGCTCACGTGAATCGCGCACTCCGTCGCCTTGCGAAACGGAATAATCCCCGGATCCAGCCGGTGCACCAGCGCTCCCAGCGACAAAAAATCCAGCTCACCCTCTTTGCAAATCGTTAGCGAACCGCTCATCGTTCTCTAGTCCCTTCTCGATTTGTGATCGGCAGGTTAGGCCGATCTCAAGACTCTTTCGATTCAAGACAAAATCAGTGGTCAGACCACTCACGTGACCTCATCATATCAACTCACTGAGCCAGCTTCCGCACTTCCCCCATCACCTGGTTCACCGTCCACTCATTCCCCGGATACCACGCCGCCACCTTCCCATCCGGCCCAATCACCACCGTCGACAACGAATGGGTAATCGTCCGATCCTTCTCCGGCGTCGCCCCCACATCGAAAAATTGCAACACCTGCGGCAATTCTTTCTGCGTCGGCGCCGCAAAATCCCAATGCGCAAACGTCTCCTGCGAATACTTTCCCGTGTACGCGCCCCCATAGCTGCGCAAAACCGCCGGCGTGTCGTATTCCGGATCGAAGCTCACGCTCACCAAATGCGTCTTCGCATACAGCTGCGGCTCTTTCCCGAGCAACTTGTCGATCTCCGCAAAATTCCGGCTCATTCGCACGCAGAAATTTGGCACCGGGCACCGCGTGTAGATCAGCGTCACCAGCACCACCTTCCCCTTGAACTGCCCCAGCCGGATCATCCGCCCGCTCTGGTTCCTGAACACAAAGTCCGGCACCGCCTCGCCCGGCTCCAGATCGTTGTACGTCACCGCCGGCTTGTAATCCGGCTTCGCCTGCCCCACGATCACAATCTCGTCCAGTACGCTCGTATCCTTATCCAGCGTCGCCGTAATCGTGTCTCCCGGATGCAGTTCGCTCGCAATGTTCGGCTGCGCCAGCTTAAACGGCATCGTCATCGCCGGCATGAATCCCGGGATCGCATCCGTATCCACCGTCACCGCGCCCGTCTTCACATCGCTCGCCACCACAATCCCGCGCATGTGATAACGCTTCACCCCCGCCTGCTCATCACCGGTCGGCTTCGTTTTCCCCGCCCCGCGACAGCCCCCCAAAAACAAAGCCACCGCCAACAAGCAAGCGGTGGAAATGTGCGCAGACGTGAGCTTCACACGTCAGTTTACACTTCTATCTGCAGCCCCTCATGAGCCTCGCCTCGCCTATTCCCGACGTGCCCCGGCGCGACGGCGCGATCTCTGTCGCGCTCCAGCGCGGAGCCACCGTCGTTGCCGCCAATTCCCGCGCCGCCCGAGCCCTCCAGCTCCAGTTCGCCGCATCCCAGCGCGCCGCCGGCCACACCGTCTGGCCCGCGCCCGCCATCCACGACTGGGATGCGTTCCTCCGCGATCTCTACCGCGACTACGCCTTCGCCCACCCCAGCGCCCCCATGC
>DATHQV010000181.1:0-3446 GCA_035482355.1 Acidobacteriaceae bacterium | reverse complement strand
AGATTGGTGCGTCATCGCCGGGCGGTTAGCGACGCTGCGCGCCTGCGCCCCCTCTGAGAGTTGAGGTTCACGAAACTGTGCCATGGTAGGCGGGTGCAGCGAGGTAAGTCAATTGCGTTTCGGCCAACGCGTTCGTTCCCGACGATTGTCATGATCCGCGCCGTTATTGACTTCGGACCGCCTGCGAATCCTCGCTGTAAGCCAAACCAAATCGCGGTTAGAATCGACCCGATGCACCAGGAAGCCCAAAAATCTGCCGACCACTCTCACGACGGCCACAGCCACGGCCACGACCATGCCCACGACCACGATCATGGTCACAGCCATGGTCTGGGCGGCCATTCGCACGTTTCGCTTCCCGCCGAGGGCATGACTCTCGCATTAGGCGCCGCCGTCGTAGCCACATTCGCGTTGGTTGCCGTCGAGCTGCTCGCCGGCTACGCGGGACATTCCATCGCCCTCGTCAGCGACGCAGTGCACAACCTTACCGACGTACCAACTCTCGTACTTTCCTGGCTCGCGATGCGCTGGGCCGCCAAGCCCCCCACGCCGCAAAAAACCTACGGCTACCACCGCGCCGGAATCCTCGCCGCATTCGTCAATGCCATGCTGCTCACCCTCGTCTCGCTCGGACTAATCTACGAATCAGTGCTGCGCCTGCGCACTCCAGTGGAAGTGAAAACCGGCCTGATGCTCTGGGTCTCCGTCTTCGCCCTGCTGATCAACGGCAGCATCACCCTCGCCTTGTCCAGCGGCCGGCGCGACCTTAATTTGCGCAGCGTCTGGATTCACAATCTGGGTGACGCGCTCTCGAACGTCGCCATCGTCGTCGGCGCGCTCGCCATCCGTTACACCGGCACCACCTGGGCAGACCCGGTCATCGGCATCGCCATCGGCGCCATGGTGCTGTGGTCCGGCATCGGCATCTTGCGCGAAAGCACGCACATCCTGCTCGAAGGCCTGCCGCGCAGCATCGCCCTCGAAGAAGTCGCCCGCGCCATGCTAAAAATCGAAGGTGTCCAGGAAGTCCATGACATCCACATCTGGACGCTAGGCACCGATCTCAACGCGCTCTCCTGCCACATCTGCATTCCAGACATGCACATGGAAGAAAGCGAAAAAGTCCTCGCCAAAATCCACGAAGTCCTCGACCACGACTTCCAGATCACCCACACCACCATCCAATTCGAACGCGCCGGCCTCCCCGCCGACGCCGGCCTCTACATGCCCGAACCCATCCGCCGCTCAGAAAGTTAGACGACTCGGTCATCGTAGCGCCTGCCTGCTTGCCGGCAGGCAGGCGTCTCGCCAGAGCTTGGTCGTTGAATTGGTTTTGAATCGGTAGGGGCGCTGCTTGCTGCGCCCCAGCTTGCCCAGGCGTCGACTCTGCGGCGACTCCGTAGGGGCACGGCACGCCGTGCCCGCTGTCGCAACGGCGAAGCGTTTCCCACCAGCATTTGTTTTGCTGACTTCCGATCAGGGCACCGCAGTGTGCAAAACCACTTCGCAGTCGTTACAGAGGAAGTTGCATGGGTGTTCCGCGCTCTTGATTCACGCGTTGTGTAGCATCCGCGTCGAAAATTTCTGCGGATATGGTAAGACGCCGGCCTTCCGGCGTGATGTAAACCACTTGCCCCTGCGTCATCGTGAAGGCCACCACGTCCAGATGGCTTCCGTCGCGCAACACCAGCGTCAACGTACCGACGTCCGGCAACGGTTCCTGTTCCTCGACCTCCGCCGCAGCCTCGTGCTGCTCCGGCGCCCGCGCCGCCGCACTCCCTTCGTTCCGCCCGCCATCGCGATTATCACCGCGTTCGCCTTCCCGCTCGCCGTCGCCTGCGTTGTCAGCGGTGGCTTGCTGATCATCGCCCTGCTGGCTCTCTTGCTCCACACCTGCTTGCGCCTGATCCACTGCCGCGTCCCCAGGCGCCGCGTAATAATACCCACCGACTCCGAGCAAATAAACCACGCGCGGCGTGGCAACCGGGAGCGGATTGCGCCGGCCGCCCAAAGGCGTGCCGATCGGGGCAAACACTCTGTTGCCTGTGTTGGGGTTTCGCAGCGCTGGAGAAGACAATCCCGCATGCCGGGAAGGCACGTCGGCGCTATGAATAGTAGCTCGTGTTCGTACCGCGGAGTTTCCAATAGGAACTGCTGTGGGAGCACCTGAAGCTGTGCGCACGACGCTGGCAGGATGCGGCGCACCTGCAGAGACAGCGGTTACGTGGCCACCGGCAGCGAACCCGCCGGACCCTCCGCGCTGCGCCGCGGCTATCGACGACAGAGCCAGTACCAGCACGCCTACGAACCCGAACATCAACCGCGGTCTCATCATTCTCTCCGCTGCGCCCTGTTCATATGACGCTGCAAACTACCCGCCGGTTGCCGATACTTTACCACCATCAGCCGCCAGGACCCAGACGCTGAACTTTTGTAGCCTCGCCGGTGTCTAATCGCCATGGCTCGCCTCAAGTACCTGGAGCAAGACTCTCCCCCATCGGTGGCCTCGCGCCGAAGGACGGCGAAAAGGCGATCAGAGTATTTCTGCAGGATCGACGCCTCTGCACATGCTGCGGTGCGATGCGGGTTGCTGTTCGCGTTCTTGGCCGCCACTCCGCTACCGCACTCCGGGGTGAGCGTGGATTTAGCCGAGAGCCGGCACTTCAGGCGCCTGTCTGGGGCCCTTCGTGAAGACGTATTGCGGGTGCCGGTTACGCGTGACGGACGCGTTTACTTGGGCAATCAAGGAGTCGGCCCAGAAGACCTGCCTGCTCATATAAGAATTGGAATGAGCAGTGGTGCGGAAAATAGGGTTTACATCTTGGCTGATTCCCGCGGCAAGTACGGCGACGTGAAAGTGGTTCTCGATCAAATACGCGCCGCAGGAGTCGGAAACGGCAGCTTCCTGACTCTTCCAGTTCGGTCGCGGCGACCTGGTCCTGAGCCCATTCCACCTGAGCTCAGCCAGCCCAAGGGCCCTTTGCATTGGTCGAACCCAGGTCGCCTGTTGCTGCCCCGAAAGTTCACCTTGGCTTTTCCCCACACCCCGGATGTGCTATAAACGTGCGTCCGAAGGACTACTAGAAATGGGACAGCCGGAAGCCGTAGTTCCGCAGGCGCAAGCAGCCGAGACGGAAATCACCAATCGCGAGGCACAGCCCGAGCCTTCGCAGTATTGCCCGCGATGTTCAGCCCGGCTGGAGCAGCGCAGTTGCAAAATGATCTGCGCGTCTTGCGGTTATTACATGTCCTGCTCGGATTTTTACTGAAGAGAAAGATCGCCGCCCCCGGGCAGTGACTTCTCCGCTCTACCGATTCCAAATACGATTTCGAATTTTCCAGGAGGCGCGAACGTGGCACTCAGAATGGTTGATAACGAAGTGAATGGCGTGACGGTGCTGGAGATCGAAGGGCGCATCGTGCTGGGCGAAGAAAGCAATGCCTTC
>DATHQV010000180.1:0-7992 GCA_035482355.1 Acidobacteriaceae bacterium | reverse complement strand
CCGCGGGCGGCAGCGAGCCGCCC
This sequence comes from Acidobacteriaceae bacterium, assembly GCA_035482355.1. Lineage (GTDB taxonomy): Bacteria > Acidobacteriota > Terriglobia > Terriglobales > Acidobacteriaceae > Palsa-343. The sequence goes on along the minus strand of DATHQV010000180.1, from coordinate 7,969 downwards.
AGCGAAGCCGGAACATTCAGCGCCTGGTTGCAGCGCCCAGCCCCGGCGCCATACAAAATGTTGGGCTCCGTCGGATCCGGCACGACCGTGTCGCTCTCGCCGGCGAGACACGTGGGCTGCCAGTTGCGGAAGTTCAGCACGCCTTCGTTCGACCACGTGCTCACGCGCACCGCACCGCTATCCTGCTGCGCCCCGTAGAGCCAGTAGGGAAACTGATTATCCGCGGCAACGTGATAAATCTCCGCGGTCGGCTGGTTGTACCAGGTGCTCCAGGTGTTGCCGCCATCCACACTCACCACCGTGCCCTGATCGCTGCTCAATACCATCCGATGGCCGTCTCGTGGATTCACCCATAACTGGTGATAGTCGTCGCCTCCCGGCGCTCCCTTGATGGGCGTCCAGGTCTTGCCCGCATCCGTCGTCACATAGGTCGCCGTGTTAATCACGTAGGCTTTGTCCGGATTTTCCGGATCGACTGCCACCGATTCGAAATACCAGCCGCGGCCCCACAACCGCGTCTCGGAGTTGACCAGCCGCCACGTCGTGCCCGCGTCATCGGAAAGGTAGACGCCGCCCAGGGGCTTCGGAGCAGGCTTGCCCGAAGCATCTGCCGCCCGCCGCAGCGGAGGAGCAACGCTGGCGCCCACATCGTCCACCACCGCCCATAAGCGCTTCGGATTGCTCGGAGCTACCGCGATCCCGATCTTGCCGACAAAGCCGTCGTCCGGCAAACTACCGCTCAGCTTCGTCCAGTGATCACCGCCGTCGGTTGACTTATAGAGCCCACTGCCCGGCATGTACGAAGGCGCATACACCGACCACGGCGGCCGCCTCGTAGCCCACAGCGACGCGTAGAGCACCTTCGAATCTTTCGGATCCAGCGCAATATCGATCGCGCCCACATTGTTCGGATCGGATGCGTTGAACAGCACCTTCTTCCAGTGCGCGCCACCATCGGTCGAGCGATATACACCACGGTCGGGGTTCGCGTCATACACGTGCCCCAGTGCCGCTACATACACGCGATTGGGATTTGACGGATCGACGACGATGCGCCCGATCTGGCTCGTCTTCTCGAGGCCGATCTGCTTCCATGTTTTTCCCGCGTCAGCCGACTTGAACATCCCAATGCCATACGAATGCTGGCTGCGAATGTCCGGCTCACCCGTGCCGACATAAACGATGTTGGCATCCGACGGAGCCACCGCGATCGCTCCGATCGACCCAATGGGAATTCCCTGGTCCGAGATCGGTGTCCATGTCCGTCCGGCGTTCTCTGTCTTCCACACGCCTCCGCCCACCGACCCAAAGTAGAACGTGTCCGGCTCCCTGGGAACACCCGCCACGCCAAACGAGCGGCCGCCGCGCATTGGGCCCACATCACGCCAATGCAGACCTGTGAAGAGGCTCTCTGGATACTGCCCACCCGAACCGGATTCCTGTGCGGTAAGCGAGATCCCGAAAAGAACACCCAAACCGAGCGCGACAACGGACAAAGACCAGCGACGACGCAAACCCATGGAAATGCTCCTGCCTCAAATGAAATGTGGAAGAAAGCGAAAATCCACGTTAGCACGTCGACCACGCATAAGACCCGTCTCGCTCCCTCGTCTTAGGAAAGCAGCCGGATTCGGCTCGATGCAGAGAATCCGCTCAGCCCTTTCCGATCCCCGCCAGTCGCATCGCGCGCTGTGCTTCCGCGTTGGCCATGAACCAGTGCCACACGCTGCCGTGGCGCAGATTCTCCGCACTGAGCAGGATCATGCCCACGTCCAGACCGAGCGTGTCCGTCGAAACCCAGCCGGTCAGCGGATTGAACGCGTCGGCGAATCCATACTTTCCCCAGAATTTGTCGCCGACCTTGTCTTTCATAGCATGCATGGCGGGAATGCAAATGTCCGGCGCGAGCATGAGTGATCCGCCCGCGGCGCACGGCACGATGGCGCCGTCAATCTTCGAGTGTTGCGGCGGACCACCCCACGCGCGATAGCCATTTGGGCTGGATGAGCTGGTGATTCCCCACAGATCCTGCGTGTAATCAGGATAAGTCTTCGATAACTCCTCATAACACCAGGCGCGATGAGCGCGGGTCGCGATTTGGCAGTTTTCGAACCAATCCACATGCGCGCCGCGAGCCTCGCGCCGCCCGCGAAAATCGAACCACGCGAACGGGTACTGATAGGTCCAGAGCAGGGAATTGCCGATGTAGTTGTAGGGACCGTAGCTATTCGGCGTGCGTTCCCACGCGTACCACGCTTCCGGCGGCAGTGCATGCGTAAGCGAGCCAATCCCGAGCAAATACATAGCCGCTAACTGGCAGTATTTGTCATAACGAAATTGAATGAACCCCTCGGGACGCCAGCCGTGCGACAACAGCATCCCCTGGCCATTGGTCATCCATCCGAAGTCGTAGCGGCTGTAGAGGAGCGTGGCCAGGTCGCGAATCTCCGCATCTTCGTGGAAATATTCACGGCACGTCAGGGCGCCCGCCAGCAGCCAAATGGAATCGCTGGTGGAAACTTCCACGTCTTTCCACCGCGCGCCAGTGTGCACATCGATGAAGTGATAGAACCAGCCGTGGATGCACTCGACTTTGCCATTGGTATAGCTCCGCAGGGCACGGCGGACGCGATCTTTGGCCTGCTCGCGGGGAATCCATTTTCTCTCCGTGCCAATGCACATGGCGGTCAGGCAGAATCCCGTCACGCCGGTGCTGCCGCGGGGCTCATCGCCTTTGCGGTCGTTGTCGGCGGGGTTGCCGTGGATGAGGTCGCGACAAATGCCGGTCTCCGGATCGCTGGCGTCCTGGAAGTAGCGAAAGCATCGTTCCGACAAATCGTCGAGCAGGGCATCGCCGCGAAAGTGCTGTCCGAAGCCGAAGGCACGATGTGCAGAGAAGCAAATTCCCGTCGCGGCTGCGCCCGCAAGGAATTTCCGCCGTCCGATGATGTGTGTCATCCCGTCTGGTTGGATGCGCGTTCCCTCAGCGCCGCAACGGGCAAAGGAAAGCCCTGGCAGCAATTCCTGTCAGGGCTGGACTGGCTGCGAAGGCAGCAGCGTGTGCCCGCGTTAACTTAAATGAATCGCAATTCCTGTCTGGGCCTGAATCGCCTTCAGCAAATCCGGTTCGGTGCCGCCGGGTAAATCCATGTCGACAAACGAAGCCGCGCCGCTTCCATCCTTGTACTGAATGCGCAGCAGATGGTTAGCCATGTAGAACTCGATCGACGAAATGTTCTGATAAGGGATGGTCTTCTTCACGCCTTCGTTGACGACAAAGAGGACGTTTTTCGAATCCGGATCGAGGTTCAGGGTGCCTTCGAGTTTGCCGGCTTTCCCGGACTTGCTGTGATCCGATCCGACACACATCCGGACGTTTTTATAGGTGGAGACGGTGTTCTGGGCAGAAGCTGGAACAGACAGCGTCAGCCCGATAAGCAGGGCGAACGGAGCAAGAAGAACTTTCATAGCGAGAACATAACATCGGCTGCTGGGCCTGGTAAGTGTCAAACCGTATACATGCGCAGCTTCCACGCAAGTCGTCTGCAACTTTTTGGTGAGTCAGTTCCTGGGCCGGAAAGTGCTGCCACCGCATCCCTGTGCTGTCCATCCCCGGACACTGCCTTCCGTTTTCGGACAATACCCTGGGGTTGGCCAGCGCAAAACCGCGCCCTGCGCACTCTTGCGCCCATCATTTGCGGCGATACAATTGCTGCTCATTCTCTCTACGGAGAAACCGGACCATGGGCACACTGGGGCAGGACGTACGTTACGCGCTGCGGCAGCTGAGAAAATCGCCGGCCTTTGCTCTTACCGCCATCATCACCCTCGGCCTTGGCATCGGCGTCAACGCCGCCATGTTTTCGGTCATCGAGCAGGTCGTCTTCCGGCCTCTGCCGTATCCGAATGCTTCGCGTCTGGTTGCGATTGAATTGCGCCACGCGAATTCTGACCAGACATCCTCGTTCTCGCTGCCCGATTTACAGGATTACCGGGCGCGCAGCCACTCCATCCAGGACATGGCCTACTACACGGTGCAGTTGCCAACGCTGGGCGGCAATGGGAATCCTCAGGTCATTCCGCAGATGGTGATCAACGCGGACCTGTTCAATGTTTTAGGCATTCATCCCGTTCTCGGACGCGCCTTCAACGCCGACGACAACAAGGGCGGCAATCATCAGATCCTGATCCTGAGCGACTCGGTTTGGCACAAGTTTTACCATGCGGATCCGGCCATCGTCGGCCGCACCGTCCCCATCAACGGCGATCCGTGGATCGTTGTCGGCGTCATGCCACCCGGCACTTTTTTCCCCATGGGCGCAGAGGACGAAGTGCTGAGCCCGCTCAACCTGGACGACAAGTCGCTGCAGGGTCGCGGATCGGGCGTGCTGCAGCCCATCGGGCTCTTGCGTCCCGGCGTCACACCCGCCCAGGCGCAGTCGGAGCTCGATGGCATCCATCAGCAGCTGGCGCACGACTACCCGGATGAGAGCCCCGGCAACACCATCAAGGTCACGGATTATCACGAGTCCATCACGCAACATTCGCGTTCTGCCATCTTTGCGCTGGATTGGGCCGTGCTGGCGGTGTGGCTGATCGCATGCGCCAACGTTGCCGGCCTGATGCTGACGCGAACCAACGGCCGCCGGCGCGAAATTGCCATCCGCAGCGCTCTCGGCGCGCAACGCGGCCGCATCACGCAACAGTTCCTTACAGAAAGCCTGCTGCTCGCGCTGGCCGGTTCGGCCTTTGGACTGGGTCTCGCCGTGCTCGCGCTTCGATTGCTGCAGCAATACCTGGCCTCCACCGTCCTCTTCGGCCAGGACATCCACATCAATGCCGGCGTCCTCGCCTTTCTGCTGTTCGCCTCCTGTCTCTCAGCGCTGATTTTCGGTCTCGCCCCTGCGTGGCACGCCTCCAGCATTCCCGCCCAGGAAGGCCTGCGCGAAGGCACGGCCTCAGGGGGGACCAGCCGGCGTCAGGCGATGTGGCGCGACGGCCTGGTGATTGGCGAGATCACTCTGACGCTCGCGCTGCTGATCGCCGCCGGCCTGATGATGCGCACGCTGCTCAACCTGCGCAAAGCGAATCTGGGGTTCATCGCCGACAATGTCGTGACCGGCTCGATTTATCTGCCCTCGCATGGACCGTGGTGGACCGCGACGGCCAGCCCGACAGGGCGCGGATCGCCGACCAACATGGTGCAGACTTTTTACGATCCCCTGGTTGAAAAGCTCGCGCACACGCCCGGCGTGGAAGCCGTTGGGTTCAGCACGGTGCGGCCTCTGTTGAGTCAGTGGAGTTTCGATGACAACGTCGTCGTCAAAGACCATCCGTTCCCGAAAGGACAAGAAGTTCACGCGCAGTTCCGCGGCACGACCGACGGCTACTACCGCGCCATGGGTATCCGTCTGCTCTCCGGCCGCTTGTTCGGCGATCAGGACTCAACCACCGTGCCTTTTGCTGTCCTCGTCAACCAGGAGCTGGTGCAGCAGGCTTTCCCGAATCAGAATCCAATTGGCCAGCAGATCGAAGTGGCGGACAGCGGCCCGCGTCACTGGGGGACCATCATCGGTGTGATGGAAAATGCGAAGCAGGATTCCCCCGGCCAGGCGGCTTTGCCGGAAATGAATCTCGACCTCGATCAACTGACCCCGTCCGACGACTTCTACCCGATTCTGGCCACATTCCATATGGATATCGCCGTCCGCACGCATATGCCGTCCGGCGTTATTGAGGACAACATTCGCCACGATGTGCACGCGCTGGAACCCGAGGTCGCCGTCCAGGATCTTCAGCCCATGCAGAAAGTCGTCGACGATGCGCTGGGTGGGCAGACCCTGGCTGCGCGGCTGCTCGGCATCTTCGGACTGGCCGCGCTCCTGATCGCCGTCGCCGGCATCTACGGCCTGCTGGCATACTCGGTGAGCCAGCGCACGCGGGAACTGGGCGTGCGCATCGCGCTTGGCGCCGCGCGGCCTGACATTCTCTGGCTCATCCTGCGCCATGCGCTCATCCTGCTCGGAATTGGCGTCGGCGTTGGCCTTGCCGTTTCGTGGGCTGCTGCCGGAGTGATGCGCTCATTCCTCTTTGGAGCCAGCGGCTACGACGCGGCCACCGTTTTGCTGGTCGTGCTGGCGCTCGGCATCTGCGGACTCGTCGCCAGCTATCTGCCCGCGCGCCGCGCGGCCGGCATCGATCCCGTGGAGGCTCTGCGGTCCGAATAAACAATATTTGAATTTGAGGAGAACCCGATGCTCTCATTCTTCCAGGATGTTCGGTTCGCACTCCGCCAATTACGGCGCAGCCCAGGATTTGCCGTAGTCGCTATCGCGACGCTCGCGCTGGGCATCGGCGCCAACACCGCCATTTTTCTGCTCACGTATTCCATCGTTCTGCGCAGCCTGCCGGTTCCGCATCCTGGCCAGCTCATTCGCTACACCTTCCGCAAGGGCGAGAGCGATCTGAACCTCTCGTATCCGATCTACAAGGCGCTGGAGCAGCAGCAAGGCGCGGCCAGCGGCATCTTTGCGTGGTTCGATAGTGAAGGCACATTGCGCCGCAACGGGCAACCCAGCAAGATCAACCTCGGGCTCGCCACCGGTCCCATGTTCAACGTTCTCGAACTGCGTCCCGCTCTGGGACGCGGCCTCGATCCGCATGCCGGCGAGCCCGGCAGCGGATTCCAACCCGAGGCGGTGCTCAGCTACAACTACTGGCGCAACGCATTCCACACCGATCCCAAGGTCCTGGGACAAACGCTGAACATCGAGAACCAGTCTCTGTCCATCGTCGGCGTGCTGCCGCAGGGCTTTGAAGGTTTGCAGCCGGATCGCAGTGTCGACGTAGTGCTGCCGCTTTCCTTCGAACGGATTCAGGACGGCAAAGGGGCCATGATCGATCAGGGTGGAGCATTTTGGCTCACCATCATGGGTCGTCTCAAACCCGGCGAAACGCTGCGCCAGGCGCAGGCCAACGTGGCCTCGATCCGCAACTCCGTCAACAAGGCGGCTGATCCTTCGAACCTGTTCCTGAACGGCGGCTTCTTTTCGAGCTACAAGCTTGGCGTGGATAACGGCAGCGGCGGGCACTCGTGGCTGCGCCAGAAATACGCAACGCCATTGCTGGCGCTGGAGGGCTTGTGTGGCCTGATGATGCTGCTCTGCGGCGTCAATGTCGCGCTGGTCGTGCTCTCCCGCGTGAGCGGACGCCTGCACGAATTCGCTATGCGCAACGCACTCGGCGCCAGCCGCGGCCGCCTGCTCTCGCAGGTGCTGACGGAGACGCTGCTGTTGGGCGCTGCCGGCCTGGCGATTGGCGGCCTGGTGGGAGCGCAGCTTGCAAAAGTGTTGATCGGAATGATTACCGATCCAGGCCTGCCCTCGGCGCTGCATCTGCAGGCAGGATTCGTCGTCTTCCTGTTCGCCTCGGCCATCAGTCTCGGCGCCGCTCTCTGTGCGGGGCTCTGGCCCGCTTGGCGCGCCGCACACACCGCGCCCGCTTCGGACCTGAAGATAACCGGCGCCAGCCGCACCTCCGCTCGCCTCGGCCGCTGGATCATCCCCGCCCAGGTCGCCCTCGGCGTGGTGCTGCTGAACGCCGCGCTGCTGCTCACTGCCACCCTGCGCACCTACCTGCGCGAGAATTCCGGCTTCGCCGCCGACTCTACTGTGCTGGGCCAACTCGAGCTCAATAACGCCGGCCTTTCACCGGCGCAAACACCGGTCACTGCGTTGAATCTGCTTCATCAGGTGCAGGCCATGCCTGGCGTTCGCTCCGCTGCGCTCATGGGCATGGCGCCCATCTCGGGAGGCTTCTCCGTCAGCGGCTATTACACGCGCGACAGTCATGGAAACCTGCTCAGCAATCAGCAGGTGTGGCCCGAATCCACATCCACCGACTACTTCTCCGTGATGGGGACGCACATTCTGAAGGGCCGTAGCTTCACAGCCGCCGACGCTTCCGGCGA
>DATHQV010000179.1:0-8257 GCA_035482355.1 Acidobacteriaceae bacterium | reverse complement strand
ACCGGTGATCATGTTCTTGATGTAGTCCGCGTGGCCGGGGCAGTCGACGTGCGCGTAGTGCCGGTTCGCCGTCTCGTACTCGACGTGGGCAGTGGCAATCGTGATGCCGCGCTCCCGCTCTTCCGGGGCGTTGTCGATCGAATCGAAGGAACGGAATGTGTTCTTCGGATTGTGCTTCTGCAATACCTTCGTAATCGCCGCCGTCAGCGTCGTCTTCCCGTGATCGATGTGCCCAATCGTCCCCACGTTCACGTGCGGCTTGGACCGGTCAAACTTTTCCTTCGCCATTGCTTTACCCTCTCCCGCTTCAATCGTGATTACTGCTGAACCTGAGTTCGACGCGGCGGTTAGTAGCCCGCGTAGAGCCGGAAATATTTTTGCCGCACTTCGGGAGCGACGTGCTCCACGCGGCGGAGATACTGTTCGCGAATCTGGCCGCGGTCGGCATCGCCGAGGGCGGCATAACTTTTCTGAGCCGGTTGACCGAGGAAGCCGTGGGCGAGGACCGCTTCAAACTGGCGGACGCGGAGTTTGGCTCCGGCGACTTTGCGCAGGAAGGCGGCGACGCTTGCGGGGGCGAATGCGTCGTCGAGGGCCTGGCGGACGTCGGCGAAGGTCTTCTCGTCCTGGATGGGGATGCTGGCCTGTTCGAACATCGTTGTGCGCGTTTCCTCGGGGATGGAGGCCCCCTGCTGCTGCGACTGATCGGGAAAGCTGAAACCGTGCCCCTTCAAAACGACCCCTTCTTCGAGAATCTGGAGCGGGAGACGGGAATCGAACCCGCGACCAACAGCTTGGAAGGCTGTGACTCTACCACTGAGTTACTCCCGCGCTTTCCGCTCGACAAGCAAACGCTCGCTGGCTTGCAGCGAGCGAGCGCACCTTAAATTCTGGAGCTGATGACCGGGATTGAACCGGTGACCTCTCCCTTACCAAGGGAGTGCTCTACCAACTGAGCTACATCAGCCCTGCTACAGACTACAAAACCAAAAACCCGCGGGGGCTAAAGCCCACTATTTTGGGCGGCTTTACGGCACGACTCAAGTCGTGCCCTGATACAAACCCTTTGGTCTTCCCGCAACCTCAAGTCGTGCCCTGATACAAACCTTTGCGTGTTTCCGCAAATTGTCTGACCTGCACAACGGACTACAAAACCAAGCTAACAACAGAGTACAAAACCTTACTTGCGATCCTTGTCTTCGAGGCGTGCCCGCATGTTGGCGGTGACGACGCGCAGGGCGAAGAGGCCAAGGATCAGTTCCGGAATCCAGCGGACCTTCATGCCGAAACCGCCGAAGGAGACGCTGCCGAAACTATATTCTTTCACCGGCAGAACCGCATTGCCGTCGAGGGTAAACCAGGCGATCACCGCCAGTACCGCGAGAGCGCCGAGTGCCATCCACATTCGGCTTCGGTCTGCGGCTGGATTTCGAGCGTTGTCCTGGGACTGCACGCTCACGGTTAACACCTCATCCGCCTTCAAAAAACTAATTCCTGGTGCACAGGGGAGGATTCGAACCTCCGTAGTGCCTTTCTCAAGGGTTCGACTTCGCGCCTTTGGCTCTCGTCGAATCCCTCTCGCTTTGCGATCGCCTTCCCAGCGCTCGCGCCGCGATTCACCCTAAAACCCAAACTCTGGTGCACAGGGGAGGATTCGAACCTCCGTAGCTCCAAAGAGCGGCAGATTTACAGTCTGCTGCCATTAACCACTCGGCCACCTGTGCGCAACTTCAACAAAAACCGGCCTTGCCTGGGCGTAAAACGCTTCGCTTTGGACACCCGCCAGCCAATCGGAGACGCCTCCGGCTGAGAGAATCTGGGCTGGTTACGGGAATTTCGCTGCGAAGGGAAATCCGCCCCACTGTGTCTGACCGGGAGACTGGAGCTGGCGAAGGGATTTGAACCCCCGACCCTCTGATTACAAATCAGATGCTCTACCAGCTGAGCTACGCCAGCCCGGACAGCGCTTGTGCCGACTCTCTGAGGACACACTGCTGCATCGGCAGAAGAGAGGGTACAGCATTGAAAATATCACACGAAAAGGCGGCTCGCAATTGACGTTGGTTTGGGCTGTCTCGGCGATTTTTCTTAGGGGCCTGCTTCGGTCAGCGACTGCTTCGATTTGTCAGGCGAGTCTGGGAAAAAATAGCTGAGGGCGTCGTTGGAATTGGTCGGTGCTGGCTCGGGTTTGGTGCGCACCGATGGCTGCCATCGGTATTTGAACAGTACAACCGCAGATCCTTCGTCCCCTTCGGCTTCGCTCAGGGTCCTCAGGATGACAGCCGAAAAGGGAGAACAAGAGCGAGAGCGAGCAGCGGGTCCCTCCGCTGCGCGCTCCGCGCTCCGGTGGGGATGACAACAAAAGAACAAGACGAGAGCAAAGACAACGGGTGGGTGAGATGATAGACGGTATCTCCCGGATGAGCGGGAGACCCATTCGATGATCCATCGTCGCACGCGACTCACCATCACTATTGTTCTCGTGGCTCTGCTGCTGCTGGCAGGGGCGATTTATCTCCGCAAGGAAGCACCGCCGGAAGCGGCGCGGCTGCTGCCTGAATCCGACGGGATTGTGTACATCAACCTGAAGCCGCTGCGGTCGGCGACGCATTTCGATCAGCATCCGGTGACCCATTCGCCGGAGTATCAGCAGTTCATCGACGCGACCGGCATTGAGTTCGAGCGCAATGTGGATGAGGCGGCGTTTGCGCTGCATCGGATGGCGGACCCGCACGGGCCGAATGGGCCGGTGGCGTTCTCCGAGGTGTTCACGGGGCGTTTCGACGGGCGGCGGCTGGCGCAGTATCTGGCGGGCGTGGCTACTTCGCAGGAAGAGTACGCGGGGCACACCATCTACAACGTTCCGAGCGAAGGGCGGACGGTGCGCGTGGCGCAGCTGGGGTACGACATTGTTGCGGCGAGCAATGCGCCGTCGACGGAACAGATTCACTCGATGATCGAACGGTACCGGACGGCGGCGCTGCCGTTCAGCGGATCGTCGCTGCTGTCGAAGAATTATTCGCAGGTGCCGCTGCTGTCGCAGGCGTGGGGGATTGGGCAGATCGCGCTGCCGCTGGGGAAGACGGGCGGGATTCGCGTGTTGGGAATGCGGGTTCCGGTGCCGCTGGATGCGACGCTGATCGCATCGCTCCAGTGGGTGGGGCATATTCGCCTGAAGGTGGAGGAAATTGCACCGACGGAGAGCGCGGCAGCGGATACGACAGAGTCATTGCAGACGATTTTGACGCTGGTGAAGGCGGTGCAGAACACGGGTGGGTCGAAGCCGTTTGACGCGCAGACGCGGGAGTTATTGTCGAGCGTGGCCGTGGAGCGGCGGGGGAATCGGGTGCTGCTGACGGCGACGGTGCCGGTGGGCCTGCTGGAACACATGCTGGACTCGTCGGAAGAGAGCAAGCCGGCTCCAAATGCGGTCCCGGTCCCAGCTCCGGCTCGAAAGAACGGTCTGAAGAAATAAGTGCTCGTTCATGACGGTGCGGGGCGTGGCGGCGCAAGATGCTTCTTGCAGAAATTCGTGGGAATTTATCGGGGCAAAATGTAACCCAACACCGTTTTCGGACATCAGGAAGACATGCGCCCGGTGCGGGCGTGCCCAAATCAATCGTTTAAGCTTGATCCGTTGAGCCGGATCTGGAGGAAAAATGCAGAAATTGCCCGTCTTTTCTTTGGCCACGCTGATGGCACTGGCACCGCTGCTCGCTGGAGCGCAAGCGCACGGACAGCAGGCGCTGACCGGACAGAATGCATTCACCGATTATTCGCAGGAGCACCCGGGGGTGATTCGCCACCTGACGGTGGCGGATTTGCCTGCGCCGTATGCGACGAAGGGCGTGGACAACGGGGCGGAGATGGTTCCGAAGCCGGAGGGGGCGTGGCCGCAGGCTCCGGCTGGATTCAAGGTGGAGCAGTATGCGACGGGGCTGGATCAGCCGCGGCTGATTCGGACGGCGCCGAATGGCGATTTGTTTGTGGCGGTGAGTTACCAGAACAAGGTGATGGTTTTTCGCGGAGTGGGTCCGGACGGGAAGCCGAAGGAAGTTTCGACGTTTGCGGAAGATTTGAGCCAGCCGTTTGGGATCAATTTTTATCCGGCGGGGGCGCACCCGAAGTGGGTTTACATCGGGAACACGGATTCGGTGGTGCGGTTTCCGTATGAGGTGGGGGATCTGAAGGCGCGGGGGCCGGCAGAGCATTTGGCGGACTTGCCGGGCGGCGGACGGCTGCGTGGGGGTGGTCACTGGACGCGGGACATTGCGTTTTCAAAGGATGGGAAGCGGATGTTCGTGTCGGTGGGGTCGCATTCAAACGACGATGACTCGGATACGCATCCTGAGGAATTTCACCGCGCGGATGTGCTGGAGTTCACGCCGGAAGGCAAGTTTGTGAAGGTGTATGCATCGGGCATTCGCAACTGCGTGGGGGAGACGATCAATCCAACCACGGGCGAGTTGTGGTGCAGCACGAACGAACGCGACATGCTGGGCGATAACCTGGTTCCGGACTACATCACGCATGTGCAGGAGGACGGATTTTATGGCTGGCCCTGGTACTACATGAGCACGAATGGGGGGGTGCAGGATCCGCGGCAGAAGGGTAAGCATCCGGAGCTGGCGGGGAAGGTGATTACTCCGGACATTCTGCTGGAGCCGCATTTTGCGTCGCTGGAGATGCTGTTTTATGAGGGGTCGCAGTTCCCGGCGCAGTTTAAGGGCGATGCGTTTGCGGCGGAACACGGATCGTGGAATCGTTCGAAACGCGCGGGGTATGAAGTGGTGCTGCTGCCGATGCACGACGGACACGCTACGGGCGAGTATGAGGACTTTCTGACGGGGTTCACGACGCCGGATGGGAAAGTTTGGGGGCGGCCGGTGGGGGTGACGGTGGCGCAGGATGGGTCGTTGTTTGTGACGGATGATGGGTCGGGGTCGATCTGGCATGTGACGTATACGGGGAAGTGAGGGGAGCCGAGGGGGTGCGGGTGTAGCCAAGACAACGGCAGGAGCTGCACCCTACGCCTGGTCCCTCTGCTGCGCGCTTCGGTCGGGATGACAGCAAGGGAACAAAGGCGGGCAGAAATGGGGCATCTGGCGCCGATGGAATTAGTCAGTGCGGGCTCGGGTTTGGTGCGCACCGATGGCTGCCATGGGTATTTGAACAGAACAACCGCAGATCCATCGTCCCCTTCGGGGTCCTCAGGATGACAGCCGAAAAGCGGGTACAGGAGCAAGAGCGAACAGCGGGTCCCGCTGCTGCGAACGCCTTCGGCGGGCTCCGGTCGGGATGACAACACAGAAACAAGGACAAGAGCAAAAGCGGGCGCTCTCGCGCAATCCCACATCTGCCAAAACCGGGTAGATGTGGGGCACCCGCTTTGAGTGGAAATTGCCAGCAAAAACCGGGTGTGGCGGGGTGGTGGGGGGATGCCGTAGTCTGTTGACGGATGATTTCTCTTCGCCACACTGCTTATTTCGCCGCTGCTGTTTTGTTCTCGTGCCCGGTTTTTGCGCAGAGCACGACGACTCCGCCGCCGGATGCTCCAACTCCGCAGTCGACAACGCAGAGCGCGCCTGCGGGTACGCAGGCTGCGCCGGCTTCAAGCTTGCCGGATGCTCCGGATCTGCAGGTGCATCCTTCGCCGCAGCCGACGGGAGCGACGGTGATTTTCGACACCAGCATGGGGCGGATGACGTGCAAGCTGTTCGACAAGCAGGCTCCGCAGGCGGTGGCGAATTTTGTGGGTCTGGCGAATGGGACGAAGGACTGGACGGATCCGGCGACCAAGCAGAAGATGCATGGGAAGCGGTACTACGACGGGACGACGTTTCACCGTGTGATTCCGGAATTCATGATTCAGGGCGGTGATCCGCTGGGGACGGGCGAGGGCGATCCGGGGTACATGTTTCAGGATGAGTTCGACCCGAACCTGAACTTCGATGTGCCGGGGCGACTGGCGATGGCCAACTCGGGGCCGAACACCAATGGTTCGCAATTTTTCATCACGGAGAGCCCGCAGCCGAGCCTCGATCAGCACTATGTGATTTTTGGGCAGTGCGATGATGCGAGCGTTTGGGTGGAGAAATCCATTGCGCGGGTGAACCGCAACAGCAACGACAAGCCGGATGAGCCGGTGGTGCTGAAGAAGGTGACGGTGATCGCCGCGGGCCAGCCGGTTCCGGCAGCGAACCAGGTTCCAGGTTCGAGGTTTTAGGTTCCAGTGCAGGAACCCGGGAGCCCGAAGCTGGTTCCCGGAGTAAGAGCAGCACCAATCAGGAAAAATAAAAAACAGGAGTGAATCATGAGTCGTCAGCCAGGCACATACGCCACGTTCAACACCACGGAGGGCACGATTGTGTGCCGTTTGTTCGAGAAGGAAGCGCCGAAAACCGTAGCCAACTTTGTGGAACTGGCGGAGGGCAAGCGGGAGTGGACGCATCCAGTCACGCACGAGAAGAGCAGCAAGAAGCTGTACGACGGCACGATTTTTCATCGCGTGATTCCGGACTTCATGATTCAGGGCGGCGATCCGGCAGGGAATGGCATGGGCGGACCGGGCTACAAGTTCGAGGATGAGACGCGCAGCTCGCCGCACCGCTTTGACAAGAAGGGCAAGCTGGCGATGGCGAATGCGGGGCCGAACACGAACGGCTCGCAGTTCTTTATCACGGTGGCGGGGACCGAGTGGCTGACGGGGAAGCACACGATCTTTGGCGAGGTGGTGGAGGGGCAGGAGATCGCCGATAAGATTTCGAAGGTGTCAGCGCGGTCGGACAAGCCGGTGAAGCCGGTGGTGCTGGAGTCGGTGGTGATTGAGACGGTTTAACCAGCTGAGAAACGGTCAGCGAAAAGCGGTCAGCGTAGGTCCGGTCAGCGTAGGTCCGGTCAGCTAAAGGCAAAAGCTGCGAATGAACAATGCCTCCGTTTATGCGGGGGCATTTTTCTGTGGCGCTGGGTGGGGCGCTGGTCTATCTTGCGGTCATGCGAAATTTTAGGTGGGTATTGGTCGCGCTTAGCGTGGCGGCGCTGGTTTTGCCTGCGTACGCGCAGAAGCTGACTCCGAAAAAGATCAGTTTTGAGGGAACGACGGCGAGCCAGGCGGAATTACTGGCGGTGATGGGGCTGAAGCCGGGTGCCAGCATTTTGCAGGCCGATATGCAGGCGGGGGCGCAGAAGCTGATGGATACGGGGATGTTCGCCGATGTGCATTTCACGTATGACGGCGTGGATCTGCACTACGCGATTACTCCGGCGACGGATGTGATGCCGGTGCACTACGCAAATTTTCCGTGGTGGGATGAGGCGAGCCTGAACGCGGCGGTGGCGGCGAAGGTGATGCTGTTTCATGGAGGGTTGCCGATGGAAAGCAGCCTGATCCAGCCGGTGACGGATGCGCTGACGGCGCTGCTGGCGGCAAAGGGCGTGCAGGCGACGGTGACGGAGACGCCGGAGCCGAATGCGGGGAAGGATACGGGGATCCAATTCCACATTGATGCTCCGGCGGTGGAGATGGGGCCGGTGACGTTTACGGGCGCGAGCTCGGCCTGGGCGGAACCCGTGGGACGCATTCAGACAGCGGCGGCGGGGCACACGTTTGATAGCGCGGCAGAGGCGACGCTGTTCACGGCGCTGCGGGCGATCTATCACCGCCAGGGATATCTGGAGATGGCGATGAACGGATTCGCGCACGGCGATCCGCAGGTGGTGGATGGGAAGGTGATGGTCCCGGTGAGCGCGACGATCGTGGAGGGCTCGCAATACAGAGTGGCGTCGATTACGCTGGCGGGCGGATCGCTGATGAGCCCGGAGGATTTTGCAAAGTTGGCGAAGCTGAAGGCGGGCGATGTGGCGAATGAGGATTTGCTGCGGGGGACGATGGCGGGGCTGGTGCGGCCGTACAAGGCGCATGGGTATATGGACGTGAAGATTGACGCTGCGCCGAGGTTCGATGCGGAGAATCACACGGTGACGTATGCGGTGACGGTGGTGCCGGGGCCGATTTATCACATGGGGGAGCTCTCGCTGGTGGGGTTGAACGAGCAGCAGCGGGCAGAGGTGCTGAAATACTGGCCGTTGCAGGAAGGCGATGTGTACGACGCGACGGTGTCGACGGATTTTCTGCTGAAGAACAAAGCGGTTTTGAAGACGCTGGCGGGGTGGTCGGGGGGCTGGAAGGCGTACGCGCACGAGGACACGCATGTGGTGGATCTGGTGGTGACGTTTGTGCAGGGGGGCGTGCTGCAGT
>DATHQV010000178.1:0-3346 GCA_035482355.1 Acidobacteriaceae bacterium | reverse complement strand
CGGCCGTCTCTGTCGTGTGCTCGCGAAAGCGCAACATGCCCTCCGGGCTATCGAGAAACCACCACGGCGGCCCCAGCCGCAGGCACGGATAATGCCCCGCCAGCGGCGCGAGCTCGCGGCTGAAGGTCGTCTCGTCCACCGTGAACAGAATGATGGTCAGGTTCTTCTCGTTGCCGTAAAGGTCCAGCAGCGGCCGCAGCGCATTCACATAGTTCGTCGGCATCGGAATATCCGCGCCCACATCCCGCCCGAACTTTTCATACAATTCCCGGTTGTGATTGCGGAACGTCCCTGGATGAATCTGCATCACCAGGCCGTCCTCCACGCTCATCCGCGCCATCTCGTTCAGCATCTGCCCGCGAAACAGCTCCTTCTGCCCCGCATCGGCGCGCCCGTGCCACACCTCGTCAAACAAATGCACCGCCGCGCCCCGATCCAGGTGCGCCGACTGCGCTGTCGGATGCCCATGATCCGTCGCCGTGCATCCCAGCGCCTTGAACTGCTGCCGCGTCGCAGCCAGCGCCGCCAGATACCCGCCCCAACGATGCGTATCTTCGCCCGTCAACTCGGCCAGCTTCGCAACGTTCGCCGCGAACCCATCGAAATCCGGATCGATCACCGGATCCGGCCGAAACGTCGGCACAATCCTCGGAGCAGCTCCGCGCACCGTCCAACCCGAATCCCGAATTGCCTCATGATCCGCCAGCGAATCCAGCGGCGAATCCGTCGTCGCCAGCACTTCGAGATTGAACCGCTCGTAGAGCGCCCGCGGCCGAAACTCCGGCGTCTGCAACTTCTCCGCGATCACATCAAAATAATGATCAGCCGTGCTGGCCGACAGCCGCTTCGTCAGCCCAAACAATTCCTGAAACGCGAAATCCAGCCACATCCGGGTCGGCGTCCCGCGAAACAAGTAGTAATGCTCCGCAAAAATCCGCCAAACCTTCCGCGGATCCTTCACCACCTCCGCGCCAATCTCCAAATCGTCGAGTGAGATTCCCTGGCTGTACAGCATCCGGTACACATAGTGGTCCGGCTGCACCAGCAGTGTCGCCGGATCCGAAAATGCCTCGTTGCGCGCGAACCATCCGGCCTGCGTGTGCCCATGCGGACTCACAATGGGCAGGTCCCGCACCTCCCCATACAGGCGTTTCGCCAGGGTTCGAAGAGTCGGATCGGCGGGAAAGAGGCGGTCCTCGTGGAGAAGTGTCATGGCGTTATTTGACATCCAGGCGGTTAACCTCCTCGGCTATTCCAGCTCATCAACGCCGGAAGAGGTCTGACCGCCAGAATACACCGCCGAACCCCGCTCAACGGTGGTACGTTCATCCATAACACAACAAAACAGAGCCGGATCCCTCCGCCCTCTCGCTTTGCGGGACACCCGCCCACGGACCAGGCTCTCACCCCGGGGGTCGCAATGCCCAAATCCGACACGCACAGGACCATGCGCGTGGTGAACCACATCCGCAACCTCATTGAGACCGGAGGCCTGCAAGCCGGCGACAAGATTCCCCCTGAACGCGAGTTCGCGCGCCGCCTCCGCGTCAGCCGCGCCAGCCTTCGCACCGGCATCGGCTACCTCGCCGCCATGGGCGTCATGGACGTTCGCCACGGCGTCGGCACCTTCGTCGCTCAGGGCCCTCCGGAAATCGGCAAATCGTCGCTGGGCCTGCTGGGCGCGCTGCACGGCTTCCAGTCCTGGCAAATGTTTGAAGCCCGCCGCATTCTCGAGAGCGAACTCGCTGCCCTCGCCGCCGAGCGCGGCCGCCCCCAGCAGCTCGCTGCCATGTCCGACGAAGTCGCCGAGATGTACTCGACCGTCGAAAACCCCATCGAGTACCTCATCCACGACGTCCGCTTTCACCGCGTCATCGCCCAGGCCTCCGGCAACCCCATCCTCGCCGCCCTCATGGAGACCATCACCTCAGCCCTGTACGACGACCGCCGCAAAACCGCCGAGCGCTCTCGCGACCTCCGCCAGTCCGCTGACATGCATCACGAAATCTATCGCGCCATCCGCGCAAAAAACGCACCCGCCGCCCGAGCCGCCATGCAGCGCCACTTAACGCTGGCCCAATCCGCGCAGGACCAGGAAATCGCAGAAGGCGCGACCAATGGCCATGTGCCAAAGGTCGAACACCGGAAACCCGCGGAGGAACAAGTCAAATCCAACTGACGCCTTATCGCGGCACCAGCGTGGCCCCCTCAATCGCCGCCTTTGTTCCACGCCACGCAAACATGGTTTCTGCGCTGGGAATAGGATGAACTCAGGCCCGCGACAACGCCCCGGCGACGCGCCGCATCGATGATCTCCGGCATCCGAAAAGGTGATGCAAAGCATGTCCGCGGACCTTTTCCGGTTGCCCGTTTTCCCAACAATTCAGGGAGGGGCTCCCGAAATTCGGTCTTCCATGAACAAAACGTCATCCCGGCTTCTACTGCAAAGTGCACCAAAAGTCATAGAAGCTTCGTCTTAAACAGTAGGCGTTGAATTGAGAATCCGGTTCCCTCAAGAGAATCCAACGCCTCCGAATCGTCGTCTCTTCGTGGTCCAGGTTCCTCCAGCCACACACGCGACATCGAATCTCATCCGGGCTGAGGACATTTGCACACGACAACGGCTTACCTGAACCGCATCGCCACTGCCGTACCAGAACACGACGTCCACGATGCCTTCGCAGTCTTCGCCGAGCAGATGCTCGCCGACCCGCGCCTGCGCTCCGTCTTCCGCCGTATGGTGAGCCGCGCCGCCATCGCGCATCGCTACTCATTTCTTGATCCGCGGAAAGAATCCGTTCATTCCTCGTCGCAGAACGCGCATGAGTTTTATCAGCCGGGCAACTTTCCCAGCACCGCGCGGCGTATGGAGCTGTTTGAACAGAGCGCTCCGGTGCTGGCGAGGCAGGCCGTCGACCGGCTTGCGCTCAATCAGCAGGAACGCTCTGGTATTTCACATGTGCTGGTCACATGCTGCACCGGACTTTATGCGCCGGGACTGGACTTTGAGATCGTCGACCACCTCGGGCTTTCGCCCGGCGTGGAGCGCACGATGATTGGCTTCATGGGATGCTACGCCGCGATCAATGCGCTCAAGCTGGCGCGCCACATCGTGCGCTCCGATCCGCAGGCAGGCGTTCTCGTGGTCAACCTCGAGTTGTGCACTCTGCACTTCCAGGAAACGCAGGATCTGGAGAAAATCCTGTCCTTCCTCGTCTTCGCCGATGGCGCCGCCGCCAGCCTCATCACCGCGCGCCAACAGGGCTTTGCACTCGATAGCTTCAAGGCGGTGACGGTACCCCAGTCTCGGCGGCTCATTACCTGGAAGATCCGTGATTCAGGATTT
>DATHQV010000177.1:0-24871 GCA_035482355.1 Acidobacteriaceae bacterium | reverse complement strand
AACGGCAAGGGCGGCGATCTCGCACGGGAGCACACGATGTTGCGGCGGGCAAGAGAAAAGCCCACCGTCCCCCCTGAGGGATTTGGCAGGCTTTCCTCTTTCTGAGGTGTTTCAATTGTGGTCACACGTTACCAGGAAATCGGCGCAGCGCGCTGTTCAATATTGCACACTCACGCAAAAAAAGTCCCGCTGGGCGCCAAATCCAGCCAACGGGATTCGAGTGAAATGGATGCTTCCATGAAACGGCCCGCCGTCAACTCCCCAGGAGAGGGCGGACCTGATCGATCGGATCCGACTCAGTTGAGAATCGCAGACTGGGACGGATGTGGAGGTGACGGGTGCCACGTGGTGATCCGTAGTCGACCTCCTATTGACGCCGCGCCGAAAATGCGGCGAGACAAGGGGGTACCCGGATTCGTGACAGGGGCTGAAGCCCCACGTTATTGGTGCCATTACGGCACGATTGAAGTCGTGCCCTGATACAAGATGTGTCCGCGGCGTAGACATAAGTTGTGAGCTGATACGAGCCAGGACAAAGGCGGGCGCTCTCGCGCTTTCCCACTTCTGCCAACGACGGGCGGAATCGGGGCAAACGGCAGTTTGAAAATTGGGGCGATGATTAAGCCGCCTGCTTCTTCTGGAGGAGCAGGCGGCTTCTGGCCCGCCCGCGAACCGTTCGATACGCTCTGGGCGCAAGCGAGACGCGGGCATCTTGAGGAGAATGCGGTTCCCTGCGACAGATCAAGCGCCAAAAAGCGACCCACTGTGCGGGACAGAACTGGGCGCGACAGAGCTGCATGGGGCCGCGATGTTTAAGCCGCTGGGAGGCAGGCCTGGCTGACCCGATAGAGTTCTACCGGATCGCAGACATGCGCCAGTTCGTAAGGACGTAGTTTCGCTTCCATTTCTTCCGTGCCCACCGTGAGAAAACAGGCGGTACAGATCGAATCGTGGGTCCCGTCTGTGTTGTGCCTGTGGGGAAAGATAATCCCGATCTGTGAATCCATCGCGCCTCCCTTGATTGCGTCAAAGATGAGCGGATAGGGGCAAGGTACTCGTTCGCCCGCGGAATTGCTGAGCAATACCGCTCAGTTGCAGGAAAGTGCCCGGGGTTTTGAGTTCGAGGCGACAAAGACCAAAGAAAAAGGCGGGCGCTCTCGCGCGTTCTACCCAAACCACCCTGAGTTCAAAACTTGTCAAGTTTTTCCTGATGTTACGAAAGTTTAAGTGTTGATTCGGCGGGGGATCTGAGCCAGGAAAGTTGGCGTGATTGAGTTGTGAAGTTGGTATTCTATAGATATAGGGTAAAGAAAAGGCTCCGCTGACGCGGGGCCTTTCTTATTTGGGTGGATAAGCGCCGGTTCGCCGGCGGGGAGGGTAGGAGGATGGCCGATTTTGAGGACGCGAATTTGGGGATGGCTGGCGATGCGGGGGCGCATCCGGCAGGGGTGGTGGTGGGAACGACGGGTTACATCACGACGGGCGCGGGGTTCAGCAAGGAGGACGATCCGGGGAGCGCGACGCCGGGCATTCGTCCGATGACGGGCGGCGAGCGGGAGGTGTGGGAAGGCAAGGTGGCGGGTGAGGCTGCTGGTCAGGAGGCGGATGAGGCGGGAGTGCGGCAGTGCCGGCAGGTGAAGGAGAACGGGTTCCGGTGCAAGTGCATTCCGGCGGCGGGGGAGACGTTTTGCCATCAGCACCGGCGGTTCCGGGTGACGCACGGGGGCCGGGAGATAGAGGTCCCGCTGATGGAGGATGCGGCGTCGATCCGGCTGGTGATTTCGCAAACGGTGCGGACGATGGGGAGGGGGGACATACCTCCGGCGAACGGACGGGCGATGATTGCGGGGTGCAGGGAGGCGCTGGCGCTGTTGCAGTACGAGTTGGCGAAGGCGCGGCTGGAAGAGAAGAGGGCGGAGCGGCTGGAACGGGCTGCGGCGCTGGCGGAGGTGGGGACGGCTGCTGGAGTGGTGGCTGCTCCCGTTGCTGTTGAGGTCGCGGATCCGGTCGGTGTTGAGGTGCCTGTCGCGGTTGCCGCGGAGACGGATGAGGAGCCTGCGCAGGAGGTGGTGGGGTTGCAGGAGGATCCAGCGGAAGCGGAGGATGTTGCTGAGGTGGGTGAGGCAGCGCCGTTGCGACGCAGCGCTGATCCGGCGTTCACGGAGACCGCATTGCAGAAGCAATGGGACCGGGGAATGGGCGGGCTGGAGGCGAAAGCGGCAAAACTGCAGACACGACACTCGTGGGAGAAGAAGGTGAAGCTGGGGGTGGGTTGGCCGCGGCCGGGGTCTGTGAGGTGACGCGAGAGTGTCGGGGGTAGGGGGTAGAAGGGCAAAGGCGGGCGCTTCGCGCTTTCCCGCATCTGCCAAACCCGGGCAGATATGGGCACGGCGGATTCGTTGGGGCGCCCGACTGTTTTCTACACAGTTGTTTCCGACCAGTCCAGGACCCACTCCGCGTTGGCCATGGCATTGGCGGATGCGGCGGAGACGGGGCGGCCAAACAGGTAGCCCTGCCCTTGGTCGCAACCGGCCTCAGCGAGGATTCTTGCTTGTTCCTCGGTTTCGACGCCTTCGGCCGTTATGGTGAGGTTGAGAATCTTTCCGAGGGCCGTGACCGTTTTGACGATGCCAGCGGCTTTGAGATCGGTGCCCATTCCACCAACAAAGGACTGGTCGATCTTGAGGGTATCGAAGGGGAATCGCCAGAGGTAGGCCAGGCTGGAATATCCGGTTCCGAAGTCGTCGAGGGAGATGGCAACGCCCAGTCTGCGCAGGCGTCTGAGCTGATTGAACACGGAATCCTTGTCCTTGATCCACACGCCTTCGGTCACTTCCAGTTCGAGCCGGTCAGGGCTGAGACCGGAGTTTCTGAGTGCATCTTCGACGACGGAAGCGATATCGCCGTCCTGGAATTGAACCGGGGATAGATTCACAGCGATTTTCAGAGGATTCTTCCAGCCGGCAGCAGTTTTGCACGCAGTTTCCAGGGCCCAGGCCCCGAGGCGGTCGATGAGGCCACACTCTTCAGCAACAGGGATGAAGTCGGCGGGAGACTGCGGACTCCAGCCTTGCGGCCAGCGCAACAGGGCCTCGAAGGCCAGCAGCCTGCCATCGGTGAAACTGTGGATGGGCTGATAGGCCAGTTGGAAAGCGTCTGTTTCGAGGGCTCGCCGGATGTCGGATTCGATCTGGATGCGCTGGCGGTTCTTTGCATCCATACCGGGCTCAAAGAAGCTTACGGAATTACGGCCCGCGGCTTTTGATTTGTAGAGGGCGGAGTATGCGCAGGAGATGAGCGCTTCGAAGTCATCCGCATCCGGGGGAGAAATGGCAATGCCGATGCTGGCTCCGAAGGTCACCAGGGAGCCGCCAATTTCATACGGCTGGGAGAGGGCCGCAACCAGGCGGTCTGCGAGGGACCTTGCTCCGTTGGGCTGACCCGCGCCGACCTGGAGGACGAGAAACTCATCGCCTCCAAACCGCCCCACCGCGTCGCCTTCGTGAATGAAAGACCTGAGGCGCTTTGCGACGACCTTCAGGACCTGATCGCCGGATGCGTGTCCGAAGCTGTCGTTGATGTCTTTGAAGCGATCCATGTCGATCACCAGCGCCGCGACCGGCTTCCTGCGATCCAACGCCAGTGCACTGTTTGCAAGTTCGGTGAGCCGATTACGATTGAGGATGCCGGTCAGGCTGTCGTGTTCCGAGAGATACAGGGCTTGCGCCCGGGCGTTCCGCAGCTTGAGCATATGGCGATAGACGCCGTATCCGGGAATACCGCCGGCCAGCAGGACCATTGCGCCCAGGATGATCTCGGTCAGCAGAAGAGATCTCTTGTAGAGGATTTCGTCGTCAGTCTGATCGAGGAAGATGTCAAAAACGCCGATGACCACGCCATTCCGCTTGACAGGTATGAACGATTCAACGAAGTAGGGTACGTTCTGCGGCGAGGCGCCTTTGTGTACTTCGTTGAAAACCGCTCCGGAGACGAAAGCCTCGGCGACCCGGTTCCGGTCAACCGGCGCTGGGGCAAAGGCCGACCGCCTGGACCTGAAGGCGACATTTCCGGCCGCGTCCCAGACCCTGATTCGATAGATGTCGCCGACCTGGGTGGCATCGTCGAGGATCTGCGCGGTTCGCACCGAAGGCGGGGTGCCGGAGAGGAGGGTCAAAATATCAGGATTCCTTGCGAGGAGCATGGAAACCCAGTCGCTGCAGGTATTCTGCGCGTCCTGGCGGAGCATATTCCCCAAAAAGAGCTGACACAGAAACATTCCTCCCAACACGGGGAGAGCGATGCAGATCGCGGAAATCGCGAACTTTTTGCCTTCCGAATTGAGATATCGAACGATATGACGCGTCATTGGGTAGACCAGGGTGTTGGACCGCGGAGCCTGTCTTCGGGCGACTCAACAAATCTTTATCGGTTTGTTTAAGGTTGGCGTGACCGATCTGAAGTTTGAACCTAAATGGAACAGCCGGACCGTTTAGGTGCGACTTCACTCATCAGGCGTGACGTACATCAGCTGTATGGCTTAAACCTCGCATGCTGGGGAGGACATTATCCCCAACCTGCGCGGCTTAATGTGCGCTGCGTCACATCACACGGATTCGCCAAAGAATTTCAGGCAGGCCCGGAGGCGGTCCATTTTGCGCTGGAATTTGATTTGATCGGCATCGGACATGATGAGGGGGGCGCTGCGGCGGAGGAGGTCGGAGTAATTTTTGTGGACGGTGGCAATGGTCTTCTGCGCGACGCCCTGATCGGCGGTGGCATCGTCGAAGTGGGTGAGGGCCATGGTGCGGTCGGCATCTGCGAGGAGGGCCTGGGCGGCGGCGTGGTTCCACTGGTCGATTTGCATGGCAGCTCCCGGGGGAAGAAGGCCCGCGGTCTCTCAGAGGATCGCGGGGGAATGAGGAAGTATGGGTCGAGAGTGACAGAAGGGCGCGGGGGCCGCAGTGATGGGGGTCACCGGGCGCGCCGCGTTCTATTTGTAACTCCGGACGGCACAGATTGGATGGGGACGCGGATTCGTGGCGGGGGCTGAAGGCCGGTGTTGTCCTGCGTTGTTCGGCGCGGCTGAAGTCGGCCCTGATACAGACTCTGCTTATGCGGGGTCGTAGTTTAGGTTGGGGCTGAGCCAGCGTTCTGCTTCGGCAAGCGTCATGCCTTTGCGTTGGGCATAGTCGGTGATTTGGTCGCGGCCTATTTTGCCTAAGGAGAAGTAGCGCGAGGCGGGGTGGGCGAAGTAGATGCCGCTGACGCTGGAGCCGGGCCACATCGCGAATGACTCTGTGATCTTCATGCCGGTGTTGGCTTCAACGTCGAGCAGACGCCAGATGGTTCCCTTCTCCGTGTGGTCGGGACAGGCGGGGTAGCCGGGGGCGGGGCGGATGCCGCGATATTTTTCGTGGATGAGCTCTTCGGGAGTGAGATTCTCGTCGCGGCCGTAGCCCCATTCCACGCGGACTTGCTGGTGGAGGCATTCGGCGAAGGCTTCAGCGAGGCGATCGGCGAGAGCCTCGGCCATGATGGCGTTGTAGTCGTCGTGCTGAGAGCGGAAGCGGTCGCAGAGGGCCTGGAGGCCGTGGCCGGTGGTGACGGCGAAGGCTCCGACGTGGTCGGGCAATCCGGATTCGCATGGCGCGATGAAGTCGGCGAGAGAACGGCACGGCTCGCTGCCTTCGCGATTGGCTTGCTGGCGGAGGAAGTGGAGTCGGTCCAGTTCGCGGCTGCGCGTGTTGTCGGTGAAGAGATGAATGTCGTCGCCGATTGCCGAGGCCGGGAAAAAGCCGTAGACACCACGGGCGCAGAGAAGCTTTTCCGCGATGATGCGATCGAGGAGGGCGTTGGCTTCAGAGAATAGCTGGCGGGCCTGCTCGCCCTGGCGCTCGTCGGAGAGGATGCGCGGGTAGACGCCCTTCAATTCCCAGGTGTGGAAGAAGGGCGACCAGTCAATGTAGGCGCGGAGGGTTTCAAGCGGGAAATTATTGAGGACGCGAACGCCGGTGAATTCGGGGGTGGGTAAATCTTCTGCGCGCCACTCGATGGGAGCGCGGCGATGGCGCGCGTCGGCGATGGGGACGAGCGCGGCGCGGGGCGCGGCGTGGGTGCGGCGGAGAGATTCGTAGTCGGCGGCAACTTCGGCGATGAAGGCGTCGCGGCCGTCGTCGCTGAGGAGGCTGGTGGTGACGGGAACGGCGCGGCTGGCATCGAGCACGTGGATGACGGGCTGCGCGTAGTTGGGCGCGATTTTGACGGCGGTGTGAGCGCGGCTGGTGGTGGCTCCGCCGATAAGGAGCGGGAGCGTGAAGCCCTGGCGCTGCATTTCGCGGGCGACGTGGACCATTTCGTCGAGCGAGGGAGTGATGAGGCCGCTGAGGCCGATCATGTTGGCGTTTTCAGAGCGGGCGCGCTCGAGAATTTTTTCGCACGGGACCATGACCCCGAGGTCGACGACGTCGTAGTTGTTGCAGGCGAGGACGACGCCGACAATGTTTTTGCCGATATCGTGGACATCCCCCTTGACGGTGGCGAGCAGGATTTTGCCGCGGGCTTTGACGACTTCTCCGGCAGCGGCCTGCGCGGCTTTTTCGGCTTCCATGAAGGGAAAGAGGTAGGCGACGGCCTTCTTCATGACGCGGGCGGATTTTACGACCTGCGGCAGAAACATTTTGCCTGAGCCGAACAGGTCGCCGACGATGCTCATGCCGTCCATGAGCGGACCTTCAATGACGGAGAGCGGGCGGCCAAGTTGCTGGCGCGCTTCTTCAGTGTCGGCGTCGATGTAGGTGTCGATGCCTTTGACGAGGGCGTGGGCGAGGCGCTCGGCAACAGGACCGTTGCGCCATTCTTCAGCTTTCTTTTCAGTAGCGACGTTGCCTGCGCCTGCGGCTTTGAGGGCTTCGCCGTAATCGACGAGGCGCTCTGTGGCATCGGGGCGGCGATTAAGGAGCACGTCTTCGACGAGGACTTTGAGCTCGGGATCGATCTCTTCGTAGACCTCGAGCATGCCTGCGTTGACGATGCCCATGTCGAGCCCGGCGGCGATGGCGTGGTAGAGGAAGGCGGAGTGCATGGCTTCGCGGACTTTGTTGTTGCCGCGGAAGCTGAAGGAAATGTTGGAAATGCCGCCGCTGACTTTGGCGTGGGGGAGATTGGCTTTGATCCAGCGGGTGGCTTCGATGAAGTCAACGGCGTAGTTGTTGTGCTCCTCCATGCCGGTGGCGACGGTGAGGACGTTGGGATCGAAGATGATGTCTTCGGGGGGAAATCCGACCTGGTCTACGAGGAGGCGGTAGGCGCGCTGGCAGATGCGGATTTTTTCAGCGAGGGTGGCGGCCTGGCCCTGTTCGTCGAAGGCCATGACGACAGCGGCCGCACCATATTTAAGGACGGCGGCGGCGTGCTGAAGAAATTTGGCTTCGCCTTCTTTGAGGGAAATGGAGTTGACGATGCCCTTGCCCTGAATGCATTTGAGGCCCGCTTCGATGATGTCCCACTTGGAGGAATCGACCATGAAGGGGACTTTCGCGACCTCCGGCTCGGAGGCGAGGAGCTGGAGGAAGCGGGTCATGGCGGCGACGCCGTCGATCATGCCTTCGTCCATGCAGATGTCGAGGACGTTGGCGCCGTTTTCGACTTGCTGGCGGGCGACGCTGACGGCTTCCTCGAACTTGCCGGCTTTGACGAGGCGAGCGAATTGCGGGGATCCGGCGACGTTGGTGCGTTCGCCGATCATGATGAAGACGCCGGCCTGCTGGGTGAAGGGTTGCGAGCCGGAGAGGCGGAGGGGTTTCTGGGTCACGCTGCGGCCTCGGGGGGTTCGTTTGCTGGGATTTTGCGCGGGGCCTGACCTTCGAGGGCCTGCGCGATGGCGGCGATGTGCTCGGGCGTGTTGCCGCAGCAGCCTCCGGCGATGTTGATGAGTCCAGCCTGGGCGAAGGTCGAGAGATAGCGAGCCATGTCGGGCGGTCCGAGGTCGAAGCCGGTGGGCGAGAGCGGGTTGGGCAGACCGGCGTTGGGGTAGCAGGAAATATTGACGTCGGCTTTCTCCGATAGCTCGGAGAGGAATGGGTACATGAGGTCGGGGCCGAGGGAGCAGTTGAGCCCGACAGCAAAGGGGCGCGCGTGCTGGACGGCGTTCCAGAAAGCCTCAGTAGTTTGGGCGGAGATGAGGGTTTCGCCGCCGCGTCCGACGGCTGCGCTGATCATGATGGGGAGTTCTTTCGCGCCGGTGAGGCCTTGTTCATCGAAGACTTCGCGGATGGCGACGAGGGCGGCTTTGGCGTTGAGGGAATCGAAGATGGTTTCGACGAGGAGGAGGTCGACGCCGCCGGCGATGAGGGCGCGGACTTCGTGGGCGTAGGCGGACTTGACCTGGTCGAAGGTGACGACGCGGAAGCCGGCGTCGTCGGCGTCGGGCGAATTGGAGAGCGAGACGGTGAGCGGCCCGATGGCTCCGGCAACGAAGCGCTGGCGTCCGGTCTGATTGGCGATGCGGTCGCCCCACTCGCGGCACTGGCGGGCGGACTGCTCGTTGATTTCCCAGGCGAGGTCGTTGAGGAACTGGTCTTCGATGATTTTTTGATAGAAGGCGGGATCTTTGCGGCCGCCGTGCTCGCGGGGATCGTCGACGAAGAACTCGCTTTGAGTGATGCTGGTGGCGCCGAAGGTATTGGTCTCAAGGATGTCGGCGCCGGCCTCAAGGAAGCGGCGGTGGATGTCGCCGATCATCCTGGGCTGGGTGAGGGAGAAGAGGTCGCCGTTGTTCTTGAGATCCTTGGTGGCGTTGGCGAATCGGTCGCCGCGGATGTCGGCTTCGGTCATGCCGTAGGTGCGGATGGTGGTGCCCATGGCGCCATCGATGATGGCGATGCGGGAGTCGAGGATCTTTTGCAGCGGATGTTGGCTGAAATCGGGCATAGGGGCTGATTCGATGGTAACGAAAGGGGAAAGGATTCTGAAATGTTGCGGAGGGAATGGGGGATTTGGGGGGTGGAGTGGGGGGATTTTGAGGGTTGGGGGGAGTTCTGAAGGGCAGGCTTCCCGGTAACGATCGGCGGTTCAAGGAGTGCCTCGGCGATTTTGCGCTCATCGAGACCGCGCCGGCGGAACCCTCTATTATTCGCTGGCGAGAAGAGGGTTTATCAGTACTCACCTTTTTCCTGGCCGGCCAGGGAGCCAATACCTTCGCTTTGTTCAGCGTGAGCGATCAAGGCCCTTTGTCGAGACTTCAAACCCAGGTGGTACGTGGAACGGTTCTACGGAGATGCGCTCGTACCGCACTTCCAGCACGGTCAGGGTTTCCGTGCCGCCCGGCGCATGAAGAACCACTTCGTCGTCCTCTGCCGCTCTCATTAAGGCTCGCCCCAGGGGCGAGGCCCAACTGATGTGGTCGCGGTCGAGATCCACTTCATCGGTGCCGACGATGCTCACCACTCGCTCGACTCCCGCTGCATTCGCAAAGCGCACAGTGGCTCCAAAGAACGCCCTGGCCGCCCGCAGCCCCGTCCTCGGAGCCTCCGGATCGACCACCTCCGCGGCTTCGATTCGTTTTGTCAGGAAGCGAATCCGTCCATCGATCTGCCGCAGGCGTCGCTTGCTGTACTGATAGTCGGCGTTTTCACTGCGATCGCCATTGCCCGCAGCCCACGCCACCACCTCCACCACGGCCGGCCGATCCCTGGTGAGCAAAAAATGGCGCTCATCTTTCAGGCGTTGAATCCCGCCCGGAGTGATGTAGTTCGTCCCGTGGGCCGCCGCAGGCTCTTCTGCTTTCGGTCTTCTCGTAAACCCTTTTCGCACCCTGCGGCCTCTCATAGCGCGATTGGAGCAATCGGCGTCTCTCGATCATAATCCGGACGCGGGCTTCCAATCAGTACCGGGAAGCCGGCTTCTCGGTACGAGTTGGGCTCCTCGAATGGCGGTATCAGGCTGAAGCACTCATTGAGCACCTAAGTCGTGCCCTGATACAGGCCATAGATTTTCCTGAAACTGTAAAGCGTGCGTTGATTCGAAGTCTGAATCAATGCGGACGCGCTTCGAGCGTTTCGCGCATCTGCCAAAACCGGGCGGATATCGGGCACCCGGCTTCTCTGCTAAGCAGCTTTGGCCGTGGCGAATGCCTTGCGCAGCGCCGCCTTCCAGCTCGCGCTGAATTGTTTGGAGGCTGCGGCGTCGGGCACGAGGAGATCGAATCCATGGAAGGCGCCGGGCATGACCAGCAGCTCGGTTGCGACTCCGGCGTGGATGAGCCGTTGCGCGTACTCTATGTTCTCTTCGACGAACAGGTCGAGAGCGCCGACGCCGATCCAGGCAGGCGGCAGGCCGGCGACGTTCGCAACCCGCGCGGGTACGGCGGCGGACGGCACGCTGGGGGAGCCTGCCGGAACACCGAGCAGCGAGCTCCAGGCAAGACGATTGGCATTTGCAGTCCACATAAAGTGGCCAATTCCGGGTGGCACTGCACGGCTGCTGCCGGTTCGGTCGTCCAGCGCGGGGTAGATGAGCAACTGGAAGACGATGGGAATTTCGTTGCGGTCGCGCGCGTGAATGGCGAGGCTCGCCGCGTGGTAGCTACCGGCGCTCTCACCTCCCACGGCGATTTTGGTGCGATCGATGCCGAGCTCCGCTGCATGCGCGTAAAGCCATTGCAGCGCTGCGTAATTGTCCTCGAGCGAGCCGGAATAACGCGTCTCCGGAGCCAGCCGGTAGTCGACCGAGACGACGACACAGTGGCAATCTGTCGCGATCCCCTGCAATTCGGGCATCAACATGGGGTCGGTCATCATGAAGCCGCCGCCATGCATGTGCAGCAACACCGGCTTGCCCTTCTCCGACGGCGCGGGATCAACGATCCACAGGCGAATCTCGGGTGCTCCGGGCGGCCCGGGGATGCGCCGCTCCACGGGCCGCGGCGCGGGAGCAGGCAAGGGGGGCACGCCAGGCATTTGCCGGAACTTGATGGCCGCCTCCAGGGAGATGTCCACCGCGGGGAACTGCCTGAGTACCGGAAGAAGCTCCGGATCGACAAGGGAGAATGGATCAGCAACGGCCGGCGAAGATTCTGAGCGTGAGGCTTGCTCAGTGGTGGCCAGTGTGGCTGCAGGCGCGAGTCCGATAGCCAGACCCAAGCCGGCAGTGCGGAATGCGAAGTCGCGACGAGTGAGTTGATTGCTCATTTTGAATAGAGTCCTGTAATGGTCTTCCGGCGGGTCGAATCTGACTCGCCTTCAGCATAACGACGAATGGCCAGACCTGAATTCGACAAACGGCCAAAGTTTTTTCTAATCCTCGCCTGAGAGAGGTTCCGCCGAGGCGAGAAGTCGGAAACGGATACGGATGGGTCGTCCGGGATAGACGCGGTTGGGACCTTGTAGGATCATTTCAACAGGTGAGGACCATGGCGAGACCGACAAGCTATCAATCCGACATTCGGCCCCTGTTCACTGAGCGCGATATTAGCGCGATGAGTAAAGCGTTCAACCTGGCAAGCTACGACGACGTCAAGGCGCATGCAGCGGCCATCTACGACCGCATTCGAGGCATCGGCGGCGCTGTGATGCCCCCGCCACCGCCGCGGGGCGAAGGCCCCTGGTCCCAGGATCGCATTGAGCTGTTTGCCCTGTGGATGGCTGACGGTTACCAACCTTAAGTAGTTTTTTTGTCGATCTGAACATTGCCGCGGACGCGGGCCGTGGGGTCGTGCCCTGACACGATGCGGAGGCGCTTCGCGCGTTTCACCCATCTGCCAACCGATGGAAGAACCTTCGGCTTTGCTCAGCCAAGGTTATGGAGCATCCCGGAGTCGTGACAGGGGCTGAGGCCCTCATCCAATGCGGGCTAACGGCACGACTGAAGTCATGCCCTGATACAAACCGGACGCGCTTCGCACGTTTCCCCCAATACCCATAGCGGGCGGAGGATTCGACCTGGCTCAGGCCAGGTTATGGGGCACTCGGCATTTATGAGATGGGTGGGAGAGTGAAGGGCGGAAAACCGGGTGTTGGCATCCGCGTCACAATTTTTCCATGGCGGCGTCTTCCTTTAGAAGTTCGAGTGGTGTATGCTGGGCTTCTTTAGAAGTTCTAATGGAGGAGCAAGAGTGGCGGAGAAACCCAGGTCGGACGAGGAGATGCTGAAGGGGACGCTGGACATGATGATCCTGCGGACCATGCTGCTGGGAGACGCGCATGGGCACACGATTGCGAAGATCATTGAGCGAACTTCAGAAGATGTGCTGCAGGTGGAGCAGGGGTCGCTATATCCGGCGCTCTACCGTCTGGAAGACCGGGGGTGGCTTTCGTCGTACTGGAAGGCGAGCGAGAACAACCGCAGGGCGAAGTTTTATCGGCTGACGGCAGCGGGACGGAAACAACTGCAGCGCGAAGCGAAGCGGTGGGAGCGGATGACGCGGGCCATCGACCTGGTGATGGGCAAATCCCTGGAAGGAGAAGAGCCATGATCGGACGCAGATTTTTCCGGCGGCGCGATGCGGACGCCGAGTTACAGGAAGAAATGGACGTTCATGTGGCCGCGGAGATCGAGGAGAACATGGCGCGCGGGTATTCCGAGCAAGAGGCGCGACGCGCGGCGCTGGTAAAGTTCGGCAACGCGCAGCAGGTACGGGAACGGGTGTGGCGCCAGAACACGATCTCGTGGCTGGACAGCGTGGGACGGGATTTGAAGTTTGGGGCGCGCTCGCTGCGGCGGTCGCCGGGGTTCGCGGTGGTAGCGATGGTGGTGATTGCGCTGGGCATCGGCGTGAATGCCGCGTTGTTCACCGTGGTACGCAGCGTGCTGCTGAAGCCACTGCCGTTCAAGGACCCGCAGCGGCTGGTGCGGCTCTACGAAAATACGAACGCGGGTCAGGTGAGCTTCCCGTTTAATAACACCGCAGCCGGGATTTTCGCTATTTGGGAAAAAGAGAACCATAACTTTACCGGGATGGCGCTGAGCCATTTCAGGAGCTACAACCTGTCGGGCACGCAGGGGCAACTGCCGGAGACGCTGCAGGGGGCAGACTTTACGTGGAACATGCTGCCTCTGCTGGGCGTGGAACCGGCGCTGGGGCGCAACTTCACAGCAGCCGACGATCGGCCTTCCGCGAACGGAACGGTGATTCTGAGCTGGGGGTTGTGGAAGCGGCGTTTCGGGGGCGACCCGTCGATTCTGAACCGGACGATTTTGCTGGACGCGAAAGCTTATACGGTGATCGGGGTGATGCCGGCCTCGTTTGCGATTCCCACCACGGCAATTCAGTTGTGGACGCCGATTTATCACGAGGAATCGGCGGCGATGATGCAGGCGCTGGACGATCATGAAGTGCAGTCGGTGGGCCGTTTGAAGCCGGGCGCTTCCCTGCCCGCGGCGATTGCGGAGCTCTCCACGATTACGCTGGGCATCCACAACGCGCATCGCGACGATCCGTTTGTGAGCGTGGGCGCGAATGGGCGCATCCTGCTGGACTCGATGGTGGGGGACCTGCGTACACCGCTGGCCATCCTGCTGGGCGCGACGGGGTGTGTGCTGCTGATTGCGTGTCTCAATATTTCCAATCTGCTGGTGGCGCGGGCTGTGGGGCGGCGCAGAGAACTGGCGATTCGTACGGCGCTGGGCGGGAGCCGCGCGGAACTGCTGCGGCAGCAACTGACGGAGAGCCTGCTGCTGGCGGTGGCGGGAGGCGCACTGGGATTGCCGGTGGCGTGGGGCATGGTGCGGTGGTTTGTGAACCTGCGCCAGGATGTGCCGCGCATTGAAGCGATCCACATGGATGGGGTGGTGATCGCCTTTACCAGCGGGCTGATCGTCGCGAGCGCGTTGTTCGCGGGACTGATCTCCGCGTTTTCGAGCCGCGGAGACCAGGTGCTGAATGCGCTGCAGGAGTCGTCGCGCTCGCATAGCGGCGGGCATTCGCGGACGCGGCTGCGCCGTGTGCTGCTGGCGCTCGAAGTGGGCCTGACCGTGGTGCTGCTGCTGGGAGCTGGACTGCTGCTGAAGAGTTATGCGCGGCTCCGCTCCTCCGATTTGGGCTGCCTGACCCACAACGTGCTGACGATGGACTTCTCTCTTCCCGCAGTGCGGTATGACTATCCTGCGGCGGTGCATTTTTATCAGGATTTGCTGACGCGGGTGCGGAGTTATCCGGGGATTGAGGCGGCGGGACTGGTGAGCACGCTGCCGGGCGACGGCTACGGCGGGGACGGCGCCTTCACCATTCAGGGACGGCCGCCCCTGCCGCAGGGAGAAGGCCAGGTGGCGCTCCACCGCTGGGTCGATCCGCAGTATTTCGCGGCGATGGGGATTCCTTTCGACAGCGGCCACACATTTGACAGCAACCAGGAGCTGGCGCCGGCAACAGAAGTGATCATCAGCAGGATGCTTGCGCAGCAGTACTTCGGCGGCGCGAACCCAATCGGCCAGACCGTTGTCATCCGGGCCAGGCAGCGGTACCGGATTGCCGGGGTGGTGGGGGACACGCTTTTCTCGGTGGGCGAGGCGGTGCGGCCGATGATGTATTTCCCGATCGATGGGCTGATTAGCGCCGACGAAAAGGGATTCGTTCCGGGCGCGTCGCTGGTGGTGCGTTCGCAGGGGAATGTGACGGGATTCGCGATGCCGGTGCAGAAGATTTTTCAGCAGCTCGATCGCGACCTGCCGGTCTCCGACATTCTGACGATGGATCAGTTGATCGGCACACAGACGCTGGACGCCAGTTTCGATGCGACTCTGCTGATTGTGTTCGCATTAGTGTCGCTGTTGCTCGCGGCGGTGGGATTGTTCGGCGTCGTTTCGTATCTGGCAACGCAGCGCACTACAGAGATCGGAGTGCGGATTGCGCTGGGGGCGCAGCGCAGACAGGTGCTGGCGCTGATGCTGCGCGACGGGCTGCAGCCTGCGCTGATCGGGCTGGCGCTGGGGTTGGGAACCGGCGCTGGAGTGACGCGGATGATTCAGTCGATGCTGTATCAGACACAGCCGCTGGATCCGGAGATTTTCGGTCTGGCGGCATTGACGCTGATTGTAGTGGCGGCTGCCGCGTGCGTGATTCCGGCATGGCGCGCGGCGCGGATGGATCCGGCGGCGGCTTTGAGAATGCAGTGAGGGGATGCTACAAAAGCGGACAGATATGGGGCACCGGGATTCGTGACAGGGGCTAAAGCCCGACGATTATTTTGCGTTTTGCGGCACGACTGAAGTCATGCCCTGATACATACAAAAGCGGACGCGCTTCGCGCGTCTCACCCATCTGCCAAAACCGGGCAGATATGGGGCATCCGGATTCGTACTTCTGCCAACACCGGGCAGAGCCTTCAGGTTTGCTCAGGCCAGGGTATGGGGCACGCGGGGTGTTAAGGAAAAGACCGGCGCTCCCCGATTGCCGACAATCTGTTCGGAGATGCACAATTAGTTAACAGGGCGATTTCTGTGCGTTTTCGCCGGAGGAGCGCGAGCGGAGATTTTTGCGGACGCGAGGCGACCTTCGCAGCGGATGTTCGGAGCGGCGGGGAGCCTGGGCCCAAATCGTTCAGCATGGTGAGTGAATATGGGCAGACTGTCGAACAAAGTGGCCATCGTGACAGGCGCGTCGAAAGGCATCGGAGCCGGGATTGCAACGGCTCTGGGAGCTGCGGGCGCGCGCGTAGCCGTCAACTATTCGTCTGACCGGGAAGGCGCCGAACGCGTCGCTCAGGCGATCATCAAAAACGGGGGAGATGCGATCGCGGCCGGGGGCGACGTGTCTAAAGCGGCAGAGGTCGCGCGGTTATTTAAGGAAGTGGATTCTGCATTCGGAAGACTGGACGTTTTGGTGAACAACGCCGGGATATTCCGCTTCGGCGCTTTCGCGGAGATCACGGAAGAGAACTTTCACCTGCACTACAACATCAACGTTCTGGGGACGATTCTGACGGTGCAGGAGGCGATGCAGCGGTTCGGGGCGGAGGGTGGGAGCATCATCAACCTCAGTTCGATTGTGGGCTCGCATCCGGTGGTGGGCGCTCTGTTGTACGCATCGACGAAGGGCGCAATCGAAACGCTGACGAAGGGATTGGCGCTCGAACTGGCGCCGCGCAAGATTCGCGTCAACGCAATCTGTCCTGGTTATACAGAAACCGAAGGCAATGTTGCGGCGGGAACCTTTGCGGGTGGGGCGGGAGAGGCTTTGGCAGAGAAGACGCCGCTGGGCCGGCTGGGTCGCGTGAGCGATATCGCGCCGCTGGCGGTGTTTCTGGCGTCGGACGAATCAGGGTGGATCACGGGAGAGGTGATTCGGGCCGCGGGCGGAGTGGTTTGAGTGCGTGCGTTGTAACAGGGGCTCAAGCCCGACGATTTCTTTTGCGCTTTGCGGCACGACTGAAGTCGTGCCCTGATACATACAGAAGCGGGCGCGCGGATTCTTGACAGGGGCTAAAGCCCGATGATTTTTTGCGCTTTGCGGCACGACTGAAGTCATGCCCTGATACATACTCTGGATTCATTCGAGGTGTGGCGTTGTGCCCCCGGAGAGAAACAAATGCGGACGCGCTTTGCGCGTCTCCCACATCTGCCAAAACCGGGCAGATGTGGGGCGCCCGGTGTATTTCGAAATAGCTACTCGGCTCGCAGGGCTTCGACGGGATTGATGGCTGCGGTGCGGCGGGCGGGGAGATAGCTGGCTAATGCCGCTGCGGCGATGAGCGCAATCGGTACGGCTGCGAAGGTGATTGGGTCGAGCGGGCTGATGCCGAAGAGAAGCGTTCGCATGAGGCGCATGAGCGCGGTGGCCGAGACGAGGCCGAGCGCGGTACCAATGGCGGTGAGGACCAGGGCGGAACGAACGAACATCCACGCGAGTTCGCTCTTTTTTGCGCCGAGCGCCATGCGGATGCCGATTTCGCGGGTGCGCTGCGAGACGGCGTAGGAGATGACGCCGTAGATGCCGAGGATGCCGAGCGCGAACGCCATGGTTCCGGCGATGGCGAGCATGACGAGCGTGAATGAAGTGCGGGCCATGGAGTCGCCGTAGATATCCTGCATGGTGCTGATGTCGGCGACGGGTAAGCTGGCGTTGACCGACCAGACGGCCTGCTGCATTTCGTTGATGAGCGCCTGCGATCCGGCGCGATGGCTGCGCATGGCGAAGTAGACGGTGCGCCTTGCGTCGAACGATCCCGGTCCATAAATGTCGCGCATGATCGACGGCCAGTAGACGGTTGCGGGCGACACCTGGTCTACGCCGTTTTCTCGTACATCCTGGACCACGCCGATCACCTCATGCCAGGGCATGGCGGGAAATTCCTGGAAGCGCTTGCCGATGGCGGCCTGGGGCGATCCCCATAGCTCGCGGGCCAATCCCTCGCTGACGATGCCTACCGGCCGCTGGCCGTAGATCTCCGCCCAGGTGAAGTCGCGCCCGGCCAACATGCGTGTTCCGGCGGTGTGGAAGTATCCGGGCGAGACGTAGTTGTAGAGACGCATGGGGGCGTTGTAGTTCACGTAGGTCTTGCCCTGGGCGAAGATTTGATCCCATGCCGGTTCGGCCCCGGACATGGGAACGGAAGCGGTGAAGCCGGTGGAGGAAACACCAGGAATAGCAGCGAGCTGATCGAGGATGCTGCTCTGCATGTGCACGACGGTGACGGGATCGTGCACCAGCGTGTCGGGGATGGAGAGGCGCATGACCTGGAGGGATGCGGGATCGGAGAAGCCGGGATCGACGTTGCGCATCGCCAAAAAGGTGCGGATCATGAGGACCGCGCCGATGAGCAGGACCAGCGCCATGGAGACCTGGGCAACGACGAGGAGGTTGCGGGCGCGCAGGCGCTCGTGGCTGACGCTGGTGGTGCGCGCCGTACCCAGCAGATTGACGCGCTGCCGCGAAGGAGCATAACGGAGCACCGGGATGGCTCCGAAGAAGAGGCCGGAGAGCACGGAGAGGATGAGGGTGAAGGCGATGGACCATCCGTCGAGCGAGATTTCGCTGAGGCGGGGCAGGTCGGCCGGGCCAATTGCGGTGAGCAGGCGGAGACCGCCGTAGGCGACGGCCACGCCGACGGCTCCTCCAACGAGGCCGAGGGTTACGCTCTCCAATAGAAGCTCACGGGCGATGCGCCAGCGTCCCGCGCCGAGCGCGGAGCGGACGGCGAGCTCCTGCTGGCGGACATCGGCTCGCACCAGCAGCAGATTCGCCACGTTGGTGCAGGCGATGAGCATGACCACACCGATGGTCGCCATGACCACCCAAAGGACGGTGTGGATGCTGCCGACTACCGTATCTTTCAGGGGCTGCAGCGCGGGCGTGATCTTCCAGTTCAGATACCAGTGGCCATCGGAGCCTGGACCGTTGGTCCAGCTGTCCATCCATATGTTGAGCAGGCGCGCTACATCGGCATTCGCCTCGGGGATGGTTACGCCGGGCCGCAGCCGCGCGATGCCGCGATTGCCAAAGCCCGCCAATATTTCCTTGACGGGATCGAGGCCCATCGGGATGAGGAGATCGAAGTCATAATTCACGATTTTGAAACCGCGCGGCATGACTCCGGCGATGACGCGGGGCTGGGAGTTGACCTGGATGGTGCGACCAACGACGGCGGGATCACCTCCGAAGCGGCGCTGCCAATAGCCGTAGCTGAGCATGACGCGCCCCGATGCGTGAGGATCCTGATCGGCAGCGGTGAGCCATTGGCCGTAGAGGGCAGGAACTTTGAGAGTCTCAAGAACGCCGCCGGAAATCTGCGCCGTGTTGACTTCTTCGGGCTGGGCGATACCGGTGATGCTGGCGGTTCCTGGACCCCAAATGCCGACTGACTGGAAGGCGCGGTTGTGCGCGGCGAAGGTGAGATACATGGATGCCGAGAGGCGCAGCTCACTGCGGAACTCGGCGAGGCCGGGAGCGCCGGGAGCGTTGAGGTGCAGCGAAACGAGCTGCTGCGGTTCGGGATACGGAAGCGGGCGGAGGAGCACGCTGTTGAGCACGCTGAAGACGGCCGTGTTCGCTCCGATGCCGATGGCGAGGGTGAGCACGACGGTGATGGCGAAGCCGGGCGAGCGGCGGAGGCGGCGGCCGATGTGCCTGAGATCGACGAGCAGGGTTTCAAGGCGCTGCCACTGCCACACTTCGCGGCTGCGCTCTTCGAGCAGTGTTGGATTGCCGAACTCGCGGCGGGCTTTGCGCTCGGCTTCTGCGCGCGGGAGGCCTTCGTCGACCAGCTCGTCGATGCGTTCATCGATGTGCTCCTGGATGGAGACGGAGATGTCGTCGATGCGGCGCTTTTTAGGAAACATGATTACGCTCCCGCCGCAGCGAGCACGCGGCTGATGCCGGTGAACATTTTTTCGAAGCTGACGACTTCGCGCTCGAGATGGCGGATGCCGGCGGGGGTGAGGCTGTAGATGCGCGTGGGGCGGCCTTTCGCGGAGATTCCGGCTTCCGATTCGAGCAGGCCCTCTTTGAGCATGCGCTGGAGGGCCGGATAGAGGCTGCCTTCTTCCACCTGGAGGAGGTCGTCGGAAACCTGCTTGATGTGCTTGACCAGGGCATAGCCGTGCATGGGCCGGAGGCGCAGAGACTGGAGGATCATGATTTCGAGGGCGCCGGGGAAGAGGTCGCGATGTTCGGAATTCCTGGCCATGTGGGGAGTCTAGGCCCAACATACCTATTTTGCAAATAGGTATTTTAATGGGTGCTCGAATACGCCCGGGTTACTGGTGATTCAGCCAGAATGACTGCCCGTTGGTGCAAAGCCCGTTTTCCGTTACTCATGTGTTGAATTGGGCACGAACCGAGTTCGATGCTGATTTGGCGTGATTTCATCCGCCGAGGCAGTCGGACCTGAGGGGCAGATCCTAATAGGCCGGCGGAACTCCTGTCTTCAGAACGATGGAGCGAAAGCGCGGATCGGCGTGGAGGAAGTCATAGGCGGGATCCTCCTGGATCCAAAGAGTGTCTGTGGAATGCTGGCGGTAGCCTTCCTCGAGCAGAGCGAGCGCCCGCTCTTTGTCGCCAAGCTGTGCGTAATAACTGGCCAACTCGACAGGAGAGATGTAGATACGCTTCGACTGGAGGAGGCGGCGGCCGAGCTGCCAGCGAACGAAGCCTCGGGCACCATTCCGGTCCCAGGCACGCCGCAGGCTTGCGGCCGACTGAGGATCTCCCATCAGAATATGCCACCTGGCCCAGACGTCCACTGCCTCCTTGTAGTTGCCCATACGTCGCAGGGTATCCATCTCCGTACCGAGGAGATCGAGATTGTTGGGATTCGCTTCCAGGCGCAGCCGTATTTCCGCCAGAGCCGCATCGAATTGGCGTGCACCCTCGTAAATCGAGGCGAGAACGTAGGGCCGTAGGAACGGATCAATTTCCATCGCCTTCTTTCCCAAATCGATGGCTTCTGCGTTACGGTTGTCTGCCTGCAACACACAGGCGCGCAGGTAATACAGTTCGCTGTTCTGCGGATCGAGGCTGATGGCGCGGAGAATCTCGCGGTCGGCGTCCGCCCAATCCCATCGATCGATGAGGAACATGGCACCCATTGCCTGGTGCGCCTGGGGCAGGTTCGGATCCAGTTCGAGCGCGCGTTCGGCTGCCTGCTCCTCCGGAACGATGCTGATGCGGGGGTCGAGAACATCGCCGGCGATACCCTCCCCGTAGTAGTCGGCAAGTCCCGCCCATGCCAGCGCATAATCAGGCTGGAGATCGATCGCCTTCCGGAACCACGGCCCGGACTCCTCCATGCGCTCGCCGAACCAAAGATAATTGCCGTGCAGGTAAGCATCATGCGCTGCCGGATTCACATAGCGGATGGCCTTCACGGCCGGGACTGCGCGATGCAGTTGTTTCGCAATGGCTTTGGCTGCCTCGTCCGGCAGTCCAACATCGTTGGCGTCGCGTTGGTAGCTATCGGCCCAGAGATGTGAATCCGTGTCCGCCCGAATCAGCTGCAGAGTCATATGGACCTGATTGGCGGAACGGGACACCGAGCCTTCGAGGATTGCGTCCGCGTGAAGCGCTCGTGCGATTTCCGGAAGCGGCCGGCGCGCCCCACGGTACTGCATCACCGAGGTTCTGGAGACAACGCGAAGAGTCGAGTCTTTCGCGAGCATCGTGATCAGCTCGTCGGTCATGCCATCGGCAAAGTAGTCCTGAGAGGAATCTCCGGACAGGTTGTCAAGGGGAAGAACAGCCAGCGACTGGATCGATTCGCTCGCTCGCAGCCTCGAATGGATCAGCCAGCCCGCGGTAAGCGCACCGAGCGCGATCCAGGCGGCGATCAAAAGCCAGCGCACTCGCCGACTTCCGGCGAACTGGCCAGGAGGAGCGGAAACGAGATTCTGCGGTTGCAGGACATTTGTGCCTGAGGTGAGTTCCAGAACCGCTGTCGCTCCATTGGAGGGCCCAATGAAGCGGTATCCGATACGAGGAATGGTTTCAATGTAACGGGGAGAGGCTGCCGAATCGCCGAGAGCATCGCGGAGTTTTTGGATGGATTTATTCAGTCCGTGATCGAAATCAACAAAAACATCGGACGGCCAGAGGCGTCGTCTGAGCTCCTCGCGCGTCACAATCTCGCCGGGGCGTTCGAGAAGCAACGACAAGACCTGGATTGGTTGCTGCGGCAACCGAATCGTCACGCCGTTCTTCGTGAGCTGCCGAGTTCTGAGATCGAGCTCAAACAGGCCAAAGCGAACCGTGTTTTCGGTGGGTGAAAGCATCGCTCCGTGCCCCGCCAGCCAGTGAGAACCGAGTCTAGCACTCCCGCAAGCGCGCGGGACAAGTTCTTCCAACCAGCTGCTGCAGAAGGGATTGCCCGGGGAGAAACAATTCGCCGCGCGGGCATTGCGTCAGGATCGTCAGCGGTGGAGACTCGACTCACTTTGCCCGCCCATCGCGGGGAAAGAGGAGAAGAAACCATGAACCCAGTCATGAAGCAAGTAAAACGGTTCCTGCACGAGGCGCCGTTCACCAACCGGATCTCGGGTGGCGCTCTGGCGCTGCTCTCGATTGCGGCGCTGCTGTTCGGTGCAACCAGCGCCAACGCTGCCTGTGGCCTGACGGGCACAGGGTCGAAGAACCCGATCCGGCTCCCGATGCTGGCGCAGGCAGGAAACGGTCAGGACGAGGGTTTCTTCCCCGGTCCCGGGGGCTCCATTGTGGGCCTGTGGCATGTGGTTTACACGGCGGGCGGAAGCACCTTCAACGAGACGCTCGATCAATGGCACAGCGATGGAACCGAATTTGAAAATGCCTGGCTGCCTCCCGATACGGGCAATATCTGCTTCGGCGTCTGGAAGGAAGTAGGACCACGAACGGTGCGTTTGCATCACGTCGGATGGCTCTTCACCCCAGGCAGCATTCCCCCTACCGCCAGCGGCACGTTCACTTTGGACGAGACGAACACCGTGTCTCGCGACGGCAAAACCTACACCGGGACATTCACGTTCAAGACGTTCGATAGCACGGGGGCACCAACGGGTATCGAGGAGACGGGTACGGTCGCTGCAACACGAATCACCGTCGATTAAGAATGGCATCAACTCCCAAGGTCCTTCAGGGGCGCTGGAGCGGCGTGAGGTCCTTCACTCCAATCATGGGATTCCAGGAGTGAAGGACTACGCGGTGGTGGTCTTCTGGCCGAATGCCGCGCCGAGGGCTAGTCCGATTCCGGCTCCGAGAACGAGGTTATGCAGCGCTGCCCCTATGCCGGCTCCCAGGGCAAGTCCTATGGCAACCCCCATGGGAATGTTGTTGTTCTTCACTGTGTCGACTCTCCTCCGCCCATTGCTCGCACTCTACGTTTCGGAGCCCGTGGGGTCAAGTGAATTCCTTTATCAGAAGTTGAACTTCAGGGCGCCTTGCAGGATGCGGGGCGGGGCGGCGCTGATGGCATTGCCGAAGGTGGTGCTGCCGATGTTGCCGTCGACGGCGGAGGGGCCGTTGAACTGCGCGTGGTTGAAGACGTTGAAGCCTTCGACGCGGAAGAGGAGAGATTTCGATTCGGTGAGGGAGAGATTTTTTGCGGCGGCCATGTCGTAGTTGTCCGCGCCGGGGCCGTAGAAGAAACGACGCTTGGCGGTGCCGGGGGTGCCGACGGCGTTCATGGAGAAGGCCGCGGGCGCGAAGTAATTGTTACCGCTGGTGCGGGGATTTTTGTTGAGGTGGAGTGCGGCGCCGGAGTAGTCCGGTTCATCGATGCTGCTGTTGTTGACGCCGTTGGGATTGGTTCCGACGAGCGAGTTATCGCCGTTGTTGATCATGGTGACGGGAAAGCCGCTGGCGTAGCGGGTGATGCCGGAGAGGGACCATCCCTGGGTGAAGCGATTGGATGGGAGCCAGCGATCAACGGGCAGTTGATATTCATACGTCACGACGAAGTTTTGCTTCACGTCGAAGGCGGAGACGGCGTAGCTGAGCGAGGGATTGAAGGGATTGACTTCTTCACCGATGTTCGACGATTCGTCCATGGACTTGCTGAAGGTATAGGCGGCGGAGTATTCGAGGCGTCCGGTGGTATGGCGCGCGCTGAGCTCGAGGGCGTTGTAGTTGGCGTGACCGATGTTGGACTGGAGGGCGTTGGAGCCGAAGGCGGGCCCGAGAGGGCCGCGGGTTCCCTGCACCGTGCCGCCTTCTGCTGGGTAGTAGACGGTGTCTTCGCCTCCGGCTCCGCAGGTGACGGTGCCGGGTTTGACTTCGCTGGACTGGCTGAGACTGAGGCAGAGCGCGGGGTTGCCGGGGTTGGCCTCAACGAGCACGCGCTGGCGATGGGTGGCGGTGCCCACGTAGTTCGCTTCAAGAACGGTGTTGGGACCAGCCTGGCGCTGGATGGAGAGCATCCACTCCTCGGTGTAGGGCGTGCGGTTGTGGATGTCGTAGCCGGGGATGCCGCTGATGGGCTGGTACGCGGACCAGTCGATGATGGAGTCAGGATGGCTCGCTGAGGAATTGAGCGGCGCGAATTTGAAGGGAAAGGGCTGGCCGTAGTTGGTGCCGTCGGCGGCGGAAACGAAGGGGGTGGCGAAGAGCGGCGGAGCGGGACTGGTATAGGTCGTTCCGTAAGGAGCGTTGGCGGCGAGAACGCTGATGGCGGCGGCATCGATGGCGGTATAGAAGGTGCCGAAGCTGGAGCGGATGCTGGTGGTGCCGGGAGCGCCGAGAATCCTTTGGAGGAAAGCGCCGTTGGCGTGCGGAGACCAGGCGATGCCGAGGCGCGGGGAGACGTCGAGGGGATCGATAG
This sequence comes from Acidobacteriaceae bacterium, assembly GCA_035482355.1. Classification (GTDB taxonomy): domain Bacteria; phylum Acidobacteriota; class Terriglobia; order Terriglobales; family Acidobacteriaceae; genus Palsa-343. Next base: position 656 of record DATHQV010000177.1, on the reverse strand, counting down.
GGGCGAGAGTGTTGGGGACTCCGGGATCGCCGGGATAGAGAATGCCGGCGGGAGCTCCGGGGAAGACGACGGATTGCGCGCCGGGGACGAACGTGGAGATCTGATTGTATTTTTCGGACCACGGCGCGATGCGGTCCCAGCGGAGGCCATAGTTGAGGGTCAGGCCGTCGCGGAGATGCCAGCTATCCTGGGCGAAGAGGCCGACATATTTATTGCGCGCGTAAAAGGGGTTGAGCTGGCTCTGGTTGAACTGGCTGGGGACGCCGATGAGGAAGTCGGCAAAATCGACGCCGGTTTCTGTGCCCGAAAAGACGAAGTTGCCGTTGAACTGGGCGATGGGGGCGGCATTGATTTCGTCGGCGTGGAACTCGGCTCCAAATTTGAGGGTGTGCGCGCCGAGGACTTTGGCGAAGGTGTCCGATCCCTGGATGGTGTTGTTGACCTGGATGAGCTGATTGGCGGCGGCGCCGGTGGAGTAGCCGTTGAAGTTGAGGTTCTCGACGCTCTGGCCTTTGGGGTCGAGGGCGATGATGCTGGGTGTGCCGCTGGCGTTGGTGAATCCCTGGGAGGCGAGGCTGATGTTGCGCCCGCCGATGGGCTGGCCGATGTTGGTGTTGTCGCGCATGAAGCTGAGGTGGGCCTCGTTCACCATCGTT
>DATHQV010000176.1:0-9682 GCA_035482355.1 Acidobacteriaceae bacterium | reverse complement strand
CGCAATTTTAGGGGAGGACGATGGATCGCAGGAAGTTTTTGAGTGGGGCTGCTGCTGCGATGGTGGCTGGTTCGGTGGCTGGGGCTTTGCCGGCGATGGCGAAGGTGGCGGACGTGAAACATCCGCGGGCGATTACGATGTGGGAGTTTTCGTGGATTGAGCGGCGGTGGCCTGGGGCGGGGTTCGAGGACTGGGATCGCGCGCTGGATGAGTTGTGCGAGCGGGGGTACAACGCAGTGCGGATCGATCCGTTTCCGCATCTGCTGGCGGCCGATGCGCATAAGGAGTGGACGCTCGAGCCGGAGTGGAGCGTGCAGGACTGGGGATCTCCGGATGTGAACCGGATTGTGCTGCTGCCGGCGCTGTTTGAGTTTCTGGGGAAGTGCAAAGAGCGCGGGGTGATGGTGGGGCTCTCGACCTGGTACCGCAAGGATGATGCGGACACGCGGATGAAGATTACGGGACCGGAGGTGATGGCGGCGAACTGGATCCGGACGCTGGAGCTGATCGATCAGGCGGGATTTCTGCCGTCGATTTTGTATGTGGATTTGTGCAATGAGTGGCCGGGGGTGGACTGGGCTCCGTTTATGAAGCCGCTGACGTATGGGCAGTGGGATCAGCCGGCGTCGCTTGCGTGGATGCAGAAGGCGATTGCGCTGGTGCGGGCGCGCTATCTGGAGATGCCGCTGTTTTTCAGCGTGGCGACGGGATCGATGGAAAGCTTTCTCAAAAACAATTTGAGCTATTTCGATTTGATGGATCCGCATATCTGGATGGCGCAGACGCGCGAGGGCGAGTTTTACAAGCTGAGCGGGTATGCGTACGAGCGATTTGATGGGAAGGGGTACACGAATCTGAGTTTGAAGGCGGAGGGCGTGTACCGGGCGCGGCCGGAGTATTGGCAGGATGGGCTGGTGGCGGCGATTGATGCGTTCGCGGGGGTGTCGCGGCAGATGAAAATGCCGCTGATTACGACGGAGTGCTGGGGCGTGGTGGACTACAAGGATTGGCCGCTGCTGAAGTGGGACTGGGTGCAGGAGCTATGCGTGCTGGGCGCGCAACATGCGGCGGCGAGCGGGCGATGGCTGGCGGTCGCGAGCAGTAATTTTTGCGGTCCGCAGTTTGTGGGGATGTGGCGGGATAAGCTGTGGCACCAGCGGGTGACGGCGGGGATTAAGGGTGCGGAGATTGCGCCGGAGTTGAGGACGGGGAGATTTTATGCGCGGTTGTGAGGGTCATCGTGCCGGGCCTAAAGGCCGGAAAGATTCGGGTGCGTTGACGCCGGGCTGAAGCCTGGCTCTTTTGCCGTCGCCCTCCGCTTTCGCTTCGGGCCAGGGCCGTAATTTGGGGCACCGGCGAACCCACTCAAGCCAAACCCGGGCTTGAATGGGCCACCCGGATCGCTGAGGCACCCGGCGGGAAAGCACTCAGCAGGTCCCTCCGCTGCGCGCTGCGCGCTCGCACCCCTGAGCGCCAAGGCCGCGCGCTCTGGGGACCCCGCCGCTTCGGTGGGGTGACAACAAAATGCAAGGACGGATGCGCTTCGCGCATCTTCCCACATCTGCCAAACCCGGGCAGATATGGGGCACCCTCGTTGTTCAAGCATCCGCAATCGTTCAGCTACAGCGCCTCTTTGGATGCGAGGCTGTAAATCTTCCATAGCTCGACGAAGGCTGCGACTCTGGCTACCTGGAAGAGGTCGGAGGCGATGAGATACAGCACGGTTACCAATGCCCACCAGGCGTAGAGGGCGGGGCCGGAGACTACGTCTTCAAAAGGGAGGGGCGTGGCGGAGAAGACCATGGCCAGGACGATGAGGGCGAGTTTGACGATGCCCATGACCATGTTGATTTCGACAAGTTTGCCGGTAAGGGGGCCGAGGCGGAGGCTGCGCCGGAGGCTCGAGGCGATGCTGCGGTTTTCGAGGATGGCGAGGAGCGGGGCGATGGAGAAGATCCAACTGAGGAGAGCCCAGACGGAGAAGATGCCGAGGGAGATGACGATGACTAACGCGCAGTAGAGGACGAGGTTGGGCTCGGCGGCGTCGAGGGCGGCGGTGACGTTGAGGGAGTGATTGCCGGCCCACTGGATGGCGGCAAACCAGACGGCGAAGCAGAGGCAGAGGGCGGCGATGCGCAGGAACTGGAGGGTTATGCTGGCGGCGGGACGCCACGGGAGTTGGGAGTTCAGGCGGCGGAGGACGGCGTTGCGTCCGAGACCGGAGGCGATGGCGGCGGCGACGGTGGCCAGGGGAACGATCCACAGGAGGGCGTGGAGGATGGGGTCGCGGAGGATTTGGTATGTCTCGGCGATGGAGAGCGCGCCGTTCATGGGCATTTGGAGCGAGAAGTCGAAGAGGCCGGTGTCGCGGATTTGGGGGCCGGTTTGATTCCAGATGCGTGTTGATGCGGAGGCGAGCATGGCGATGAGCGGGATGCCGAAGAGCCAGCGCCAGAGGATTTCTGTGGCGAGGAGCGAGGGGCGGCGCCAGGTGGCGGCGACGATGTGGACGAAGGATTGGGTGCCGCGTTTCGATTCGGCGACGGAAGTGGATGGTTGGGGCAGGGAGCCGGACCTCGGGGGCTGGAGCCACTTTTATTCTATGGGGGTCTCACTGGCGGTAGTCAGTTGTCAGAAAAAGCGGACGCGCTTCGCGCGTTCGTTGGGTTGGGTTGTCGAGACACGTCCGCGGTGGCATCCCGCTCGACCGCTTTGCGACCGATTCCGCTCGCGCTGAGATTCGCGTGTGGAGTAATTTTGCCAGCTCTGCGGGGTCCGTCGACTTCGCGCCGGTTCAGTTTCTTCTCCGCTGGAAGGTGTCCCTGCGGCGCTCCGCTCGGGATGACAGTTCTTTTTTTACCCGACGCTCGTTTTACTTCACCACGATGTTGACTAGCTTGCGGGGGACGAGGATGATACGCGTGATTTCTTTGCCGGTGAGGATGGTGGCGATTTTTTCGTCGGCTAATGCGGCGTCGCGGACCTGGTCCTCGGTGGCGTTGGCGTCGATGTGGACGAGGGAGCGGAGCTTGCCGTTGATTTGGACAGGGATCTCGATCTGGTCCTCGGCGGCGAGGGCTTCGTCGTACTTCGGCCAGGGGGTGAGGAGCAAGTTGCTGGTCTGGCCGGTGTACTCCCAGAGCTCGGCGGCGAGATACGGCGCGAAGGGCGCGAGGAGCAGGGTGAGGGTGCGGAGGATGTCCGCGAGGACAGCGTCGGGGACTTCGCCCGCGGCGATTTGCGGCTCGGCGCCGGTGACGAGGTTGACCAACTCCATGATGGCGGCGATGTCGGTGTTGAAGTGCCAGCGGCCGGAGAAGTCCTCCGTAATTTTGCGGATGGTCTGGTGGAGCTTGCGCTGCAGGGACTGGGTGGTAGCGGACGGGCTGGCGGGCGCGGCGGATCGCGGAGACCTGGCTCGTTCGCCGTACTTCATGACCAGGCGATAGACGCGGCTGAGGAAGCGGCTGATGCCGGCGACGCCGTCTTCCTGCCAGTCGAGATCGCGATCGGGCGGGGCGGCGAAGAGCGAATACATGCGGGTAGCGTCGGCGCCGTAGCGGGCAATCATGTCGTCGGGTGAGACGACGTTGCCCTTGGACTTGGACATTTTGGCGCCGTTTTTGATGACCATGCCCTGGGAGAACTGATGGTCGACGGGCTCGCTGAATTTGATGAGGCCGAGGTCGCGCATGACCTTGGTCCAGAAGCGCGAGTAGATGAGGTGGAGGATGGCGTGCTCGACGCCGCCGATGTACTGATCGATGGGGAACCAATACGCAACTGTTTCGGTTGCAAATGGAGCTTTGTCGTTGCGGGCGTCGCAGTAGCGATAGAAATACCAGGACGAATCGACGAAGGTGTCCATGGTATCGGTTTCGCGCCGGGCTTTGCCGCCGCATTTGGGGCAGGTGGCGTTGACGAATTCAGGGACATGAGCGAGCGGGGAGCCGCCCTGTTGGGTGATTTCGATTTTGTCGGGAAGCAGGACGGGCAATTCGCTGTCGGGAACAGGAACGATGCCGTCTTTGGGGCAATAGAGCATGGGGATGGGCGTGCCCCAGTAGCGCTGGCGGCTGACTCCCCAATCTTTGAGGCGGAAGGTGACGGTGGGCTTGCCGAAGCCGTGTTCCTGAGCGAAGGCGGCCATTTTCTGCTGCGCTTCCTGGCAGCCGTGGCCGCTGAAGTCGCCGGAGTTCATGAGGAGCGAGTCTTCGGTAGTGAAGGGGAGGAGCGGCTCGCGGTCGCCGTTCTCCGCAACTGTGTTTGAGTTCCGGGGGAGGATGACGACCTTCATTTCGAGGTCGTACTTCTTCGCGAATTCGAAGTCGCGCTCGTCGTGCGCGGGGACGGACATGATGGCGCCGGTGCCGTAGTCGGTGAGGATGTAGTTGCCGACCCAGACGGGGAGGCGCTCCTGATTGAAGGGGTTGATGGCGTAGTGGCCGGTGAAGACACCGTGCTTTTCGATGGCGCCGACGTCGCCGGCCTCGCGGGCTTTCTTCTGCTGGTCGAGGAGCGAGGCGACGGATTGGGCGAGAGCGGGGTCGGCTGCGGCCATCTCTTTGACGAGAGGATGCTCGGGCGCGAGCTGGAGGCTGGTGGCGCCGTAGATGGTGTCAACGCGGGTGGTGAAGACGGCGATTTTTTGGCCGGTGCTCTTGACCTGATCGCTGGCGGGGAGCAGGGCGGTGCCGGGTTTGCGGGCCTTGTCTTCGTCCTCATGCGCGGTGGAAGCGTCTTCGAGGTCGAATTGGATTTCCGCGCCTTCGCTGCGGCCGATCCAGTTGCGCTGCATGGTGCGAACTTTGTCGGGCCAGCCGTCGAGTTTGCTGAGGTCGTCGAGGAGTTCCTGAGCGTAATTGGTGATGCGGAAGAACCACTGTTCGAGGTCGCGCTGATCGACGAGCTGATCTTCGTGACGCCAGCAGCAGCCGTCGACGACCTGCTCGTTGGCGAGGACGGTAGCGCATTGCGGACACCAGTTGACTTTGCTCTTTTTGCGATAGGCGAGGCCGCGCTCGAACATGCGCAGGAAGAACCACTGATTCCAGCGGTAGTAGTCGGGGAGGCAGGTGGTTATTTCGTTGGACCAGTCGTAGGCGAAGCCGATGCGGTTCATCTGCCGCTTCATGGCGGCGATGTTGGAGAGGGTCCACTCGCGGGGGGGCGTGTTGTTTTTGAGGGCAGCGTTTTCAGCGGGGAGACCGAAGGCGTCCCACCCCATGGGGTGGAGGACGTTGAAGCCGCGCATGCGCATCTGGCGCGCGAGGGCATCACCGATGGAATAGTTGCGGACGTGGCCCATGTGGAGCTGGCCGGAGGGGTAGGGGAGCATCTCCAGCACGTAGTACTTGGGCTTGGCGGAGCTGGGCGGCTCGGCGGCGTAGAGGTCGGGCTGGGCGGCCCAACGTTCCGCCCAGCGAGCCTCGATTTCGGCAGGGTTGTAGCGGACCTCCTGAGGGGAGGGGTCGCCGGGGGCCGCAGTGGGGGCGGCTTGGGATTGTTCTTTGGTCGCCATACGCTTCTTTCGATTGTACGTGGATGGATTAGATGCGGTTCGGGGGCGGGAATGCGGGAAACAGGTTTTAGGTTTTAGGTTCGAGGTTCCAGGTTGGAGCAGCCGCAGGCCAGCGGGAAGGTAAGGGCGGGATTGGGGGGATGAGAGCGAACAGCAGGTCCCTCCGCTCCGCGCTGCGCGCTCCGGTCGGGATGACAACAAAGTGCAAAGGCGGGCGCTTCGCGCAAAGGCCCATGTCCCCGACCCCAGGGACATGGGGCCCCCGGCACCCGGTGCTCATTTGACCAATTTCTGCAACGTGCTCAGATTCCGTTTTTCATCCCCTTCCTCGTCGACGGGGGTTTCGGCGATGAAGGCGCAGTGGCGGAAGCGGGGATCGTTGAGGAGTCGGCGGAACGGGGGAAGGCCCATGGTTCCCTGCCCAATGTGTTGATGGCGGTCGAGTTTGGAACCGCGGGGGGCCTTGGCGTCGTTCATGTGCCAGACACGGACCTTGGCGATGCCGATGGTGTTCTCGATGAGGGCCACGGTCTCTTCGTAGCCGGGGGCGGTGACGAGGTCGTAGCCGGCGACGTGGCAATGGCAGGTGTCGAGACAGGCGCCGATGGGGACGATGGGGCGGAGTTTGGCGAGGAGTTGGGCGACCTGTTCGAAGCTGCCGCCAAGGGAGAATTCGGCGCCCGCGGTGTTCTCGATGAGGATTTTGAAGTCGCAGCCGTCGAGCGCGACGCCTTCCAGAGATTGGGCGATCGAGTCGGCGGCGCGGCTGAGGCCTTCTTCGCGGGTGAGGCCGCGCCAGGAGCCGGGATGGAGGACGAGGTATTCAGCGCCGAGGGTGAGGGCGCGCTCGATTTCGCCGCGGAAGGCCGCGATGGATTTTTGGCGGACGACATCCGACTGGCTGCAGAGGTTGACGAGGTAGCTGGTGTGGATGACGAGGGGGGCGCAGTCGAACTGGGCGCGGAGGGTGCGCATCTGTTCGCAATGGGAGGGTTGGAGCTGGGCGGGACGCCACATGCGGGGGCTGGAGGAGAAGATTTGAAAGGTGTTGGCGCCGATCTGATGCGCGCGCTGGGCGGCGCGAAAGACGCCTCCGGCGGTGGACAGATGGATGCCGATGCGGGGGGTGGTCATAGCGCGAGTCCAGTGTACGGGGAGCAGGATGCAGGGCGTTGCAGCATACAATCAGGCAGACAGACTTCGATTCGCAAAGGACGGCACGGCATGATCCTGGGAATAAGTTTGGCTCTTTTTACGAAGGTACATGTGGTGATCAGCCTGATCGCCATTTGCGTTGGATTTGTGGTGGCGGCGGGGATGATTGGCGGGCGGATGCTGTCGGGGTTGACGGCATTTTTTCTGGTGATGACTGCGTTGACCAGCGGGACGGGATTTCTGTTTCCGTATAAGGGCGTGACGCCGGGGATCGTGTTTGGGGTGATCTCGATGATGGCGCTGCTGCTGGCGGGGGTGGCGCGCTACGGGGGCAACCTGGTGGGGACGTGGCGGGTGACGTGGGTGATTTCGGCCATGGTGGCGCAGTATTTGAATTTTTTTGTGTTTTTGGTGCAGCTGTTCGACAAGGTGCCGGCGCTGCATATGATGGCGCACCGGCAGAAGGAGACGTTGTTTGCAGCGGCGCAACTGGCGACGCTGGTGGCGTTTGTGCTGTGGACGGTGATGGCGGTGCGGAGATTCCGGCCGGAGGCGGCGTGAGGATGGCGGCGTCGCAGCGCAGGAGCGTGTTGTTGCACTGGGACTAAAGACCTCTGAAATTGAGAACGCTGCGGCACGACTGAAGTCAAGCCCTGATACAAGATGTGGGTTTTCCCGCGGGCTCGAAGTGGCACCCAGGCGCGCCAGTGACCTTGGTGCGGGGTAGGTGTGAGGGAATTGGATGGGTCGCGCTACCATGAAAGGTTATGCAGCAGGAGCGGGAACGCGCGGTGGTGTGCCTGTCCGGGGGGATGGATTCGTGCGTTTGCGCGGCGCTGGCGGCTCGGGACTACGAGGCCTATGCGCTGCACTGCAGTTACGGGCAGCGGACCGAGGAGCGGGAGCTCAAGTCGGCGCGGGGTGTGGCGGAGGCGCTGGGATTTAAGGACTTCCTGCACCTGCGTCTGGATCTATTCCGTCGGATTGGCGGGTCAGCGCTGACGGACGAGCGGATTGACGTGCCGGAAGTGCAATCCGGAGCCGGGGGGATCGGGGCAGAGACAGGCGCGGCGATCCCGGTGACGTATGTGCCATTCCGGAACGCGCATTTTTTGTCGGCCGCGGTGAGCTGGGCGGAGGTTTTAGGGGCGAAGACGGTCCTGATTGGGGCGGTAGAGCAGGACAGCTCGGGGTATCCGGACTGCCGGCCGGCGTATTACGCGGCGTTTCAGGAGCTGATACGGGCGGGAACGAAAGACGGCGACATCCTGGTGAAGACGCCGCTCATCCACATGCACAAGCGGGAGATTGTGGCGCTGGGAGTTGAACTGGCTGCGCCGCTGGATTTAACGTGGTCATGCTATTCGGGATCGGAGGCCGCATGCGGGGTATGCGAGAGCTGTGCGCTGCGGTTGCGGGCCTTCGAGCAAGCGGGCGTGCGGGATCCAATCCGTTACGCGATGGGGACGTAGTTGGGGTTGCAGGCGCAGGATTCAGGAGCATGCGGCAGTTCATAACGCCGCGATGAGATCCAAAGGAGAGGAAATGATGATGCAGAGGAAAAGTGTTTGGTCGTGCTTCATGCTTGCCGTTCTTATGGTTTTGGTATTGCCGCTGGCGCGGAATGCAGGCGCTCAGTCGGGAGCTGCGGGATCAGGAAAAGTACACGGCCTGATCACGGATCCATCGGGAGCGCCGGCGCCCGCGGGTACGGTGACGCTGTACGCGGGCGGGCTGAATTCGCCGAACCAGGATTCGCAATACGCGTTCCCGGTGGACGCGAACGGGAATTACAAGGGCGATAACGTGAAGGCGGGGAGCTATTCGATTATTTTTCGTGCTCCGAATACACCGAAGGACAAGGTGCTGGATCAGCTTGACAATATTCAGGTCACGCCGGGGCAGGATACGGAGGCGAACTTCGACATGTCGCGCCAGGCTTACCTGGATAAGCTGACGCCGGAAGAGCGGAAGGCAATTACGGAAACGCGCGCGAAGAATGCTGCGATTCTGAAAGAGAATTCGACCATCAAGAATCTGAATGGGGACCTGGGGAAGGCTCGGCAGGATGACAAGGACAAGAATTATGCCGATGCTGCCGCATTGATGCAGAAGGATGCGAACATCAAGCCGGATGCGGCGGTGCTGTGGATCGAGCTGGGGATTGCGCAGGCGGGGCTGAAGCAGTGGCCGGATGCGGAGACGAATCTGCAAAAGGGCATCACGATGGACCAGGCAGCGAAGAAGCCGGATCCAGGCATGGAAGGCGCGGCGCAGGACAAGCTGGGCGAGTCGTATGCTTCGGACGGCAAGATTCCAGAGGCGATTGCGGCATACGATGCTGCGGCGAAGGTGAACCCCTCGGGCGCAGGGCTGTATTACGAAAACGAAACCATCATGATGGACCGCCAGGGGCAGACCGTGCCGGCGGCTGCCGACGCCATTGTGCCTTCCGCGGACAAAGCGATTGCGGCCGATCCAAACCGTCCGATTCCCTACTTTCTGAAGGGACGCGCGCTGGTGGGGAAGGCGACCATCGATCCGAAGACGCAGAAGATTGTGGCGCCGCCGGGATGCCAGGAGGCGTACCAGAAGTATCTGTCCCTGGCGCCGACGGGCCAGTTTGCTCCGGAAGCGAAGCAGATTCTGGCAGAAATGGAACAGACGCAGTCCACCAGCTACAAGGCGGGGAAACACTGACGGGTGGACAGAAAAGATGGATGAGGAAGAGCGCCGCGACAACGGCGCTCTTCTTTTTTTGCGACAATTTTGCGGAATGGCAGATGGGGCGAACGCGATGGTTCTGAGTTATGACGAAGCGGCGGCGGTGGTGCGTGCCGCGACGGAGCAGGTACGCGAGCGGCGTCCCGTGGAGCGGGTGCCGCTGCTTGCGGCGGCGGGACGGGTTCTGGCGGAGGCGGTGCGGGCGGATCGGGATCAGCCGCCGTTTCCGCGGTCGACGCGGGATGGGTTTGCGTGCCGGGCGGAAGATTTGGCACTGGGGCC
>DATHQV010000175.1:0-3906 GCA_035482355.1 Acidobacteriaceae bacterium | reverse complement strand
AGAGTTTCGCATGGGCCCATGACCATGCCAGGAGTCGGACGCGCGCCCATGGTCTGAAGGCGGCGGGCGGTTTCGATCTGGCCTTGCAGGCAGGCGCGGTCGAAGGCATGTTGCAGGTCTTCCGCGCCCATTTCGCGCAGCATGGCGATAATCGCATCCTGCCCGATGTTGGCCGCGTAGGACATAGGCGGACCCCAGTTGCATTCGGCAGTGCCGCGCGCGCTTTCGTGCAGGAGGCGTGGATCTTTCAGAACCAGGGTGCGAACGGTGTCGACATCGCCGCGCCAAATCGCATCGGTCATGCGGCAAGCGGTGACCAGTCGCGGCCAGCTCGCGAGGCCGTAGCTGCGGGCCAAGGCGGCCTGGGCGTCGGCGAGTTTGATGGCGGTGGTTTCGGCCGCGGAATCGATTCCTTTGGGATGGTTCTTACGCAACTCGCCGACCGCAGCCGGATCTCCCTGCCTCACCGCGCGGAGTAAATCCTTGGCCTGGTTTCGGAGTTGATCCAGATTGGGGCGGACGGGAAAGTGACGATCAGCGGATTGACGAGCCATAACGGACCTCCTTTGGAGTCATGCCCGGGGTCCGCTGCGGCGGGCGAAAAGGAGGTTCGTGAGAACCTTAGAATTCAAACTTCGCTCAGGTGGACTCAGTCCTGTCCGCGGACGGGCGGCGTCCTGTACGCCGGAGGCCAGTATACCGCAGGCAAGCGCGGTCTGTGCATTGTGGGAGGCAGGAAGAGCTTGACCACAAAGGAGATGAAGGTCCACGAAGGAAGCGCCCGGCTGGTGTAAAATGTGGTTAAAGTTTGTTGCCCCGTCTCAGTTCATCTTTCTGAGGTGCAGTGATGAGTGACTCCCCCGACCGACCCAAATTTGCGACGTACCATTGCAGCGATTGTGGCAGCGAAACCGGCTTTCGCTCGCGACGCCGCACGTGGTCTGAGCGTTTTGTCCTGCCGTTGCTTCTACTAAAGCCCGTGCGCTGCGGGGAATGCTTCCGGCGAGATTACCGGATGATATTTACGCCGGTGCGCGACCGACTGTCGGATCCGCCGAAGATCGTGCCCGCTAAACCGCCAGCTACGTCCACCCGCAACGTTGCCTAGCAGGACGCGTCGCCGCTATACTGAGACCAGTAGAGGAAAAGATCGGCCGCGGTCGCTCGTCGACTGCGGGTGACGAAGGAGGCCGTCTTCAGCAGTAGTGAGGACCGAATCCGGGCTAGCCGAGCCAGTGCTTCAGCAGCAGGGCGTCCTATTGTTGTGCGAGAGAATTTGTCTGGTCCTGCGGAAGCGATTGGACGAGATTCGACCGGACTAGATTCGACTCAACCTGGTTTGACCGGACCTGGCTTGACTGAACCTGGTTTGACTGAACGGGGCTGGGCTGGAAATTGGGCCCAGCGAATTTCTGAAGGGCTGTTCTCCGTACTCTTCCCATCCGATTGCCGCATCTGCGGCGAACCGCAGCTCAATATCTCTCGTCTGCCCGTGTGTCCCGATTGCGTGGCCGGCATCCATCCGGTTCGGGGGAGAGTGTGTTCGATTTGCGGCGAGCGTGTGCTTTCCTCTTACGCGGAGACGGACTCCGACGGCCTGCGGCGCTGCCCGGTCTGCCGGCGCGTCGAGCGGCCCTTTGGACGGGCAGTCGCGTACGGCAGCTATGAAGGCGGACTGCGCGAACTGATTCATCTGCTGAAGTACAACGGCGTGCGTCCGGCGGCGAAAGTTTTAGGGCGTATGCTGGCTGAGGCCTGGGCCGCGCTCGAGCCCGAATTTGAGCAGGCCGCTTTTGAGCGGGGCATGTTTGATCGGCAGCCGATTCTGGTGATTCCTGTGCCGCTGTACAAGAGCAGGCGGCGGCAGCGTGGGTTCAATCAGGCGGAACTGATTGCGCGCGACGCGGTCAAGGTCTATCCAGTGCGGGAGCGAATGCAGCTTGCTCCGGAGATCTTGCAGCGCACTCGCGACACTCATTCGCAGATCGGGCTGACCAGCCATCAGCGCCGTCTGAATCTGCGTGGAGCGTTCGCCGTGGCGCGTGCCGCAGAAGTCACTGGCCGCGACGTGATTCTCGTAGATGATGTTTATACGACGGGCACCACAGCGACCGAATGCGCCCGGGTGCTGCGCCGCGCTGGCGCTCGCCGGGTATGGGTCGCGACCGTGGCGCGTACGCTAAAGCTGGCAACGCAGTATGTTGAAATTGGGCCGGATATAGATGACGAGATGACCGATCCGCCGAGTGACGACATTCTGGCGAAGGCCGTAGGAAGCTAGCTGATTGGGTTTGGGAAGGGCACGACTTCTTGGTTGCACCATGGCAATGGCAGACAGGATTTGCGCTTTAGCTGAGGGCAGGGAGCTATGTCACTGAGCATGGAACACGATGCAGGATCCCGGTTCGCCGCCGGCCTGTTCTCGCCGGCGGCGACAATGCACCGGCCCGGGGATGGTCATGCCCTGCTCGCGCCTGTCCTGGTGTTGAACGCTTCGTACGAGCCCATCAACGTTTGCGCGGCGCGCCGGGCGCTGGTGCTCGTGCTGAAGGGCGTCGCCATGACTGAGGAAGAGAACGGACACTTTCTGCATTCGGCGCGCGTGGCCATGCGGCTGCCGTCGGTGATCCGGCTGCTGGAGTATCGCCGCATTCCGCACCAGAGCCGGGCACTGTCGCGGAAGAACATCCTGCTGCGGGACCGGAACACCTGTCAGTATTGCGCCACGGTACTGCCTTCGAGTGAGCTGACGCTCGACCACGTGATTCCGCGCTCGCGCGGAGGTTCGTCTACCTGGGAAAATTTGGTGGCCTGCTGCCATGCCTGCAACCGCCGCAAGGGTAACCAGTCTCCCGTCGAAGCCCACATGAAGCTGATGCGCGAGCCTCGCGCCTTCAACCTTCACACCAGCCGGCACATCATGCGGCTGATGGGACGGTCGGACGATAAGTGGCGGAAGTATCTTTTCTACTAAGCTGTCAGCTATCAGCCTAAAACCTACTTGTCATCCTGAGCGAAGCGAAGGACCTGTGTACTCGCAGGCGGTTGCATAGATCCTTCGCGGCAAAAGCGCCGTTCAGGATGACAACGGTGGCAGGGATATACTCCGCTCTTATTCACGACGGTTTTAGCTGACGGTCGATAGCTGACAGCTATTACGCCTTCGCGTACTTCAGCCACTTCAGGATTTCCGGCAGGTTTGGACGCTTGCCGTAGATCAGGATGCCGATGCGGTAGATGCGGGCACACAACACCATGATTCCCGCGATCGTCCCAATCAACAACACCAGAGAGAGTGCGATCTGCCACAGGGGCGGAGTCTGCACGACGATGCGGGCATACATCAGGACCGGGGCGAAGAAAGGAACCATCGACATCCAGACCATGGCCGGGGCGTCGGGGTTGCGCACTACCGGACCGAGCATGAAGACCGAGAGGACCAGCGGAATGACGACCAGGAACTGGAGTTGCTGGCCTTCCTGCTCCGTGGTGGTAATCGCACCAATGGTCGCGTAGATGGTGCTGTAGAGCAAATATCCCAGCAGGAAGAAAAGCGCGAACGCGAACAACACTCCCAGCGGAATCTGCAGCTCACTGAAAGACGGTTGCATGGCCATGGCCGGAAAGGCGAAGACGCCCGCGATCACCACCCAGACTAGAATTTGTGTCAAACCCACCGCTCCCACACCGAGGAGTTTGCCTGCCATCAGTTGCGTCGAAGTTGCGGAAGAGAGCAGCACTTCGAGGATGCGCGAAGTTTTTTCCTCGAGGACGGAGCGCATGACGGAAATGCCGTAGAGCAGGACGGCCATGTAGAGAAGCATGACCATGACCACAACTTCGAGAAACTTGCTGCCGCCGCTGCCCTTGGATTCGTGACCGTGTTCCACGCGGACGGCCTCGACT
>DATHQV010000174.1:0-28244 GCA_035482355.1 Acidobacteriaceae bacterium | reverse complement strand
TTTTGTCTGTGCTGCTTTTTGTTTTGCCGGTTTGCGCCCTGACGGACGCAGACTCCGAATTCAAGACGCACACGAAGGTGGGGGACAAGATGCCCGCCTTCTCCGTGGACCAGGCTTCCGGGAGCGCCTTTTCGCTGGCGGACCAGGCCGGCAAGGTCGTCGTCGTGAACTTTTGGGCGACGTGGTGCGGCCCCTGCCAGTTGGAAATGCCCGAGCTGGAGCAGCAAGTGTGGCAGAAGTACAAGTCCAATCCGGATTTTTCCTTCATTGCGATTGCGCGCGAGCAGGATAAGGACACGGTGCTGAAATTTAAGGCGAGCCACCCGAAATTCACGTTCCCGCTGGCATGGGATCCGCATAAGGCGGCCTACGCGCCGCTGGCGCAGGCTGGGATTCCGCGCACGTACGTGGTTGACCGGCACGGTGTGATTGTGTACCAGAGCGTGGGTTACGCGCCGAACGGGATCAGCGCTGTGGACCACGCGATTAAGAAGGCGCTGGCGGAAAAGTAGGCACGCGGGCGGCACGCAGGAATAGATTGGTACCCATGTCCGACCCAGGCTCCTTCTACAATCGCCGCGACCTCGCCCGCTCCGCATTCCTCGGCGGAGCTTCTGCTCTCTTCTCGGCAGCCACGCTCTCCGCCCAGCAAACTCCCAACGGCAAGCAACTCCTCGACGCGCAAAAGTTCGGCGCCATCGGCGATGGCACCACCGACGACTCGGCCGCCCTGCAGCGCGCCATCGATGCGGCAGGGGAGCATAGCGGCGGCGTCTTCCTGCCGCCCGCGGTCTATCTCACGCGTGAGCTGCACGTCCGCCCGGGCATAGCGCTCATCGGCATCCCGGCATGGAACTATAGCGGTCCAGGCGGCACTACGCTCCGCCTCGCCGACGCCTCCGCGCCCGGCCTGCTGAACCTCACCGACGCACGCGGTTCCACGATCAACGGCCTTGCGCTCGACGGCCGCGAACTCGGTCAAAATATCCACGGCATCTTCACCAGTCGCATTGGCTACGGACCCCACGAAGACGGCTTCCGCATTGAGAACTGCCAGATCGCGCGCTTCACCGGCGACGGCATTCATCTCGACCGGGCCTGGTGCTTCAGCGTCCGCCACTGCGAGATGATGGCCAATCACGGCGACGGCCTCAGCCTGCGCGGCTGGGACGCATTCATTCTCGACAACTGGCTTTCCGGCAATGGTGGCGCGGGTTTCGCGGCACGCCACGAAAACGCCTCAGTCACCTTTACCGCCAACCGCGTTGAGTGGAATCACGACGAGAACATGGTCGTGGTGGGCGGCGACGGCTATCAGATCAACAGCAACTTCTTCGATCGCGCCGGAACCGTCGGCATCGCGCTTCGCCATAATCCGCAAACCGATGGCTGGAACAAGGGCCCCTGCACTCAGTTCGCCATCACCGGCAACTTCATCAAGAGGAGCGGCAAATTCTCCGGACCCGGTACGCACGTTGGCCCGCACGATTCATCCCAAATCCTTCTCGAGGATTCAACCGGTGTCACTTGCACCGGCAACGTGCTGCAGTCCGGGCGCGACGACGGCAACGCCGGACTCTGGAGCCCGGCCTACGGCATCGTCTATCAGGGACTCGAGAACTGCGTGGTCGCCAACAATACTCTGCACGACGGCGCGCTGCAGCAATTGCTTGTCGACCTCGGCGGCCATCGCGACGGCATCGTGGTTAAGGACAACCCCGGACGCCTCTTCACGCCCAAACCCTAATGCGGCGCGGGCGGTTGCTGCGCGGGAGCCCCCGCATTGGGCTGCGGTGGCTGGTTCACTAATTTTGGCTGCGGCGTCGGCTCCGCTGGCGATGCGTCAATGGCCTTGCGGCTCACTTCCGCTGTGCCGATACGCCCGCCTGTCTCCGACTCCATCACCACGCGGACGCTCTTCGCCTTTTTAGGAATGCGCAGCGTCAGCGGCACCGACACCTCTTCCCCCGGTTTCAGTTGCGTCAAGGCCTGCGTGTTCACTGTGACCGACGTTTGCTGCACCCGCGACGTGAGCACCGCACGATCGTCCGTCAGGCTCGCAGCCGCAATCACCACATTAGTGCTGCTCCTGCCTGGATCGCCCGGCGTCCAGTTCAAATCCCTGGGCGGAATGCGCGCCGTAAACTGCGCCGTCTGCGTATCCGGATGACGCACCAGATCGCTAATGGTCACATGCAGTGCGCCAAACGGAATGGTCGAACGCGCCGCTTCCACCACGCTCTGCATCAGCTGCGTGCGCGGATCGACGGGACGTCTTTTATCCGGCGCGTAGTACCCCGCCTTCGTCACCGCCCGCAGATTGGGATTGCGCAGGGTTATGCGAATCCGCCGGAAGCGCCCGTTATCGTCGCCGCTGTGGGGCTGATATGTCAGCGTATAGTACTCCGATCCCATCCGTTCAGATTGCCGCATCTCCTCATCCACGTCGTTGCGGTTATAGAACAGCTTGCCGCCCGTCTCGTCCACGAACACCCCGAAATTGATGTCGCCTGTAGTGGCAAATGGGCCGTCGTCGCCAATCGTCGCTGAGGCATCCAGTTCGGCGCCCATCCGCAACGAACCCCGCACGTCAGGGTTGAGCCCCGGATAGATCACAAACAGTGTCATGCGCGCGTCCACCAACATGTTCGTCGTATCCTGCGCGTAGCGTTGAACCCCCTCTGCCACATCCGCCGGGAGAAACAATGAATTCAACCCCGGACTGCCATGCCCCGCCCAAATAATGTTCTTGCGCCCCGGTACGCCCTTGTTTTCCAGCGCAATTTGCTGCAACGCGTCGAACGACTGCCCCAGCCGCTCTGCCCAGAAAGATCCATTCATCTTGTACGGAATCGCTGCCGGCACGTGCGCCAAAGCGTTCAACAATTCGCCGCGATCGCGCGTGTAGTTCTGCACCAGTTCCAGGGATTGATCGCCCATCACCAGCATCTCGGCCGGCGAACTCAGTTCTTTCGGCTGCGAGTCCAGGTATCGCTTCACTTCCCAGCGGATGTACGCGAAATCCGCAAACGTGGAATTCAGCTGGTCCAGGACAAGGATGGTCAGCGGCGCGTTGCCGTCGGGATTATCCAGGCTCGCCCCGGCTGCCAGCCGATGCGCATCCGGCGCCTCAAACGAAAATATCCGCTGGGGCGCCTTGTCCTCGGTGATGACGAAGTCGTCCTTCGTCAATCCATCGACGACCAGATGGTTCTTCTTGTCCAGCACCGTCACATCCAGAAACACCAGCTTCGACGTCACCTGGATTGTCGGCGCCGGCGCAGCGCCTGCCTGAGCCATCGCATTCTGCCAGCCAACTGCCGCCACGAAACCAGCCGCGCACCACAGCGAGAGCTTCATTCCCGGTATCCCCCTCACGCCTGCCAACCCCACAGTCCGGAGTCGCTTCTAATGACGAATCGCCCGCGCGTTTAGACCCCTGCGGGGCCCTGATAAACAACCTGCAGCACTCCATAAATAAAGCTCACCGGGGCGGTATGATGGTCCTCCATGAGTGAAAAACTTCGGTGGGGCATCCTCTCCACCGCCTCCATCGGCCTGAGAAAAGTCATCCCCGGCATGCAGCGTGGTCAGTTCACTGCCGTCACGGCCATTGCCTCCCGCGACCTCGCCAAGGCCCGCGAGGCCGCGGCGTCGCTGGGCATTCCCACCGCCTACGGCTCGTACGAGGAGCTCCTCGCCGATCCCAACATCGACGTCATCTACAACCCGCTCCCCAATCAACTCCACGTTCCCCTCACCATTCAGGCCGCTGAGGCCGGCAAGCACGTCCTCTGCGAAAAACCCTTTGCCCTGACTGCCGACGAGGCGCGAACCATGCTTGCCGTCCGTGACCGCACCGGCATCGTCATGGGCGAGGCATTCATGATCCGCTCCCACCCGCAATGGCTGCGCATGCGCGCACTGCTCGACGAAGGCCGCATCGGCCCGCTGCGCTCCGTGGTTGCCGCCTTCAGCTATTTCAACGACGATCCCGCCAACATCCGCAACCGGCCTGAAACCGGCGGCGGCGCGCTCTACGACATCGGCTGCTACTGCATTCAGGCGTCGCGCTATGGCTTTGGGCAGGAGCCGACGCGCGTCGTCGGCCTCATCGATCGCGATCCGCAACTCCAGACCGACCGCCTCACCTCCGCCATCCTCGACTTCCCTGCCGGCCACGCCATCTTTAGCTGCAGCACCCAGCTCGTCCCCTACCAGCGCGTCCACTTCCTCGGCACCCGCGGCCGTATCGAAATCGAGATTCCATTCAATGCTCCGCCCGACCGCCCCACCCGCCTCTTCGTCGACGTTGGCGGCGACATCTTCGGGCGCAGCATCACCACGGAAACCTTCCCTGTAACCGATCAATACACCCTCCAGGGCGACGCATTTTCCCGAGCCATCCTTGACGGAACCCCCGTACCCGTTTCTCTCGAAGAAGGAATTGCCAACATGGCCGTCATCGATGCTATCTTCAAATCCGCGCACTCCGGACACTGGCAAGCCGTTCTCTAAATTCCGAACCCTGGGACAATCATGAAGATCGTCCGCCAAACTGAATCCGAAGTCGTGGTCGAGGAAAGCTCGCACTGGACCACCATCCTCTGCGCTCTCGTTTCGCTGTTCTTCCTTTATCTTGCAGCGATTGAAGGCCTGCACAACGGATACATCTCGGCTGCGATCTTCCTGGTCTTCGCTCTTTCCTGGCTCAGCCGTTCCGCCTTCACTTTCGATGCCGTCGCAAAAACCATCCGATGGAAGCGTCTGAGTTCTTTCCGCATCTCGACCGGAACCATCCCCTTCTCCAGCGTCCAGGCCATCAAGCTTGACCCCGTTTCCAGCGATCGCGGCAGCGTCACCACCTGGCGCCTCAACCTCGTCACCACGGGTGGGCCGGTAACGATGTGCAACGTGGACCGAGCTGGCCATAACGGCATCGCGAGCCTGCGCGAGACGCTGGTGCACCTCGTCGAGCCCATCGGCGTGCCGGAAACGCCCGCCCCCGACGTTCCCCCCACCGATAATCCCGACGCAGAGCGCGCTGCCGAGCTGGATGATTCCGTCCGCAGGCTTCTCCAGCAAGGGCGCAAGATTGACGCGATCCTGCTGGTCCAGCGCACCGATCATCTCGATCTCACAGAGGCCACCTTCCGCGTCAACCGCATCGCCCACAATATGAAGTCAGAAGCGCCCGGCGAATAAATTCTTCTCACCGCGACTCCCGTGCCGCCCCGCGGTTCGCAATGCGGATCCTTGCGCACCGCCGCGTGCTTACGGCATCATCTGTGCACTCGTCAAATATTTCTGAGTGAGGTCCCCGTGAGCACCCAGGCCGTCGTTGAACCCCTGCAGACTGAAGTTGTCCCTCCCCACTGGAACCTCGCCGCACGCATCGCCTTCCGCTTCTGCGTCCTCTACTTCGGCATCTACTGCCTCTCGAATCAGATCCTCACCAGCCTCCTCACCAATCCCAAATACGACGTCCCCGACCCCAGCACCTTTCCGCCGCTGCGCAACATCATCCTGTTCACCGCAGCCCATGTCTTCCATCTCACCATCACTCCCACGTTTCTGGCGGAAACCGGGAGCGGCGACCGCCCCTGCGACTGGGTGCTGGTCTTTTGCATGCTCGTCTTCGCGGTCACCGGAACTATCGTCTGGTCGCTGCTCGATCGCAAACGCACCAGCTACCCCGCACTCCGCAAATGGTTTTGGCTGTTCTTCCGCTACTGCCTCGCGACGCAGATGTTCGTCTATGCCTTCGCCAAAATCGTTCCCCTCCAGATGCCGTTTCCTCCGCTGTCCAGGCTGTTGGAGCCATTCGGCAACTTCTCGCCCATGGGCGTCCTCTGGTATTCCATCGGCGCGGCTCCCGCGTATGAAATCTTTGCCGGCTCCGCAGAATGTCTTGGCGGTCTGCTTCTCGTTATTCCCCGCACCCGCACCCTCGGCGCCCTCATCTGCCTCGCGGACATGACGCAGGTCTTCCTGCTCAACATGACCTACGACGTGCCGGTGAAACTACTCTCCTTCCATCTCATCCTGCTCTCGCTGCTCATGCTGACGCCGGAGATGCAGCGCCTCCTGAATTTCTTCTTCCTCCGTCGCACAGCAGAGCCCTACGGGCCGCCGCCGCTCTTCCGCTCATTGGGGAAGAACCGTATCGCCGCGATCGTCCAGGTCGTCTTTATTGTCTGGTTCCTTGGATTAAGCGTCTGGGGTGCGCATGAGGGTTACAAAACTTACGGCGCTGGCGCCCCCAAACCCGAGTTGTACGGCATCTGGAATGTCGAACGACAGACCGTCGACGGCCAGGTGCGTCCGCCTCTGCTCACGGACACAGGCTCCTGGCGCCGCATCCTCTTCGACCGCTACAACCAGATGACCTTCATGCGCGTGAACGATGAGCGCGTCAGTTACACCGCTACCATCGATCCCAAAACCAATACGCTCCAGGTCGGACAACGCGGCAAGGACGCGAAGACGACAATGACCTACAGTCGCCCCACTCCTGATCAGCTCATCATCGACGGTCCCTTGGATGGCCACAAGCTCCACATGGAGCTGCGACTGTACGACAGGAATGAATTCCTGCTCGTCAACCGCGGCTTCCACTGGGTGCAGCAGGGTCCGTTTAACAGATAAGGCTCAATAGCCGATCGTGAACCGTTGCCGCACGTGCTGCGGCTTCTCCAGCTCATTCACCAGCGCGATCGCATAATCTTCCGCAGAGATGCGGCTCTGGCCCTGCGCATCGGTCACCAGCTCGTCCTTACCCAGGCGAAATTTTCCCGTCCGCTCGCCTGGCTGAATGAACGCTGCGGGACTGAAATACGTCCAGTCGAGTTCCGCCGCCACATCGGATTTTCGAATCAGCGCCAGCAAGTCGCTGTGCGCCCGCGCAATCGCCTTCCACTCCTCCGGCAAATGGCCGGAGTCGAGCAGCGTCACTTCTGGCGCAATGAATAAGCTCGCTGCTCCGCCCACAATCAGCACCCGCGCCACTCCTGCCTGTTTCGCACCAGTGAGCACAGCCTCCGTCGCCTGCAGCAATTCCCGCTCCGCGCCGTGGGCGGGACTGTAGGCGCTGACCACCGCGTCCGCGCCTTCCAGATAGCTCGGTACCCGCGATGCGACGGTCAAATCACCCTGCACCGCCGTCACGCCCGGCCCCGTCGCCACGCGCGATGGATCGCGCACCACAGCCGTCACCTTATGCCCCCGTGCAACCAGCTCCCGCAGAACGCGGCTACCCACCATCCCACTCGCGCCAAATAAAACGATGTCCATCTCTTGAATCTATCCTCTGTTCAAGAGATGGACCAGACTCCAGAAAGATTCGTGAGCCATCCTGCCGTTGCTGTGCTCGCCGGTGAATCCAAAGAAGATTCTTTAGTGCAACTGCAATGTCATGGCGAACGGCATGGTCGGCGCGTGATAGTCCGCAAACGTCACGTCATATTCCGACCGCCCCACCAACGCGTAGCGTGTGAATGTTACCGGCGTTCCCGGGCAGAGATACCGCGTTCCCTGGTTTCCTCCGTGGGAATCCAGCCTGGTTCCGTTGCTCAGACTGAGGTTGATCCCGAACACGGGCGACAGCCCAAACTCCGCCAGCGCCGGAGAAGCCTCCCCTGCCCATCCATCGCCGGATACGGGCGCACTGTCGGGCGTCCTGTACATGCACTCCTGATCCGACCACTGCACTCCAATCAGCGTTAGATCAGGCTGACGCAGCGCTGCCCGGCAGTTGAGGTTTCCGATATCCCCGTGCAGCAAGACGTCTGGTGTGCATATCCCAAAACCCGGAACCACAATTTCTCCAGTGGGCAATGAGATTGAAGTCCGCCCAACCCTGTGCATCCGGCTCACGGCAAATCGCAACTGCAGCGTCAGCGGTTCCGATTTTTCTTTGCTGTAAAACTCGTCGCTCACCTGGATCGGCAGCAGCTCAGACTTGCTGGAGGCGTCGTATCGCGCGCCCCAAAGCGACTCCCATTCTGACGTCCAATGGCTTCCGTCCGGCGCCACCGCTGTCACCTGCACGCTGTCCAGGTTCACGAGAGCATCCTGCGCGATTCCCGAAACCACCACCGGCACCGTCAAACCCACCCGGTGCGCACCGGTATCCTGCGTGAAAGTCTTCTCCGGGCTTCCCGCATCGTAGGTCAGGTGCAGAGGTGCATCCCGGCGCGGATATTGCATCCCAATTTCTACCGACGTTGAAGCCAGGCACACGGCCACGCCCAGCAGCACAACTGTGAAGCCGAGCAACCCCCGCGCGATCCAAACCCGGCGTTGCGCGTACTGCCAAACAATGGCAGCCACCAAGCCGCTAACCACGATGACGAGATCGATCCACAATCCCATCGGCGCAGCGAATGCGTATCCATGGGCCACTTGCACCGCAACCATTACCAGCACCACAACGGCCACCGCGATGCCCAGGATGGTCAGAGTCATCCGCGCGAAGCTGGACGATACCACCGCAATGGCCATCAGCGGCAGAAGGACCAGGCACACCGTCAACAAAAGATTGAAGCCCAGGCTCGGCAGATACTCAAACGGCTTGAAACCCCCAATCGCCAGCATTACTGATTCGGCCAGGAACAGCGGCGCCACCACGAACGTCGCAACGGACAATAGCTTCGCCACCAGCAAATCGCCCCACTCGTACGGCTTCGTGACCCACCACTGCCGGTCGCCCACCAAATTCTCCGTATGAATCAGACGCGTCATCAGCACCCACCACGCTACCGGCGCGAGAGCGATCAGCATACCGCCAAAAATGCCCAGCATTTCCGGATAAGCCGCGTGGCGCTGATCAATCCAGGTATGCGGCATGAAGTTATACGGATAAAACCACGCAAACCCCGCCGTCAGCGCCAGCGAAATCGCGATCTCCCACCGCAAATGCCGCGCATCCTTTGCGAAGATGTGTCCCACCTGGTTCATGCGGGTCTCCTTTCCTGCGCTGCCCCGCGTTGCGCTCGCCCAGCCCGTTCCGACCGCGCCACCGCCAGAAAAATCGATCGCAACGGCATCGGCTGCAGTGAAAGGGCCTTCGCATCCGGAAACCATTGCCGAATCTCCGCCACTGTCGCCTCGCCGTGGCAGTCGCTGTGCACAAATTTCACCACCGCGTCCGTGGCCTCCACTCCCAGCCATGTGCCGGGCAGCTTCCCCTCCAGCCGCGGACCGCCCAGTGTCACCGTCACTTCGCGGAATCGCTCCGACAACACTGCCATCTCTTCGGAAAACAGCAACCGCCCCTGTTCCAAATAGGCTATGTGGCTTGAAAAACTCTCGATCTCGGACAGATCGTGCGATGAAAGAAACACCGTCGTCTCCGGCGAGCAATCCAGCAGTCCCTCAATCAGCTCATCCCGCACCAGCGGATCCAGCCCTGAAAATGGCTCATCCAGCACCAGCAGCGCCGGCCGGAACGCCAGCGCCCCTGCCATGGCCGCCTTCATCTTCATCCCGCGCGACAACTGCTTGAGCTTTCGATCCAGTGGCAGATCGAACCCCGCCACCAGCTGCCGCTCCAGCGCGACATCCCACTGCGGATAAAAAGGCCGCAGATACTCCAGCATCGCGCCCACCGTCATCCACTCTGGATATTCCTGGTTCTCACTCACGTACCCAATGCGGTTCAGGTCGCGGCCCGTCATCGTTTCAGACGCTTTGCCCAGCACCCATGCAGTTCCCGCCGTCGGTCGCAGCAAATTCATCGCCAGCTTGATCAGCGTGGTCTTCCCTGCGCCGTTCGGCCCTACCAGCGCGAAGATCGACCCCTCCGGCACACTGAGCTGCACCCCGCTCAAGGCATCATTCTTACCGAATCTTTTTGTCAGCCCCTCAGTACGGATGGTTGTTTGGATCGTTGCGTTCATCGCCCTTTCCGCCCTCCCTCGCTTGCCCCCTCGTCGCTCAACCGCTCCCAATGCGCCCGCACCGAATCGATCACGTCATCGGCTTCGATCCCCAGCCGCTTGGCTTCGACCACAACTTCCTCAATCTCCTGCCCCAGCAATTCCGCGCGTTCTTTGCGGCTCGCGTCCGGGATTGCCGCCACCACCGTTCCAATCCCAGGCCGGGTCTCGAGATAACCCGCGTTCACCAGATACGCCACAATTTTGTGTGCGGTATTGGGATTGATCTTCAACTCGCGGCTCAGCACCCGCACCGACGGAAATGGATCGCCAGGCCGCAGTTGCCCGGAAACCATCGCCCTCTTCGTCGCATAAACGACCTGCTCGAAGAGCGAAGCCCCGGCTCGAAATGTCACGCGAAACGGAATCACGTCTGTACTATGTCACATAGTACGGCTGGAACGCAACTTTTATTTTCAACGGCCAATCTTTTTTTGACTTCCGCTGCACGCCGCATACATACTGATTGGTATGTTGTTGACGCCGAAGAAGCCGAAACACAGATCGGCAAAGCCGCGCGACCCTGAGGGCACGCGGCAGCGCCTGTTACAGGCAGCGTTTGGCGAGGTTTACCGGTACGGGTTCCAGAGCGCCGGGATCGATACGATCCTCGCCTCCACCAATGTCACCAAAGGGGCGCTCTACCACCACTTCGCGAGCAAGGAAGCTCTGGGCCACGCCATTATCGAGGAGATCGTCGCAGAAATCACCGCGGACCGCTGGATGCGTCCGCTACGGCAGAGCAAAGGCAAGAACCCGATCGATGCTTTGATCGGCATCGTTCAGGCGATTCCCGCTCGGCCCATGGATGTAAAGCGCGGCTGCCCCCTCGTCAATTTGACGCAGGAGATGTCTCAGCTCAACGAACAATTTCGAAAGCGCCTGGAGACCATCTTCAAAGCCTGGCAGGAAGGCATTGCCACCGCTTTGCGAGAGGGGCAGGATGCGGGAACAGTCCGCGGCGACGTGGTTCCGGAAGAGGCCGCGAGCTTTTTGATCGCCATGGTCGAAGGCTATGAAGTGCTGGCAAAGAACGCTCAGAACGCGAAGGTATGGAATGTAGGGACCAAAAATATCGTGGGCTGGTTGAATTCTCTTCGAGCGCATGGCAACAGCAAGTCGGGCTGACTTTATTGAACCCAGCCTGCTGTCGCGCATAGTTACCTACCAACCTGTTTGTACGTCAGAATGTCAGCGTCGCAAGGGCCCGAACATCCCATCATGAAAGGAAAACAAACAGATGACGAGCATGACAGTGTCGCGCAGGAAGCTGTTCGCAACAGGAGCGTGCATGCTGGTGGGTGCAGCGGCTCTGCCTGGATCGGAAACCGCCAGCGCATTGACAGGACAAAGCTCAGAGAACGAGGAGATCGTCCGAAAATGGTACGCGGCGTGGGAAAACAAGGACCTGGTCACGTTCAATGCCCTTCTCGCCGACGACTTCACCTTCTCGAGTGCCGCCGGAGACGACCACATCAGCAAAAGCACGTTCAAGACGCAATGCTGGGATACCCAGGTCAATTTCATTCAGCATTTTGACCTGGAGCGAGTCAGCACGGGTGCGGACGACGCTTTTGTGAAATATCTTTGCCACACGAAGAACGGTAAAACGTTCCGCAATGTGGAATACCTGCGCATCACGAACGGAAGGTTGGAATCGATTGAGTGTTATTTCGGCGCACAGTCCAGCTTCCCATCCGCGGCCAGCAACGGGCAGAAGTAGTCGACTGGCAATCGCCTCCGAACTGAATTTTTCTTCATCTCCCCCTTCCCATAGAACTTCTTCTGGTGTACGCTTCCTCCCATAGATGTTCTTGGGGAGGTCGCTTGGTTCGTTCCAATAAAGAGCAGGAGCTCCTGTTAGGCACGCTCGACATGCTCGTCCTGCAAACTCTGGTCATGGGCCCGGCCCACGGCCACACTATCGCCCACGTCATTGAACACACTTCCGACGACGTCCTTCAGATCGAACAGGGCTCGCTCTACCCTGCTCTCCATCGCCTTGAAGATCGCGGCTGGGTCTCGTCCTACTGGGGCGCCAGCGAGAACAACCGCAAGGCGCGCTTCTACCGCCTGACCGCGGCGGGCCGTAAACAGCTTCACCTCCAGACCAACCGCTGGCAGTCCATGGTGGACGCCATCGGCCGCGTCCTCGCCAACGCCGGCAAGGTCGCTGACTAATCCAGAAAGGGGCAAGCCATGAGTCTTCGCAAATTCTTCCATCGCCGTCAGTGGGATGAAGAGCGCCGCCGCGAACTCGAGGCTCACTTCGCCCACGAAATCGACGACAACTGCGCGCGCGGCATGTCTCCGCAGGAAGCGCGCCGTCAAGCCTACATCCGATTCGGCAACCCCACCGCCGTCCGCGAGGAGATTTGGGAAATGAACAGCATGGTATCGCTTGAAGACCTGGGCCGCGATCTGCGCTTCGCTTTCCGCCAGTTGCGCCACAGCCCCGGCTTCGCAATCATTGCCATCCTCACGCTCGCTCTAGGCATTGGTATCAACACTGCCATCTTCAGCATGGTCAACGGCCTCATGTTCAGTTCGCTTCACATTCAGAACGAGAACCGCGTGCTGGAAATCGCCATGCGTCCGGGCGATCTACCCTGGCAGCCCAATCTTTCCCTCCCCGAGGCCAATGCCGTTCGCGATCAGGCGAGCAATGTCTTTTCGCAGGTTGTCGGCGATCAGTACGGCCTCGACGGCCTCAGCATGCAGGGCACACGCCCCGATCGCGTTTTCACTGACTACGTAACTCCCGGCTATTTTCAGGCGCTCGGCATCGCCCCTATGATGGGCCGCCTCCTGCGCCCCGATGAAGGCGTGAATCCCGGCGCCGATCCGGTCATCGTCCTGAGCTATGCCTACTGGAAGCGCCACTTCGCCTCCGACCCCAACATCGTTGGCCGTCAGGTCTCGATTGACGGCCATCCCCTCACCGTCGTCGGCGTCGCGCCCCGCGAATTCCGTGGCACCAACACCGCCCTCACGGTGCAGGCATGGCTGCCCATTGCCATGATCGTCCCGCTTGAAAATGTCCCTCTGGAAACATACAACAGCCCGACGAACCACAACACGCGTGTCTACGCGCGTCTCCAGTCCAGCGCCATGCAGCCCGCGGTGAACACCGCGCTCACTCTCGTTTCCCGCCGCCTTGCCGCGCAATTTCCGAAAGATGCGAAGGATTTCAGATTCCGCACGTTTCCTCTGTACGCGGGCAGGAACGCCGGATTTGACGCCAATAACAGCATTGGCCGCGCCGCTACTCTCTTCCTTGGCCTCGCCGGACTCGTGCTCCTGCTCGCCTGCGTCAATGTCGCCAACCTCCTGCTGGTCCGCGCTACCGTACGTGAGCGCGAAATGGTCATCCGCTCCGCGCTCGGCGCGCGCCGCTTCCGCCTCATTCGTCAAATGCTCACTGAGAGCCTTCTCCTCGCCCTGGTCGGCGGCGCGGCCGGCGTCGGACTCGGCATCTGGGGCACCAGCCTGCTCAGTTCTGTCAATCTGCAAACCGACATGCCATTGTCGTTTGATTTTTCCTTTGACTGGCATGTGCTCGCCTTCTCCGCCGCCGTCGCGGCGCTCGCTGGCGGAGTGGTGGGCATCGTTCCCGCGTGGCGTCTCGCCCGCGCCAATCTCAACCTGATCCTGCGCGAGGGCGGACGCGGCATCGCCGGCGGCGGCCACAAGTTGCGCGACTCTCTGGTGATCGTTCAGGTAGCCAGCGCTCTCATGCTCCTGATCGTCGCCAGCCTGTTCACGCGCAGTCTCGCACAGAGCGAGCACACCGAGCTCGGCTTCAACCCCAACAACGTTATCTCCCTCATGATGGATCCCGGCGAGATTGGCTACACCGATCCCCAGGCCCGCGATTTCTATCAGACCCTGCTGCCGCGCATGCGTGCCATGCCTGGCGTCGCCTCCGCCACCATTGGACAATCCGTCCCGATGGGGCTCGTGAGCAACAGCGGTGACAGCGTCACAATCAGCGGCTATACACCTCCGCCGGGAGAGCACGCTCCTGTTCTCTCCTACAACCTCATCACGTCGGACTATTTCCCCACCCTGGGCATTCCCATTGTCGAAGGGCGCGCTATCAACGATGCCGATACGGAGAGCCATCTCTACGTTGCCGTCGTGAGCCAGTCTTTCGCTCAGAAATACTGGCCGCATCAGGACCCGATCGGCCGCCTGATCACGCTCAACAACGACGACCCCTCCCATCCCATGCAGGTGGTCGGCGTGGCGAAAGATGCGCGCTATCAGGGATTCTCCGGCCCCTTTGCGCCCTATCTATATGTGCCTTTCCTCCAGCACTACAAACTCAACTCGCTGGAGACACTGGAAGTCCGCACGCTGGGCGATCCTGCGGCGATGGCGCCGGAAATTGAGCGCGCCATCCACAGCATAACGCCGGGGCTTCCGGTCT
Source organism: Acidobacteriaceae bacterium (assembly GCA_035482355.1). Taxonomy (GTDB): domain Bacteria; phylum Acidobacteriota; class Terriglobia; order Terriglobales; family Acidobacteriaceae; genus Palsa-343. Next base: position 13,874 of record DATHQV010000174.1, on the reverse strand, counting down.
TCGACGTCAAGACGCTCCACCAGGCGCTTTATACCCCAAACGGCCTGCTCCTCTTCCAGATCGTCGCCGGGCTCGCCGGGGTGATGGGAACGCTCGGCCTTGTCCTCGCCGTCGTCGGCGTTTATGGCGTGCTGTCGTATGTCGTGAGTCAGAAGACCAGCGAAATCGGCGTGCGCATGGCGCTGGGCGCACAGCGCGGCGACATTTTGAGAATGATCTACAAGCAGGGGCTTTGGATTGTCGGCATCGGCCTCGCCGTCGGTCTCGGCGCCAGCTTCGGTGTCGCTCACCTGCTGGGCAGCATGATCGTCGTCAGCGCCACCGATCCCATTACGTATATTTCTGTGCCCGCGCTGCTGGCCGTCATTGCGCTGCTGGCCTGTTACATTCCGGCTCGGCGCGCCATGCGCACTGAACCATCGGAGGCCCTGCGCACGCAATAATCGCCTACTGGTTCGCCGCTTCCGCCTGCACCGTAAACAGCCCCGGCAGCGTCGGCTTCCCCGTCACCGGCGAGATGTTTTGCCCCACTCCTGCTGCGTCCTGCACCACAGGCGCGGCTGTCGCCGCCGCCGTCCGCTTCGAATAGATCCTGAAGGCGACCGTCATGTCGATCACCGACGACATCGCCTTCCCATCCTTGATTGCCGGCGCAAAGGTCGACTTGCGAATCGAATCGACCGCCGTCTCGTCGAGCCCAAATCCGATAGGCCGATACACCGCAACGGCCAGTGGCTTCCCCGCAGGATCCAAAATCACTTTGTAACTGGCCACGCCCACCACTTCGGCGTGCTGCGCGTATTCGTTCGAAACCGGAACAAGATTCTTCAGCAGCTTCGGCCCGTCCACGCCCGGCCCCGGCCGCACAATGCTGGGGTCCGTCGGCTCAATCGACTTGTGCTCCATCTGCGCCTGATAAAAGAACTGCCAGTAATCAGACATCCCCGCGATCATCTTTCCATCCAGCGCGGGCGCAAAAATCCGGTTCACTGCATAGCGCAGCCGGTCCGCCGCCTTCGCCGGATCCATCGTCGTTGGCTCTGGCTGGCCCTTGACCGCTGTCGCGGTCGCCGGATCGCCGGTGTCATCAGGAGTTACCGCCGGACTGGTCGCTGTCGGTGTTGGCGCTGCCGGAGCGGCCGCAGCCGGAGCAGGCCCCTTTGCAGCCGTCCCCTTCGCCTCAGCCTTCTTGTCCTCATTCTTCTTCCTGGGAATGACGACCTGCTGCCGTTCAATCGTAATCAGCAGATGCTTCTTCTTCGGAGTCACGCGAATCCGGTCGAACGACGTCGACTGCGTCGACCAGTTGCCCTCGTCTGCAAAGTGCATGCCGTATCGCAACCCCTCCAGTTCCACCCGCTTCTTGGTCAGGCGGACCTTCTCAATCTCCACCGCGCAAAGCGTGAATGACCCTTTCGGCGACTGGCCCGCCAAATCCCCGTACATGTCGAAGTGGAGATCGTCCGAAAGCCACAAGCCTCGGATATAAAGTTCCCTGCCGACCAACTGGTGCAGGTCTTCCTCGGTCGCGAGTGGACCAGCGACCACATCCTGGGTCGCTGGCGCGGTCGCCGCTTTCGCATCGGAGTAGGTTTGATTGGTGGGGACGTTCGAGGAGGTTTGCTGCGGGTGGCTGAGGAAACTGCTGAGGGCGGGCAGTGCGAAAGCGACGATCCAGGCTAACTTCATCGAGACTTTCTCCAAACGGTTTCAAGTGCTCCGCCGAAGATCGTCTTCGGCTTCCTGTAGTGCAATTGGCATGCCAATCGCACAGCGTGTCCTCAGTTCCCGGCAGGTTTTCCGCAACAATAGCACTTTCCGCGGTTTCTGTGCAGTTGAATCGTTGACAGTTCCTCTTCTGGGATGCCGAAATAGAAAAACCCGGGTGCACCGGGGGTCTCGCCCTGTGCAGCCGGGTTCACATATTTTCCCGCCTCAAGCGGGGTAATCATTCTGATGCCTTCAACTCATACTTGAAGAATATTGAGGAAGTTACTCTGCTTTAAGCCAGATTGCGGGAATACCAAGTCCAGCTTCTGAGATCCGAGCGTTTTGAACGCTGCCTCGCCCAGAATCTGGCGGAAATCTGTCGTAATTGCCAGATCCCGCCCCTCGTAGAGCTGTTCCGGCGACAGGCCGGGCCAACGCCCGTAGACCTTACCACCCCGCACCGGACCGCCCAGCACAAACATCACGTTGGCATGCCCGTGATCCGTTCCGCCCGTGCCGTTCTGCCGGCACGTGCGTCCGAATTCTGACATCGTGACCAGAACGATGTTCTCCGCTTCATCGCCCATATCTGTCCAGAACGCGTTCAGCCCCTGGCTAAAGTCCTTTAGACGTCCCGCCAACTGTCCGTCGGCCGCGCCTTCATTCTCGTGGGTATCCCATCCGCCGATGTCGGCAAATGCCGCCTCGACTCCAAGGTTTGCTTTAAGAAGCTGCGCTATCTGCTTCACACTATTGCCAAATTGTCCGCCGGGATATGTAACTCCCGCTGCTGGAGCGTACTTCGTCGGGTCTGCCACCTGCAGCATTTTTACCGCGGCAAAAGTCTCCTGCCCGGTTCCGTGCAGAATCGAATCCGTGCTGGTGTCGTACATCGCCGCAAAGCCCGCGGCGGCTGGAGCGCTCTGCACTCCAAAATCCCTGATGTTATCCATCGCCACCGCCTCGATCCGGCCATCCAGCGTCCGCGGAACCTCCGCGCCCAGGCTCACCGCCCGAAACGGAGTGTGCGCCCGCGACGGATAGGCCAAATCCTCAGCCTGCAGTGCCCGGTTCATCCAGCCATCCGGCGTGACCTTCACTCCCGGCGTGCCGGACTCCATAAAATCCTGCGCATCGAAGTGCGACCGCGACGGATCCGGCGAACCCGACGCATGCACGATCGCCAAATGTCCCTGGTCCCACAGCGGCTTCAGCGGGCCCATTGCCGGATGCAAGCCGAAGAATCCATCCAGGTCGATCACCGCGTTCTGCGGAATCGCGATAGTCGGACGGTATTGGTAGTACGACAGCTCGCGATACGGCACCACGACGTTGAGTCCATCCGCGGCACCCCGCTGGAAAATGACCACCAGCTTCTTGCCCTGGGCCTGTGCCGTGGTCGCCTGGGCCAGCACCGATCGGGTCAGGAAGGTCGGCACCGACGCCGTCCCCACCACCGCCATCGCCCCGCCCTTCATGAACGCGCGCCGTGTTATCGCCATGGACAGTCCTCCGCCCTTGCCTTTCTATCCTACAGACGCGGGCCTCAAAGGATAGTTGCGCGGGTTACTCCCTCGGTACGGGATCGCCACGCTATAATCGCCCCGAATCCCGCTCCATGAAATCCTGGGCCATTCCGCTTGCCTCGCTCCTCTTCGCGATCCCCGGACACGCAGCAAAACTTGTCACCGTCGTCCACCTCGACCACATCCTCGCCCACGACGCTGGCCACGCCGACGACAAGATCGCAACGGAACTCTCCAGCCTTCGCCTTCGCGAGCGTGCCGGCACCCTCCGCCTCGTCCACTGGCAAGCCGAATCGCCGGGCAGAAAAACACGCGCCCAACTCCTGAGATTGGCCGACGAATCCGCTTTTCTTGATCTGCCCGCAGCCGACATTCTCCCCGCGACGCCGCCCACCATGGCCGCGCAGCACGACATCCTGGTTCGCACCATCCACTACGTACGCAAAACCGTCCCGACCCTCCCCGACTTTCTGGCAACGCGAATCACCACCCATTTTGAGGACGGTCCAGCGACCAATCAGGGAGACCACGACCTCGCCCCAGACCGGCTGGCTTTGATGTCCACCGGCACCCTGCCTGACTCGCAGCAGACGGAGCCGCTTCACCCAATGGCAACCTCGCGCATCGGCGTTGCCTATCGCAACGGCCAGGAGGTTGAAGATTCCCGCAAAGCCGTTCGCCAGCAGATGTCCGTCAACGGCCTCACCACGAGCGGCGAATTTGGACCCATTCTCTCGGTCGTCCTCGGCGATGCCATCCGCAGCAACATTGTCTGGGGATATTGGGAGCAGGGTTCATCCGGCCCCGTAGCGATTCTTCGCTACCATGTGCCGCAGGAAAAATCTCATTACGCGGTCGTCTTCCCCGTTGGCGGCAAAATGGCAGAGGAGGACCCTGCCTATCACGGAGAAATCGCCGTCGACCCGGCCACCGGAACCATCGGTCGCATCACCGCTATCGCTGACGTGGCCCCGCCCAATCAGGCGATCGAGGCCGCCATCACCGTGGAATACGGACCCGTCTCCATCGGGAACAAAACTCCCATCTGCCCGCTCAAAGGCGTCGCGCTTTCCAGAATGCCTATATTGCGGCTATGGGATCCCGGGGTCACCCCTTCGGCCCCGATCTATCAGACCCACCTCAACGACGTAGCCTTCAGCGACTACCATCTCTTCCACGCCGACGTGAAGGTGGTTCCGGCGACAGATCCGTAGACTCGTCACCGCCACGCTGGGTCACTCCGCCGTCGTCGGATCGATCGTCGCGCGAACCTGCGCAATGGAGTTCGCCGGGAATCCGCCCTGCTTCGCATGCTCGCGAACCGTAGCTTCATCCGGAGCAATGTAGACACAGTAAATCTTGTTGTCGGTAACGTAGCTGTGCAGCCACTGAATTTGCGGCCCAAGATTCTTCAATACCCCGCACGACGTCTGGGAAACCGCCTGCAGCTGCTCCGGTGTCAGTTTGCCCACCTCCGGAATCTCTCTCTCGATCACGAACTTTGGCATTCCGATTCCCTCCTCGGGGAGAACCATCATGCCGTCTGCGCGACACTGCGCGCAAGACCCAATTCAGCCGCCCAGCCGGCATTATTCGTAGCGAAGAGCCTCGGCCGGCGCCACGCCGACGGCATGGCGGGCGGGCAGCAGGCATGCGAACAGGGCGCTGAGCGCCAGGAGTGCCGCGGCCGCGAGCAAATTCCCGGCAGCAAAGTCGCTTTGCATCCAGTGCGCGAGGATGGCGCCGAGAAAGCTGTCCACGGCGAGGCCGAGGACGATGCCAGCGGCCGCGCTGACCAGCGCGATGCGCGCGGCGACCCACAGGATATGCGCGCGCGGCGCGCCCAGCGCCAGGCGGACGCCAAATTCCGTCGTGCGCTGCGCGACGCTGTAAGCGACGACGCTGAAAATACCGACCAGCGCCAGCGCCAGCGCCATGGCAGAGAAGACGCCAAACAATATGGAGAAGAGCCGCTGGCGGCTATACTGCGCGTCGCGCTCGATAGCTTCGCTGAGGGTGAAGGTGCCGTTGAAGGCGGAGGCGCTGTTGGAGATCTGCTGGTCGGAAGCAACGGATACAATCGCGGCGCGGATGGAGTGCAGGCATGTGAGCGGATCGCCCTCGGTGCGGACGAGGAACTGCGCGTAGGCCGGGATCAATGCGGTGTACGGAACGTAGATGGCCGGGACGACGGGCTGATCGACGCCGTCGTTGCGCGCATCGCCGACGACGCCGACGATCGGTCGCCAGGCTGTGCTTTGCGCAGAGACGGCCTGGTAGCGATTATGAGGTGTGAGACCGGGAATGCGCAGCTGCCGGCCCAGGGCATTGGACGAAGAGAGATAGCGTGCCGCGAAGGCGTGATTGACGACGGCGATGAAGTCTCCGCGAGTGTTTTCATCCGCATTCCAGACTCGCCCCTGCAGCAGCGGGATGCGAAGGGCAGCGAAATAGCTCTGGCCAACCAGTACCACACGCGCCTGCGGCTGTTCGCCATCGCCGGCTCCGTCGATGATGAAGGGGCTCTGAAGGTCAGCGTCGGGCGGCGTGGCGCCGATGCCAACAGCGACCGTGGAGACTCGGGGAACGGACGCGATCTTCTGCCGGATTTGCTCGATGTACGCGGTGCGCGCTTCACGCGACTGAATGCGGCTCCACTCGGCTGGTTCGTGGGCGTGCAGCGAGATGCCGAGCTGCATGACGTAGGCGGGATCGTAGCCGAGGGGCATCTGCGTGAGCCGAAGAAAGCTGCGCACGGCCGTGCCCGCAGTGGCCATGAGAAGAAGCGTGAGCGCGACCTGCGCCGCGATGAGAACGCTCCAGCGATGCCTGGCAGGAGCGGCGACCACGCCAGCCTGCCGTCCGGGGAGCGCACGCGCAGGATCGTGACGCGAGAGACGTAATGCGGGGGCAAGACCGAAGAGGATGCCGCAGAGCAGCGCGAGGGTGACAGAAAATGTGAGGACGGAAGCGTTGATGCGTATGACGGATTCGGCTGGAAAGGAGTCCGGTGAAAGCACAAGCGGAAGCCTCGCAAGCCAGTACGACGCAGCTACGCCCAGGGCCGCGCCCGTACAGGAGATCACCAGAGCCTCAACGAGCAACTGGCGCACGATGCGCCAACGACTGGCGCCGATCGCCGTGCGAATGGCAAACTCATGCTGGCGCGTGCGCCCCCGGGCCAGCAGAAGGATGGAGCAGTTGGCGCAGCCAATGATGAGCAGGAAGACGACGCCCGCCAACAGAAGCGCGAGCGTACGCCCCAGATTCTGCTGGTAAGGCACGATGATCGGCTGCAGCGCGAGATTCCAGGCAGGGACTCCGGAATGCTGTTTCTTCATCTCGCGCACGACGGGCTCGAGCGCCGCGTTGGCGGCGGCCACTGTGACATGCGGCCGCAGCTTGATCCACGGCAGCCAGGCGAGGGAGGGAACATTGGCAGTGGCTCGCATGAGACTCGCCGGCAGGTAAACATCGCCGACGCCGGCGATGTCATTGAATGCGAAGCTGCGCGGCATCACCCCGACGATGGTGTACGGGGCATGATCCATCTCCAGCATTCGCCCGATGATGTGAGGATCGCCGCCGAAGTGGCGCTGCCAGAAGCGGTAGTTGAGAACCGCAACGGGGCGGCCGCCGTTCTCTGCATCGGAGGGCACGATATTGCGGCCGAGAAGAGCGCGCACACCAAAGAATGTCCCGGCATTCTCTGTGAGGTAGGCGCCGTAGATGTCTTCCGGCAGCCCGCCCCCGGTGATCTCCATGTGCGCGCCGTTGAAGCCAAGCACCGATTCGACCGGGGCTGCCAGGCACACCTCATCCATCTGTGCCTTGCTGAGGCTAAAAAACGAATACTCCTCGGGATGTTGCTTGTCGACGAGGATGGGGTTCATGATGCGATCGGCGCCGGCGTAAGGAAACGGGTGCAGCAGGACGGCGTAGATGAGCGAGAACATCGCCATGGTGGCGCCAATGCCGAGTGCCAGTGAGAGCACGGCGACGGCGGCGAAGCCAGGGTTGCGGCGCAGGGCGCGGAGGCCGTAGCGAATGTCTCCGCCTAACTCATCGAAGAGGCGGAGGCCGATGACGTCGCGGTAGGTTTCGTTTTGGGCGGTGGGCTGGCCGAGATCGATGAGCGCTTTACGGCGAGCCTCTTCTTCCGTGAGACCCCTGCGGACTAAATCTTCCCGATAGGCGTCGAGAGTAGAACGAAACTCTTGTTCGATGTCGCTAAGGGTGCGCGGCAAGAGGTAGCGCCAGAGCTTGCGCATTGCGGCGAGGAAACTCATATCTCGTCCGCCTTGGTGTCGAGAATGCCGGCGACGACGGCGGCCATGTCGGTCCATTTAACCGTCTCGGCCCTGAGCTGACGCGTACCGGCAGCGGTGAGCGAGTAAAAGCGGGCGCGGCGATTGTTCTCCGACTCACCCCACTCGCCCCTGATCCAGCCCCGGCGCTCAAGACGATAGATGGCGGTGTAGAAGGAACCCTGCAGGATTTCGAGACGCTCGCCGGAGATCTGCTGGATGCGCAGCAGGATGCCGTAGCCATGGAGAGGACCGAGCGAGACGGCCTTGAGGATGAGCATCTCGAGCGTGCCCTGCGGGAGTTCAACCGGTTTCGTCAGAGGCTCTCTCCTATCTGGGAAAGGAGAGTACACAACTCTCTCCTATCCCGTCAAGGAGACTGCCACCCGGGCGATTGCGCGCAAAGACGAGCCGCCGGACCGCTGTATTCAGCTTTTTATTTTCCCGCCCGTGCGATCCGGCAAAAGATGAATCTCTCCTGCCTTGTGCTGCATCCTGCTCACTGCGAGACAATGTTCTTTTCAGGGAGATCTCATGACCAGCGCATCTTCAGCCTTCGCGGCCCACATGCCGCTTTCCGACGACGCCCTCAACCAGCTCTTTCTGGAAGCGCGCACGCACACCGCATGGTTGCCCAAACCCGTGCCCGTTGAGCTGCTCCAACGCGCTTATGAACTCGCCCGTCTCGGACCGACCAGCGCCAACGGCTCGCCCGCCCGTTTCGTCTTCATCACCTCGCCTGAAGCCAAAGTGCGCCTGCGTCCCGCACTGGCTCCTGGAAACGTCGACAAATCCATGGCCGCTCCGGTCAACGTAATCGTCGCCTATGACACGGAGTTCTACGAGAAATTTCCTATCCTGTTCCCGCACGCGGACATGCGCCAATACTTCGCCGGCAAGCCTGCGGCGATCCAGGAGTACGCGCTCCGCAACAGTTCGCTGCAGGGCGCGTACTTTATGCTCGCCGCCCGCGCACTCGGCCTCGACTGCGGACCCATGTCCGGCTTCGACGCCGACAAACTCAATGCGGAGTTCTTCCCGGACGGCCAATGGAAGGGCAACTTCCTCTGCAACGTTGGTTATGGAGACTCGAGCGCCCTGCGTCCCCGCAACCCGCGCCTGCCGTTTGAAGAAGCCGCGCTCGTCCTCTGACTGGACGGCACTCGGCTCACAACTTTCGCGCTGGCCTTCGGCTTGCTCCGGCAACACGAACTCGGCTAAGCTGGCGCGAACCACCGACTCCCCGTTTCGAGGTGCTCTATGCCGAATGTAGATCCACAGGCACTCCACGCCGTCATGGCGATGGCTGGCATTTTCTTTATCTTCGGCATCGTCATGATCGCGATCATGATCATTCCCCTGTGGGTCATCTGGAAGAAAGCAGGCTTCTCGCCGTGGCTCAGCCTGCTCAGCATCATCCCCGTGGTCCACATCATCATGCTGTATGTACTGGCATTCTCAGAGTGGAAGGTCGTCCCCATCGCGCAACCGCCATACGGACAGCCGCCGTACCAACAGCCTCCGTATCCGCGCGTCTGAGCGATTAGCGCTGGCCCATAAGCGCGGGCATCAGGTCCGTGCAGGCCGGATCAGCACCGATGTCGTCGAGATAGCTGCCCATCATCACGAAGATGCCCCATCCATTGGCACCCTCCGCGATATAGGCTTCCAGATCAGCGCGTGCGGCCTGCATATCTCCCAAAGCGTAGTCGATTGGGAGAAATGCTCCGGGGCTGACGAATTCTCCAGATTCCCTGCGCAGCGTCATCTCTTCCCGCATCGCCAGCGCTTTCTCCGGCTGTCCCGCTTTCGCATACGCCATCCCGAGCAAACCCAGATACGTGGGCGCTCGCCGGGTGATCGCGCAAAGCCTCTCGCCCGTTTCAATCGACATTGTGTATTGGCCCGCGTGGCACGCCGCCAGCATCTTTGCCCACAGACCGAGGAGGAAATTGGGCTGCAACTCCAGCGCGCGGTTTGCTTCCCGGATGGCTTCTTCATAGATGCCTGCGCATTGCAGGCTCAGCGCGTTGATTCCGGGAATCAGAGGCGCCAGAGGATCCAGTTCCGTGGCTTTTCGTGCATATTCCAGCGCTTCAGCTGGGCGTCGGTGACTTCCGTAGTGCAGGCCGACATAAGCATGGAGAAGGGACGAGCGCGGCAGCACTTCGATCCCGCGCAGGAACATGCTGTCCGCGGTCGAGTGTGCTCCAAAAATCGTCGTCGACATGCCCTGCGTGAACCAGGCCTCTGGCAAATCGGGACTCAATTCCAGCGCCTTTTTCAGCGCCGATTCGGCCCGCGGTCTTCCGTCGCCCGGCGCAATATACCCGTACACCGCCAGGATCGTAAACGAATCTGCAATCCCCAGGTACGCCAAACCGTAATTCGGGTCCAGATCGACTGCAGCGCGGAAGCACTCAAGGCCGGCGCGCAGTCCGCTCTCCGAACGCTGCTCCCAGTACCGTCGCCCCTTCAGGTACAGCTCGTAGGCCTGCAGATTTTCAGAATGCCGCGTCGTCACCGATACCTGCTGCCCAAGCAGCGTCGGCTCCAGCGTGCGAATAATCGCCGTCGTGATCTCATCCTGGATCGCAAAAATGTCGGTAATCTCACGGTCGTACCGCTCCGACCACAACTGATACCCGTCCGTCACATTCACCAGCTGCGCCGTGATGCGCAACCGCTGCCCCGCACGGCGCACGCTGCCCTCCAGCACCGCCTCCACATTCAACTGGCGCCCGATCTCACGAACATCGAGGTCCCCGCCACGAAACCGGAACGCCGAAGTCCGCGATGCGACCTGCAATCCCTGGAGCTGCGTCAGCCCGCTGATCAAATCTTCTGAAAGCCCATCGCTGAAGTACTGGCTGTCCGGATCGGCGCTCAGGTTCGCAAATGGCAACACCGCAATCGACGGAATCCGCGCCTGCGCCATCGCTCTTGTACTCGAGCTGTTCATGCGGCTGCGCTGCATCTCCGCCAGCGCTTCGCACACCTCGGACGCCGACCCATAGCGATCCCGCGGATTCTTCGCCATCAGCCGCGTCACGATACTCGCCAGCGCCGGAGGTAAATCGGGCCGGATTTCGGCCAGCGATTGCGGCTTCCGGTTCAGAATCGCGTCGAAGATCACCGCCGTCGCCGACCCACTGAACGCCTTCTGCCCCGTAGCCATCTCGTACATCACCGCACCCAGAGAAAACAGGTCGCTGCGGCAGTCCACTTCCTCACCGCGCGCCTGCTCCGGCGACATGTACGCAATCGTCCCCACCGTCAGCCCCGGCGTCGTGAAGTTCATTCCGCCCGCCACCGTCGCCGCATCGCCGCTGGTCGCATCTCCCAGCGCCTCCAGGCTCTTCGCCAGCCCGAAGTCTAGAACCTTCATATGCCCGTCCTGGGTGATGAACAGATTGGCCGGCTTTAAGTCCCGATGCACAAGCCCGGCGCGATGCGCCTTGTCCAGACCTTCGCCGATCTCGACCACCATCTTGACCAGCACATCCAGCGCGAGCGGCCCTTTGCTCAGCCGATCCGCGAGGGTCTCGCCTTCAAGGTATTCCATCACCAGATAGCTGAGGCCATCCTGCACTCCGACATCATAGAGATGGCAAATATTCGGGTGGCTCACCGAGGAGATGGCTCGCGCCTCGCGATCGAAGCGCTCTTTTGCCTCGCGCGTCTCGCACAAATGCGGCGGCAGAATCTTGATGGCGACCGTGCGCCCGAGCCGCGTATCGCGCGCGCGATACACTTCGCCCATCCCGCCTGCGCCCAGCGGCGCCTCTATTTCGTAAGGTCCATATTTCGTTCCGGGAGCGGCTGGCATGTGTGCGGGCAGATTTTTCTCTGCCGCTACTCCTTGCCCAGCAGTTTGCGGAACTCCGGCTCGTCGTGCAGGCAGTCCAGGTCCGGGTCTTTCGCCATCCAGTCGATGTTCCCGTATCCGGCTTTGATCGCGCGCTGCAGCACATCCAGCGCCTCTGTCTTCCGCTTCAACACACCATAGGTGCAAGCCGCATTGTACAGCGTGTTGCCGTCGAAGGGACGCAACGCTACGGCGGTCTGCAAATGCCGCGTGCTCTCTTCTTCCTGCCCCATATCGGCCAGCACGCTCGACAGCAGAATCCGCGCACGCACATCTTCCGGCACTCGCTCCAGTTGCTGGCGCAACACGCCCGTCAGCCGACCCTTGTACTGGTCGACTTCTTTCTTGCGTCCCAGCCGGTCCAGCGCGTTCACATACGGCATGTAGGTGTTGTAGTCGTCGCCGCTCGCCTCAATCGCGTGCTGCGCCAGGGCCGCGGCTTCTTCGTGCTTCCCGGCGGCAAAATACGCCCGCCCCAAGATGTTCCAGCCGCCCTCGCAGTCGTCCTTGCGCTCAATCGCCCGCTGCGCCAGCAGCGCGGACTCCTCGTACTTCTTCTGCGCATAGCAAATCCGCGCGCGCGCCACCAGCACCTCCGGCGAATCCGGAGCCAGCGCCGTCGCCCGGTCGCAGGCCGCCAGGCCGCGCTCGATCCATTTGCCGTTCTGCTCGCGCAACTCGTAGATCAACCCGCACAGATGCCCAATCCCGGCATGCGCCAGCGCAAAATTCGGATCCAGATGGATGGCCTGCTCGAACATCTGCAGCGCGTAATCGATGTTTTCCCGCCGCGAATAGCTGCGTCCCCGCAAATAAAAGTCGTACGCCTGCGGATCTTCCGTCGGCTTGGCGGAAATAATCTTCTCTTCCTGCGGCGTCAGCGTAATCCGCAGCGCATGCGCAATGCTCCGCGCAATCTCTTCCTGGATGGCGAACACGTCCTCCAGCTGGCGGTCGTAGCGCTCCGCCCACACCGAATGCCGCGTCGAAGCCTCCACCAGCTGCGCCGTAATCCTCACACGGTTCCCCGCGCGCCGGATCGACCCCTCCAGCACATACGCCGCGCCCAGTTGCTGGCTCACCTGCTGGGCCGTTACCGGCTTGTCGCGAAATGCCAGCATCTCCGAACGCGGGAAAATATCCAGCTGCCCAATCTTCGAAATCTCCGTAACGATGTCTTCGGTGATCCCATCGCGGAAATACTCATCTTCCTTCGATCCGCTCTGGTTCTCGAAATACAGCACCGCCACTGACTTCTGCTTCAGCGGCACAGCCTGGGCCGTTGAGCCCGACCCGCTCGGAGTCGCCGCTGCGCGGCGTCCCGATCCAATATCCCGGCTCAGCCGCTTCAGATCGGACCGCAACTCCGCCGCTGTCTGATACCGCAAATCGGCATCCTTCTCCAGCAGCTTGCTCAAAATGTTCTCAAACGCAGCGGGCAGCCGCGTATTCACCTCCGTCACGGGCTGCGGATTGCGATTCAGAATCGCTTCGAAAACCACCGCCGTCGACGATCCGCCAAACGCCTTCCGCCCCGTGGCCATCTCATACATCACCAGCCCCAGCGAAAACAGATCGCTGCGCGCATCCACAGCATCGCCCCGCGCCTGCTCCGGCGACATATAAGCGATGGTCCCAACGGTCAGACCCGGGCTCGTAAACGCCGCTCCACCCGCCGCTGTCGCTCCATCTTCCGTCGAGCCCGCTCCCAGAGCCTCCAGACTCTTCGCTAATCCGAAATCCAGAATCTTAATGTGCTCATCCTGCGTGATGAACAGATTGGCCGGCTTCAGATCGCGATGCACCATCCCGCCGCGATGCGCCTTGTCCAGCCCCTCCACCACTTCGAGCGTCAGCTTCACCAGCGGCTCCGGCATCAGCGGGCCCTGGCTCAAACGATCCGCCAGCGTCTCGCCTTCCAGGTACTCCATCACCAGATAGCTCACGCCATCCTGCTCACCCACGTCGAAGAGCGCACAGATGTTCGGATGACTCACTGAGGAAATCGCTCGCGCCTCGCGATCGAAGCGCTCTTTCGCCTCGCGCGTCTCGCACAAATGCGCCGGCAAAATCTTGATCGCGACGGTCCGGCCGAGCCGCGTATCGCGCGCGCGATACACTTCGCCCATCCCGCCCGATCCGAGCGGCGCTTCTATTACGTAGGGCCCATATTTCGTTCCGATTGCTGCTGGCATGTTTGCGCAATTATAGAGGAAGGCGGATTGCGTCCTCCTCACATTGCAATATCGCCACCGGGCCCCTAATCAAGTCCCACCAGTTTGCGGAACTCCGCGTCGTCGTGCAGGCAGTCCAGATCGGGATCCTTTGCCATCCAGTCCAGGTTCCCGTAGCCCGCCGCGAGCGCCTTCTTCACCGTGTCCAGCGCATCCGCCTTCCGGCCCAGCACCCCAAAGGTGCAAGCCGCGTTGTACATCGTGTTTGTATCCTTGGGCCGCAGCGCAA
>DATHQV010000173.1:0-6240 GCA_035482355.1 Acidobacteriaceae bacterium | reverse complement strand
AACTCGGATTCGACCCCACGCATTTGGCGACGGTGAGCCTGATGATGACGGATCCGGCGAGCCAGAAACCGGAGCAGCTGAGGGCGGTGTATCGCGAGATCGACATGCGGGTTTCGAGCCTGCCCGGAGTGGAGTCGCTGGGACTGACTTCCGATTTGCCGGTGCAGTGCTTTTGCGATACAGACTGGATTCGCATTCCGGGAAAGCCGTACCACGGCGAGCACAATGACGTGATGGAGCGCGACATCACTCCGGAATACATGCAGACGCTTGGTGCGAAGCTGGCGGAGGGCCGCTGGTTCAATGCTGCGGACGATGACAAGCACCCGAGGGTGACGATCATCAACGAGACGATGGCGCGGCGAAACTTTCCAGGCGAGGACGCGATCGGGAAGACGATTGGGGATATCAAACTGTCTCCGCAATCGATGCGACAAGTAGTGGGAGTGATTGCCGACGTGCGCGAGGCGGCGCCGGACAGTGAGCCTTCGCCCACGGAGTATTTCCCGATCAGCGAAGGGCCGGATACTTCTTTCCAGCTGGCTGTACGGACGCGAGGCGACGAGAAAGCGTTTCTGCCGGAGTTGGTGAAGACGCTGCGGGCGATCAATTCAAACCTGGGGGTCTATGGCGAGATCTCGATGGAGCAACAGGTCGGCGAGTCGCCAACCACGGTGCTGCATCAGCTTTCGGCGTATCTGGTGGGAGGGTTTGCGGTACTGGCGCTGGTGCTGGGCGTGGTGGGCCTGTACGGGGTGGTGGCGTATTCGGTGAGCCAGCGGACGCGGGAGATCGGCGTGCGGATGGCGCTGGGGGCGCAGCGGAGCGCGGTGCACAGCATGATTCTGAAGGAGGCGGGGTTGCTGGCGGGGATTGGGATTGTGCTGGGGCTGGCTTGTTCGATGGGAGCGGCGGCGCTGATGAAGAGCCTGTTGTTTGGCGTGCGGGCGTGGGACGGGTGGACACTGGCGGGCGTGGCCGGCGTGCTGGGAATGTGTGCGTTGCTGGCCAGTTTGATTCCGGCAGGGCGTGCGGCGCGGGTGAATCCGGTGGAGGCACTGAGGGCGGAGTGAGGACGGGGGTGTAGGGGGTAGCGTGTAGGGAGTAGAAGTGCAAAGGCGGGGGCTCTCGCGCTGGCACCCATCTGCCAACACCGGGCAGATTTGGAGCGACCGGCGTGGAGTGGGTAGCGGCATCTGCGCGGATGCAAACGTTGGGTGAAGCGCAAGAGAAAATGCAACAGCGTTTGTTACAGAATGGCGCGGACTACGCCGCCGTCTACGCGGAGGGCTGCTCCGTTGGTGGCGGAACTTAGCTCGCTGGCTACGTAGGTGGCCATGGCGGCTACTTCTTCGACGGTGGCGAAACGCTGCAGGAGCGAAGACGGGCGGGCGTGCTGGAAGAATTCCTTCTCCATTTGGGCTTTCGATTTGTTCTGCTGGCGAGCCATGGATTCGACGAAAGTGGCGACACCTTCGGAGTCGGTAGGTCCAGGGAGAATGCTGTTGACGGTGATGCCGGTTCCGGCGACGGATTCGGCGATGCCGCGCGCGACGGCGACCTGCGCGGTTTTCGTCATGCCGTAGTGGATCATTTCGGCAGGGATCTGTACGGCGGATTCACTGGAGATGAAAAGGATACGACCCCAGTTCTTTTCGCGCATGCCGGCGAGGTAGTGCCGGGAGAGGCGGACGCCGCTCATGACGTTGACCTCGAAGAAGCGAAACCATTCGGCGTCGGAGATTTCAGCGAAGGGTTTTGGATCGAAGATACCGACGTTGTTGACGAGGATGTCGGCGGTGGGGAGGGCGGCAATGACGGTTTCGGCACCGGCGGCGCTGGAGAAGTCGGCGGCGATTCCGGTGACATGGGCGTTGGGAACGCTGGCGCGGATGGCGGCGACGGCGGCATCAACGCGGGCCTGGGTGCGTCCGTTGATGGTGACCTGCGCGCCTTCGCGGGCGAGGGATTGGGCGATGGCGTAACCGATGCCGGCTGTGGACCCGGTGACGAGAGCGGTTTTTCCTACGAGCCCGAGATCCATGGGGGAACCTCCGAAAGAAGCTTCGGCAGATTGGATTCAGGAGGGGCGAGGAAGGACTCGCGGGTTAGAGATCGAGGCCGAGGCGGGATTTGAATTCGCGGCGGCCGTACGGGGTGAGCGACAGGGCGCGGCTGTCGAGCTCACGGGTTAGCCATTTTTTCTTCAGCGCGAGAGTGAGCAGCGCGGCGCCGAGCGCGCCTCCGACATGGGGGCGGCGCTCCGACCAATCGAGACAACCGAATGCGAAGCGGCGGCGCTGGGCGCAGGCGGCTTCGACATCGAGGCCGAGGGCGGTGAGTGCGCGTTCGCCTTCGGCGGTGAGGATGTAGGGGCTGTTGCCGCGGGCGTTGGCGGTGCGCGACGGCTGCAGCCAGCGTGCGGCGACGAAGCGATCGTGGAGGGAGACGGCGACGGCTCCGGCCATGTGGTCGTAGCAACTGCGGGCGGCGCGGAGATGGATGGGAGTGGTGGGAGTGAAGCGGCCGCGCTGGCCACCGGCGAGAACGCTGAGGCCTTCGAGGGCGCGGGCGACAGCGGGTGAGGCGAGGGAGTAGTAGCGGTGACGTCCCTGCACGAAGACGCGGACGAGGCGGTCGGCCTTTAGGCGATTGAGGTGGACGCTGGCGGTGGGCGGCGCGACGCCGGCGACGATGGCCAGCTCGGTGCTGGTACGCGCGGGGCCTTCCACGAGGCAGAAGAGCATGCGGGTGCGGGCTGGCTCGCCGATGGCGGCGGCGATCGAGGAGACGGCGGCGTCGACGCTGGATTCCATTGTTTTACGGTAGACGAAGTGTTGCGGTAGAGCAAGCAGGATACTGCTTGCATCCATGCTGCCGAGAATCGGCGCGAGAAAAGGGGAATGCTATGACGGTGACGTGTGTGATTCGGTATCAGATCGATCCGTTTCAGAAAGATGGTTTCCGGAAGTACGCGGAAAACTGGGGGCGGATTATTCCGCGATGCGGGGGACGGCTGCTGGGTTATTTTCTGCCGTGGGAAGGAACGAACGATGTGGCGTGGGCGCTGGTTGGATTCGACAGCCTTGCGTCGTATGAGGCGTATCGCGCGCGGTTGCGCGACGATGCGGAGGCGATGGAGAATTTTGCCATGGCGGAGCGGATGCGGCTGATTGTGCGCGAGGAAAGAAATTTTGTTGAGACGGTGGACGCGACCTTCTGCCGATTTGGGTCGCCCACGGAGAAGGAGTAGTCAACATGGCAACGCAGAGTGAGAAGGGCAGCGCGTTTCGGGCGCTGCATGCTGGGGATGGTGCGTTCATCATTCCGAATCCGTGGGATGTGGGAACGGCGCGGTTGCTGGCGCATGAGGGATTTGCGGCACTGGCGACAACCGGCGCGGGATGTGCGTTCGCGCTGGGCAAGGCGGATGGGACGATTGGGCGGGAGGCGGCTCTGGCGCACGTAACCGTGATCGCCGCGGCGACGGAGTTGCCGGTGAGCGGGGATTTGGAAAACGGCTTCGGCGATGCGCCGGAGATGGCCGCGGAGACGATTCGGCTGGCGGCGGCAGCGGGGCTGGTGGGCGGATCGATTGAAGATGCCACTGGGAACAAGGACAAGCCAATCTACGAAATCGAATTGGCGGTTGAGCGTGTGCAGGCAGCGGCGGCGGCGGCGCGGAATTTGCCGTTCACGTTCACGCTGACGGCTCGCGCGGAAAATTATTTGCATGGGCGAGCGGATTTGAAGGACACGATTCACCGTCTGCGCGTATATCAGGAAGCGGGGGCGGATGTGCTGTATGCGCCAGGCCTGACGCAGAGGAAAGATATTGCGGCGGTGGTGCAGTCCGTGGATCGTCCGGTGAACGTGCTGATGGGGTTCGGCGGCGCGACGTTTAATCTGGCGGATTTGTCGGAGCTGGGCGTGAAGCGGGTGAGCGTGGGGAGCGCGTTGTCGCGCACGGCGATGGGCGCGGTGCTGGCGGCGGCGCAGGAGATGCGGCAGCTGGGGACGTTCACCTTCGCGCAAAAGGCTGCGGGGTTTAAGGAGCTGAACGATTTGTTTCGGTGAGGGTTAGAGGGAACTGCACGTGGGCTGAACGCGTACTGGCGTCAGAAGATCATCGATCAAACGGTGAAACCACCCCCCGGGGCTAAAACCCGAATGGTTGAGCTGGTCTAACGGCACGGCTGAAGCCGTGCCCCTTCAAGACAGAGATTTGGTCAGAGGCTGTTGAGAAACGAGGCGCCGGGTTGAAGCTATCGATTGAAGGTGTGGGGAAGAGCTATCGCGGGAAGGCCTGGGCGCTGAAAGCATTCAGCCTGGAGCTGGGGCCGGGCGTGCTGGGACTGCTGGGGCCGAATGGGGCGGGCAAGACGACGCTGATGAGCATTTTGGCGACGATCACGCGCGCGACCGAGGGGCGCGTGGTGTGGAACGGCGCGGATGTCGCGAAGGATCCTGACAGGCTGCGCGCGGTGCTGGGATATTTGCCGCAGGATTTCGGGGTATATCCAAATCTGAATGCGGTGGAGTTCCTGGAATATCTGGCAGCGGTGAAGGGGCTGGACGCGGCGACGGCGCGGCGGCGGATCGACGAGCTGCTGAATCTTGTAAATCTAAGCGATGTGCGGAAGCGGCCGCTGGGAGGGTTTTCCGGCGGGATGAAGCAGCGCGTGGGAATAGCGCAGGCGCTGCTGAACGATCCGGAATTGCTGATTGTGGATGAGCCGACGGCGGGTCTGGATCCGGAGGAGCGGGTGCGGTTTCGGAATTTGCTGTCGGAGTTGTCGGGCGAGCGGATTGTGATTTTGTCGACGCACATTGTTTCGGATGTGGAGGCGACGGCCACGGACATTGCGCTGATTTCTGATGGGAGGCTGGTGGCGCATGCGGCTCCTGAGGAATTGCTGCGGAGCGTTGAAGGCCGGGTGTGGGAGTGGGTGGTGGCGAGCGCGGATTTGCAGGGAGTGAAGCAGGCGTTCCGGGTGAGCAGCACGGCGCGGCGCAGCGATGGGGTGCGGGTGCGGGTGCTGACGGAGGATCCGCCGAAGGGAGCGCAGCCGGCGGTGCCGACACTCGAGGATGCGTATCTGGATGCCCTGGCGCTGCATCGCGCAGGGGTGACGGCGTGAACGCGATTCGCGTGCTGGGTCAGATGGTGAAGGCGGATTTCAAGGAGCGCGCGCGGCGGACGAGCTTTCTGGTGACGCTGGCGTTCACGGTGTACGTGGGGTACGAGACGTTTGCGGGCGGGATTGTGATCAATCTCGACAAGTACCGGGGCGTTTACAACTCGGCGTGGGTGGGCGCGCTGATGGCCGCGGTGACAAGCTGCTTTCTGAGCCTGGTGGGTTTCTACATTGTTAAGGGCTCGATCGAGCGCGACGAGCAGACGCGGGTGGGGCGGATATTGGCGGCGACGCCGATGACGAAGGCGTTCTACACGGTGGCAAAGGCGCTGGGAAATTTTGCGGTGCTGAGCTCGATGGTGGCGGTGATGGCCGTGGCTGCGGTGCTGATGCAGTTGCTGCGTGGCGAAGATCGCGTGGTGCATCTGTGGGCGCTGCTGGGTCCGCTGGTGTTGATTGCACTGCCGGTGATGGCGTTTGTGGCGGCGCTGGCGGTGCTGTTTGAGACGCTGCCGGTGCTGCGCGGCGGAGTGGGGAATGTGGTGTGGTTCTTCGCTTGGATGGCGCTGTTGGTGGCGGGAGCGCCTCCGGCGGCGGGGAATGGGCCGCACTATGCGGCGCGCGTTGAGTTCGCCGATTTCACCGGACTGGGGACGATTTTTAGTTCGACGCGGGAGACGATGCTGAAGATTAATCCGAAGTTTACGGATTCGTTCAGCTTCAACATCGGAGGAATGAGGCCGACGGAAAAATTTGTGTGGAACGGGATCGACTGGACGGCGGCGCGGATTGCGGGACGACTGGAGTGGGCGGTGATTGCATTGCTGGGGGCGCTGCTGGCGGCGGTTTTCTTTCACCGGTTCGATCCCGCACGGGCGGGGCTGGCGCGGCGGCGGAAAAATCCAGAGGCGCCTGCGGCGGGTGAGCAGGGCGTAGTGCAGGAAGTTGCTGGATTTGGAGGTGCGGCTGCGGCGTGGAGCGGGATGTTGACTCCGCTTGCGCGTATCGGCGGGCGAACGCGATTTGGGCATTTGGTTGTGGCGGAGCTGCGGTTGATGCTGCAGGGGCAGAAGTGGTGGTGGTA
Source organism: Acidobacteriaceae bacterium (assembly GCA_035482355.1). Lineage (GTDB taxonomy): Bacteria > Acidobacteriota > Terriglobia > Terriglobales > Acidobacteriaceae > Palsa-343. Next base: position 18 of record DATHQV010000173.1, on the reverse strand, counting down.
TGCGGGGGCGGCGGGATT
>DATHQV010000172.1:0-5780 GCA_035482355.1 Acidobacteriaceae bacterium | reverse complement strand
GCCGGCGTCCTCGGCGGCACGCAGTCCCTGCACACCGACGCCTTCGACGAAGCCCTCGCCCTGCCCACCGAGGACGCGGCCCGCATCGCCCTCCGCACCCAGCAAATCCTCGCGCACGAATCCGGCGTCGCTGACGTCGTCGACCCCTTCGGCGGTTCGTACTTCGTCGAGAAATCGACCCTCGATATGGAGCAGGGCGCGTTCCGCTACTTCGAAAAACTCGACGCCCTCGGCGGCATGGTCCGCGCCATCGAGTCCGGCTACCCCCAAAAAGAGATTGCCGAATCCAGCTACGCCTTCCAGCGCGCCGTCGAAGCCCAGGAAAAGATCATCGTCGGCGTCAATCGCTACGCCACCGACCGGACGGGGAAAAACGGATCAGCCGAACCATTCCCACACACCCTCTACATCGGCGACTCCGTCCGCGAGGCGCAAACCGCCAAGCTCAAAAAGCTCCGCGCCCAGCGTTCGGGCGAAGCCGTCCAGCGCTCCCTCGATGCCTTAAAGCGCGCCGCGGCCGCAGAACCCGAATCCGCCCCCACGCCCGCGCCCGGAAGCGTCTCTGCCGCCAATACCATGCCCTTCATCCTCGATTGCGTCCGCGCCTACGTTACCCTTGGCGAAATCTGTGCCGCCTTGCGAGACGTTTTTGGCGCCTGGGAAGAGGCTTGATCCTGGAGAATCTGGTATCGTTCCCATTAAGAATCTCGGACCCGAAGGCAGGGCCCTGGAATGCCCGATGACCCAGGGAAAAGTCGATCCCACAGTCGAACGACGGACGCTGAATCTCAAGCAGTTAGCCGAACACCTGCATCTCTCCCAAACCACCGTCTCGCTCGTCCTCAACAACGCGCCCGCCGGCCGCTCCATTCCTCAGGTCACCCGCGACCGGGTCTTTGAAGCAGCCCGCCATTTCCACTACCGCCCAAACTACTTCGCCCGCTCCCTGCGCAACAGCCGCAGCATGTCCGTCGGCGTCATCGTGCCCGACCTCAGCGACGGATACTTCCCGGTGGTCATGAACGCCATCGAATCCCATCTGCTCAAGTCCCACTATTTCTACGTCACCGCCAGCCACTACCGCCGCCCCGATCTGGTGGAGGAGTACTCGCGCCGCCTCATGGAGCGTGCCGTCGATGGCCTGCTCCTGGTCGACACGCCGGCCGCCATTACCGTTCCAGTGCCCGCCGTTGCACTTTCGTCCCACAACCCCGCGCCCGGCGTCACCAACGTCGTGCTCGATCACGATCTCGCCGCGCGCCTCGCGCTCACTCACCTTACCGACCTCGGACACCAGCGCATTGCCTTCATGCAGGGCGCGCCCGACATCACCGACGCAAGATACCGCTGGATCAGCATCGTAAATGTCGCCCAGGAAATGGGCATCGAAATCGCCCCCGAGCGCTGCATGCAGTTGCAGGAAGCGAGCCAGTCTCCGGAATCCGGGCATCACCTGATGCGCGACCTGCTCGAGTTGCATCGCGACTTCACCGCCGTCTTCTGCTTCAACGACATCAGCGCCCTCGGCGCTATCCGCGCCATCTGCGACACCGGCCTCCGCGTTCCCCAGGATATTTCCGTCATCGGCTTCGACGACATCATCACCGCCGCCTTCAGCCAGCCCAGCCTCACCACCGTCAAACAACCACTGCGCCAAATGGGCCTCACCGCCGCAGAAGTTCTGCTGGAACGCATCGCCGATTCCGAAAAGGAGTTTCCGGCTGAGATCGTGATGGAACCGGAACTCATCGTCCGTGAATCCACCGGCCCCGCGCCGCGCCTCTCCAGTCAATCCGGAAAAACGACGACCGCCACCGTCAGCACCCTGCAAAAACGCGCCGGATAGCCTCTCCACCCATCCTCCTCGCACCCCTAACCCGACTTCGTAACCAAACCAGATAGAATGCAACTGGCGTGAACACCGTTAAAGCCATCTATCCCGGCAGCTTCGACCCGTTAACCAACGGACACCTGGACCTCATTGCCCGGGCCGCCAAAATCTTCGATCACCTCGTCGTCTCCATCCTCCGCAATTCCCAGAAAAATCCCCTCTTCACCGTGGAAGAGCGCGTCTCCATGCTCTCTGAAGGCATCGCGGAATTCCCCAACGTCTCCGTCGCCACCTTCGAAGGCCTGCTCGTCGACTTCGCCCGCGAACAGCGTGCCCACGCCGTAGTCCGCGGCATCCGCGCCATCAGCGACTACGAATACGAGTTCCAGATGGCCCTCATGAACCGCCGCCTTTCGCCCGACGTCGAAACCATCTTCCTCATGCCCGACGCCAAGTACTCCTTCGTCAGCTCGCGTCTGGTCAAAGAAGTCTTTCGTCTCGGCGGCTCCGTCGACGGCCTCGTCCCAAAATTCGTAGTCGAGCGCATGAAGGAAAAAAACCGCCACTAAACGAATCTCCCCCGAGCGAAGCGCAATACAAATGTCATCCCGAGCGAAGCGCCGCCACTACACCGTCCAGCGAACACCAACCCAATCCGGCGCGCAGTCGAGGGACCCCCCGAAGCTGACTCGCGTTTCGCCGAACACAAATCTCATCAGCGAGGGGAATCGGTCGCGAAGCGGCCGATAAGATTGCGGGCACGGACGCCACAAACGAAGCGCCGCACGACTGTCATCCCGAGCGAAGAACCGCCACTTCACCGTCCAGCGAACACCAACCCAATCCGGCGCGCAGTCGAGGGACCCCCCGAAGCTGACTCCCGTTTCGCCGAACACAAATCTCATCAGCGAGGGGAATTGGTCGCGCAGCGACCAACAAGATATCCGGCACGGACCGCCTGAGCGATGCCCATGCGTCGGAAATCCCCCGCGCGTCAGCGCCTCCCCCGCATCTCCCCAAAAGCCGCCAACGCCGCCCTCCGAGCCTCCGCATGATCCACCAAAGGCCGCGGATAATCCACCCCCAGCCGCACCCCCGCTGCCGCCAGCACCCGCGCCGGCGCATTCCACGGTGCATGAATAAACTCCGCCGGCATCCCATGCAGTTCCTGGACCCACCGCCGCACATACTCGCCATCAGGATCGAACTTCGTCCCCTGCAGAATCGGATTGAACACGCGAAAATACGGTGCCGCGTCCATCCCGCACCCCGCCACCCACTGCCAGCCCATCGTGTTGTTCGCCAGATCGGCGTCCACCAGCGTATCCATGAACCACGCTGCCCCATCCTGCCACGGAATCAGCAAATGCTTCACCAGGAACGACGCCACCACCATCCGCGCCCGATTGTGCATCCACCCCGTGCTCCACAACTGCCGCATCGCCGCATCCACAAACGGATATCCCGTCCGCCCCTGCTGCCACGCCCGCAGCCGCCGTTGATTTCTCCGCCACGGAAAATTCCCGAACTCCGCATGAATCGCCTGCCCCGGGCTTTTCGGATGCGCATGCAGCACGTGGTGCGCAAACTCCCGCCACGCCAACTGCCGCAAATAAACTTCGGCCCCCAGCGCACCGGCGGCCGCATGCCACGCCTGCAGCACGCTGATCTCTCCAAAGTGTAGGTGCGGAGAAAGCCGCGACGTCCCATCATGATCCGGCCGATCGCGATCCTCCGCGTAATGCTGCACCGGCCCGCGCGCAAAACCTCTGAGCCGTGCCTGCGCAGCCTTCTCACCCGGCGTCCACGCAGCACGCATCCCCGCAGCCCAGTCAATCCTCGGCTCCAGTTCCAGATCATCGACCGCCAGCGACCGCGGCCACTTCCTCGGCGCCAAAATAGCCGCGGGAGCCTTCAGCGGCCTGCGCAGCGCGTCCCGCTCATTCCAGCAAGCCCGCCAAAACGGCGTGAATACCTGAAACGATCCACCACTGGTCGTCCTGATCGACCCAGGCTCAAACAAAAGACTCCCGTTGAATCCCTCAACGGCAATTCCCCGCGCGCTAAGTCTCTCCGCAACATCCGCCTCGCGTTCCAGTTCCGCAGCTTCATAAACGCGGTTGCAGAAAATCCGTCGCGCTCCCACTTCCCTTGCGAGTTCAATCAACGTCTCCGCAGCAGCGCCCCGCCGAATCACCAGCCGCGAACCCTTCTCGCGCAGGCTCTCATCCAACCTCATCAACGACTGGTGCAACCACCACCGCGCCGCAGCGCCCGGCATTTCTCCGCGCGGCGGCCAAACAAAAACCGGGACCACCGCCAGCCCCGAAGCCACCGCCGCTGCAAACGCAGGATGATCGGCCAACCGCAGGTCCAGCCGCAGCCACACCAGCACGCTTTCCCTGTTGATATCCGTCATCGCCCCAAAGTTGTGGAAGTCCAAACTTGTGGAAGTCCGATGTTGGCTATGTTCTCACGCGCCCCAGCGGCACTTCACTCAGCCTTGACCTGCCCATACTCCAGCAGCGTCACCAGGATCACGCCTCCAGCGATATTCCCCAGAGTCGCGGGCAGCAGCCATCGAAAATAGGCGCCCCACGTCACGCCATGGCTCAGCACCGCGGCCAAAATCTCGCCGCTCGTGGCCACGCAGTGAGCAAAGTGTCCCAGCCCCACAATAAACGTCAGCACCCAGATCACCGCCACCGATCCGGTAATGGAATGGCTGCCGCTCACCAGCCACGCCACCATGGCGATGATCCATCCGCCCACCACGCCGCTCCAGAAAATGTGCCAGGCCACCGGAGTCGCAGCAGCCGCGCCCATCTGCACCAGCGCTTGAAGCGTTGCCGGCTGCAGAGCCTTCGTCCGCGCCGCCAGCAACGCAAACAGAAACGCCCCGGCAATATTCGCAGGCAGCACCATCGCCCACAGGCGCACCGTCTCCCACACATGCCGGCGCTCCACCAGAATCAGCGCCACCGGATACAGGGTGTTCTCTGTAAACAGTTGCGCGCGCCCCAGAATCACCGCCATAAATCCCACCGGATAAAACAGCAGCGCCACAAACTGCGCCCACGGAGCAGAGCCGAGCTGCGCGGCAATCACCGACACGCTCAGTCCGGTGAGCCCCATCGTCAGGCCGCCCACAATCCCTGAAATCGCCAGCGCGCGCATCGGCCGCCGCAACTCCTGCCGCGCATTCCGCGACACCTGCTCGTAGATTTCGTTCGCCGTCGGCCGGTCCAGATCGCGCTGTTGCGACTGCGGCCCATCCTTGTCCAGGTTCGGCTCGACCTTGAATTTGCGCAGCGGCATGTGCTGCGTTGGAGTCCTGTTAAGGACCCACGGTTGGATGTCCAACCCCGATATTCATTAGATTGTTCGCTCGCCCCACGTTCCCCGCCCACCGTGATAGCCTTGGCCTTCCCGTGACTTCGAGGAAACCGATGAGTCAACAGCAACACTTCGACCTGGCCGCTGCGGCGCGCCGCTCCATGATCGAGCACGGCTTTGAGCCGGAATGTCCGCCCGCCATCGCCCAGCAGTTGGCCCAGTTGCGGCAACATCCCCCGGCCATCAACTCCTCGGCGCGCGACCTTCGCGGCCTTCTCTGGTCCTCCATCGACAACGACACCTCCCGCGACCTCGACCAGATCGAATACGTAGAAGGCGTCCCCGGCGGCGGCTATAAGGTGCTCATCGGCATCGCCGATGTCGACCTCTTCGTTCCCAAAGGCTCCCCCATCGACGTCCACGCCCTGCGCGAGACCACCACCGTCTACACCGGAGTCCAGATTTTTTCCATGCTGCCGGAAGAACTCTCCACCGGCACCACTTCCCTGCTCGAAGGGCAGGATTGCGCTGCAGTCGTCGTTGAATTCACGGTCGACGCCCAGGCCAGCATCTCCAACACCAACATCTCTCTCGCTCGCGTCACCAACAAAGC
>DATHQV010000171.1:0-7673 GCA_035482355.1 Acidobacteriaceae bacterium | reverse complement strand
ACTCGGCTGGTTCATTCCCGGCGCCGGACACCTTCTCACCCGTCACTGGATTCGCGCCGTACTGCTCTTCGGCGCCATCACTCTCATGTTCTCGCTCGGCATCGCCATGCAGGCCAAGGTTTACACGCCCGGCACCGGCGATCCACTCGACATTCTCGGCTTCTGCGCAGACGTCGGCACCGGCGCGCTCTACTTCGTCGCCCGCATCTTCTCACTCGGCCAGCCCACCGTCCAGCTCGTCACTGCGGACTACGGCACCAAGTTCGTCGTCGTCGCCGGCCTGCTCAACTTCATCGCCGCTGTCGACGCCCATAACCTGCGCATCGGGAGGAAAGCCTAGGTGTTCACGCCCTCCCACTTCACGGCCGTCCTCCTCTTCGCCACCTTCGCTTCCGTCGTCTTCGGAATCACCCAGCGCAACACTCCGCGCACGATGATCCGCTACGGCCTCTACTGCTGGATCCTCTTCGCCGGTTCCGTCATCGCCGCCAGCTGGCTCATGTACTTCATCCGTAAATAGAAACTTCGGGTGAATCCGGACGACTCCTTATTTCCGGCCGTCGGCCCTGAACCCTAAGATTCGAGCTCCGCGCGTGTTCGGCGAGAGCCTCGACGGTATACCTCCTCCTCGAGATGACCTGCGGTACACTTCCTAATTGCAGGGAGATCTCGGTGCAGGAATCCACCGTCTCAGCGCCGTCCGCTTTCGTTTTGCCCCTTTGGGGACGAATCGCTTTTGCCTGTTTTATGTTCGCAGTCTCAGCCCTGCTCATGTGGGATAAGTTCTTTCACTTCGATTGGGTGGGTTTTCTCTGTTTTGGTTTGTATTACCTGCTCTATGTCCCCATACAAAAGGGCGAGGCTCGAAGAACCTACTTCAGCAAGCCGCGAACGATAATCTCGAGCGTGTTTCTAATCGGCATACTGGCTCTGGCGCTGCGCACGCTATACGATGCATTCACCAACTACCGCTACTGATTCTTGCCGGCCGCAGGTCTCACCGCGCTTCGGCCGCGTGCCCGCACTGGACAGCTGACCGCTTCGTTAGCTAACCCCTGTTTCGCTATCCCGTACCCGCATACTCCCGCAACGCCTGCCCCAACCGATCCAATCCCTCCGCAGTCATCGCCGGATCCCCACCAATGCCGATGCGGAAGTGATTCGGCGTCTCGAAGAACCGCCCCGGCACCACGCTGGTCTCATAATCCAAACGCAGCAGTTCGCAAAACTCGTCCACCGAACCCTTCAGGAGCCGGGGAAAGGAAACCGTGCCCCACGGACTGTGAAATCCGCCAACCTCACCGCAGGTTGCATAGAACGCTTCGAGCGCCTTGCGATTCGTCGCCAATATTCCCTTCGCCCGTGAGTGGATCCGCTCCAGAGCATTTAGCGCCAGCACGCTTAACCGCTCGGCGGGATGCACCGGCGACGCCCCAAACAAATCGTCGAGCCGCCACATCCGCATCGCCAGTTCCGGCTCGGCCAAAATATATCCGCACCGCAGTCCGCTCAGGCCGTAGGGCTTGGTCAGACTGGTCGTCACCACAAACTGCGGTCCCATATGGAACGCGGAACGCACAGGCGGGTCGTAAACCATGTCGAGATACGCCTCATCCACCAGCACCCGCGCTCCGGCCGCAGCCGCTATCGCACCCACCTGTCCCAGCGTTTCCTCGTCGATCAGCGCGCCCGACGGATTATGCAGATTCGTCAGCACAATCAGCCGCGTCTTTGCTGTCATCCGCTGCTTCACATCGTCGGGGTCGACCCGGTAGTCGTTCTTCGCGCGCCGCTCGAAGCGCATGATGTTCGCGCCAAGGTACGAAGGAACTTCCAGCAACGGCCCATACGTCGGCTGCTCTACCAGCACGTCGTCGCCTGGCTCGATGGTCGCAGCCATCGCAAGATGATTCGCCATGGCGGTGCCGTTTGCCGCCACCACGCATTCCGGTGTCACTGCGCACTTGAGCGCCAGTCGCTCCTGCAGCGGCTCATAGCCGTATTTCGTCGGCCCATTAATTTCCAGGTCCTCAATCCGCACGCCGAGTTCCGACAACGGATAACCCATAATCCCGCTCGTCGCCAAATTAAACCTGGCCGCAGAGTGCAGCTTTGCCCACTCCAGATACGCCGACGCTACGGCGCGTCCCTTCACGCTCATCGACTACTCCTCCTGCTTCCCGCGGCGAATCCGCCAGAAGTAAACCGGCAATCCCAATAGAAGAATAAAGACTCCGACGAAACTGTTCCCCGGATACTTCCACAGCGCATTCGCCACAATCGCCCAGCACGCGAAGATGAAAACCGTCGTCGTCACCGGATGCCCCGGCACGCGAAAACCCGGCTCTCGCGCACCCGACATTTTGTCCCGATGCCGCAGCACAAACAAGCAACTCGCGCTCAAACCAAAGAAGGTCGCATCGATCGGCACCTGGAAGTTCAGGATCTGGTCGTAACGCCCGGTCATCGCGATCACCAGCGTCCAGCAGCTCTGCAGCACAATCGCCACCACCGGAACATTCGTTCTCTTCGACAAATACGCGACGCTGCGAAAGAACAGCCCATCTTCCGCCATCGCAAAGTAAACGCGCGGCGCGGTCAGCACCGACTGGCTCAGAAATCCCACCGTCGAAACAGCAATGCCCAGCGCAATCAGCCGCGCCCCCGGCTCGCCAGCAACAATGCGCATCACCGCGCTGGCAGGCACGTTGGTTGCAGCCAGCGCGCTTACGCCCAGCGCCCGCACGCACACCAGATTCACCGAAACATACAGCGCCACTACGCCGGCCACGCCAATCACCAGCGCCCGCGTCAGATTCCGTCGCGGATTGCGAATCTCCCCCGCAATAAAATTCGTCGTCTGCCAGCCGCCGTAGGAGAAAATCACCGGAACCATCGCCGCGCCAATTGCCGTCAGCAAATCGAACGACATAGGACGATCGAGCACCGGATGAAACACCGGCTGTGGCCGCTTGACCAGGAAAAACCCGCCGGCCACCAGGCACGCAATGGCGGCAATCTTCAACACCATCAGAATGCTTTGCACCCGGCTGCCGACCTTCACGCCCATGCAGTTGATCGCCGTCAGCAAAGCCAGCGTCGCAATCACGATGGAGCGCTCCGATACGGGAAGGTGCGTCAGTTCCAGAAAGTAGCGCGCAAACGTCACCGCCACCGCCGCCATGCCGCCGGTCTGAATAATCAGCAGCAACGCCCATCCGTAAAGAAACCCAAAAACCGGATGCAGCGCTTCGCGCAGATAGACATACTGCCCGCCGACTTTGGGAATTCGCGCGCCCAGCTCCGCATAGATGAACGATCCAACAATGGCGATCGCGCCGCCCGCAATCCACACCGCCAGAATCAGAACCGGCGTGTGCAGCCGCTGCGCCACGACGTAGGGATTCATAAAAACCCCAGCGCCGACGATGCCGCCCATCACCATCATGGTGGCGTCGAACAGGCCCAGTTGCTGCGCCAGCCCAGGCCGCGCAGTCCCATGGCTCGAGGGCTCAGCGCCCGCTTCCGATTGCGTCATCGCTCCATTGTCTCCGATAGCGAAGAATACACGGCTGCTCCGGCGATGTTCTCTCAGAAAAAGGAAGGGCGCACCGCGAGGCACGCCCTGTCCATGCTTTCAATCGAATCAAGCAGCCGAATTACTGTGGACGCTTCGGAGTCTGGCGCGCCTGCAGTTTCTGTGCCTGCTGCGTATGCTGCTGCTCCAGCTTTTGCGTCTGCTGCGCATGCTTCTGCTCCAGCTTTTGTGTCTGCTGCGGAGTGTAGTTCTTCTGCGTCGCCGTCTGATGCTCTTTCTCCTGTTGCTGCTGGAGCTTCTGGTGCTCCAGGTTTTGCTTGTCGGCCAGTTTTTGCTGCTGCTGCAGGTATTGTTTGTCCTGCTTTGGATTGCCGGTGTTCGGTTGCGTCACTGTGTGCGACGGCAGGTCTTTGGCGTCCGTCGGGTTGGCATGCTCCGCCCCTGCTTCACCGTTTGCGTGCTCCGTTGCTCCGGCGTTGGCGTGCGCGGCCTCTCCACCGCCGTGCGGCGCGTTTGCTGGTTCCTTATACGGAGCCCCCGCTTCCCGCGCCTTCACCACGCCGCCACCGCTGAATTCACCCGGCTTCGACGTTGCCGCAATTTCCGGAGCGCCATGGTTTTGTGAAGCGCGCATCGCCGGATTCCCCCGGGCCGTCTGCGCATGCTGCTGCTGTTCACTCGAGGGCGGCCTGTGCTGCTCCTGCGCATACCGCTGCTCATCCGCATTCGGGTGCGCCTCGATGCCGCCCTCGCCGCCGTTGTAGCTCACATGGTTTACGGTGACGTCTCTGATCACCGTCCGATCGATGTAGGTGTTGTGAACAATCGTCGTGTCTATGTGGAGCACGGCTGTGTTGTAGCGGAACACGTTGCCCGCCCACATCCCGCCGCCGAAGCCCACGCCGAAGTAGCCGAAGCCGTAGTTAATGCCCCCGTAGAACCCGACATGCGGACCCCAGTAGCCCTCATGCCAGAAGTAGCCGCCGTCACCCCAGCCCCAGTAGCCCGGTGTCCACAGAAATCCTGGCTCGGGCGCCATGATCCAGGTTCCGGGAACCCAGTAATAGCCATAGTCGGGATCCCAGGCCCAGTAGCCCGGCGTCCACAGATAGCCATCGCCGGGACACACCGGCAGATCGTAGACAGGCAGCGCTGGCGGCCCAAAAGAAACCGAGACCGACACCGCTTGCCCAAAGGTGGGTTGCAGGAAGATCACCGCGCAAAACGCGAGAAGCGCCACGCGCACAAGTCGTTTCACCATGTTGCCCCCTCATATACACTGCAGGTCCGGCCGCCGCCGCAGCGCGCCGTCGCACGAAGTCCTCAGATGGAAGGAGCGCTGGCAAGGATGTATCTGCCTGATAATTTTGGGGACGCTGGCTCAGCTAATTTTGACTGGGACCACTTTAAAGGATCGCCCTGGCCACCGCATTCAATGGCAGAACCCGGTCAACGCCACCCAGTTTGACCGCCTCCTTCGGCATGCCGAAGACCACGCAAGTGGCCTCGTCCTGGGCAATCGTCATGGCCCCAGCCTGCTTCATCTCCAGCATTCCGCGCGCCCCGTCGTCGCCCATCCCGGTCATAATTACGCCAACCGCGTTCTGTCCTGCGTAACGGGCTGCGGAGCGGAACAGCACGTCGACCGAAGGCCGGTGACGGCACACCAGCGGCCCATCCTTAATCTCGACGTAGTAGCGTGCTCCACTGCGTTTGAGCAGCAGATGATGGTTCCCCGGCGCAATCAGCGCCCGCCCTCGAATCACCGTATCGTTCGTCTCTGCTTCCTTCACGGTGATCGCGCACAGGCTGTCGAGCCGCGCCGCAAAGGCTCGCGTAAACAGTTCCGGCATGTGCTGCACAATCACGATGCCGGGTGTATCCGCAGGCAGCGCTTCCAGCACCGTCTTCAGCGCCTCCGTTCCCCCCGTGGACGCACCGATCACCACCACCTTCTCGGTGGTTTCAGCCATGGCGTGCGTGGCCTGCGACAGAATGCAATCGGCGTTGAGTTTGGGCTCGACCGTGTGGCTGGACTTCAGGTTGCGCAGCCTTGCGCCGGCCGCCGCCTTCACCGCGTTGCAAATTTCGGTGCGCGAGTCTTCCAGAAACTGCTTGGTTCCCAGCCTGGGCTTGGTGATAATCTCCACCGCGCCGTACTCCAGCGCTCGAAACGTGCTCTGCGCGCCCTCTTCCGCCAAACTCGAACAGATCACCACCGGAATCGGATGCTGGCTCATCAGCTTTTTCAGGAAGGTCAGCCCATCCATACGCGGCATCTCGATATCCAGCGTGATCACGTCCGGCACCTGCTCACGGATGCGATCCGCGGCCACAAATGGATCGCCCGCCGTCCCCATCACCTCGATCTCCGGGTCGGACTCAAGCACCTCCCGCAACGTTTGGCGAACCACGGCGGAGTCGTCCACCACCAGAACGCGAATCTTTTGCGTGCTCATATGCCGAACCCCGTTGCTTTCTTCTGGCTCTGGCCGGCGATGCGGCGTACGTCATCGTTCACGAGTGCCGCTTCAGCAGAACTTCACCCGTGCTCGTATTGAAATGAATGTTGACGCCGCAATTGCCTCCCAGCGAAGACGCGACCACTTGAAAGTTCTCCTCCCCGAGCACCTTCAGCGCTACCGCACAATTCAGCTTGCCCACCGTCGGACGCGTCGAATCGCTCGCCACCAGCAGCACATCTCCGCCACCGAAGAGCTTCACCATAATCTCGTCGCGGCTCGCCCCTGCATCGTCGAACTGCCGGGCCAGATCGCGAATCGCAAAATCCACATAGCGGCGGCCCGCGGCGCGGCTCAAATCCGCGCGCGGTCTTGCCGGAACCTTCGGCAGCATCGGGTGGCACAGCGCGCCCATCCCCAGGCGCGGAACCCAGAACGTAATGCCGACACAGGAACCAAGCAGCGTCCGCAGAATGGTCGGCTCCCTCACCAGATGCGATTCCCCTGGCTGCACATACACTTCCCGCAGCGCAGTCTCAGCTTCTGCCATGGAGCCTCCTGTAAAGCGCCGGGGCCACCGGCGTCAGCGGCAAATTCATATCGTGCAGAGTCTCGGCATGACCCACAAACAGATAGCCACCTGGCATCAGGCAGTTGGAAAGCTTCTGCAGAATGCGCTCCTGCGTTGGCCGGTCGAAGTAGATGATCACATTGCGGCAAAAGATCGCGCACACCTTCTCCGCGAGGCCGTAATCAGCATCCATAAAGTTCAGGCGGCGAAACTCGACACTCCGTCGCAGTTCCGGAACCACGCGAACCTTCTCTGAGCCCGGTTCGCGGCTGCGCATGAAGTACTTGCGCCGCAGCGCCGGCGCCACCGGGGCCACAACCTCATTGGTATAAACGCCTAACTCCGCTTTCGCCAAGACAATACTCGAGATATCGCTGGCGATGATGCGAAAGCGAAACCCAGGATGCGTGAGCGCGTACTCGCTCAGCACAATGGCCATGGTGTACGGCTCTTCGCCAGTCGAACAGCCCGCGCTCCAGATCGTGAACGTACGCCCAGCAAGACCCTCGGCGAGTTCGGGCAGCGCTTTCTCCACCAGAAAATCGAAGTGTCCCGGCTCGCGAAAAAAATCAGTCTTGTTGGTCGTCACCACATCGATCAGGTGAGGTATCTCCTCCCTGATCCCCTTGTTCCCGAAGAGATAGTCGCAGTACTGGCTGTAGGAGGGAAGGCTCAGGTCTCTCAGGCGCCGTTTAATGCGCACCTCCAGCATCGTCTTTCTCTCCGTGCCCAGATGAATGCCAGCCTCCGAGTAAATTAACTGGCAGAGCCGCGCATAATCTCTTCCGGAAATCGATTCGTCGTGTGAGCTCATCGTTTGAACGGGGCGGCATCATCATCCGCCCCATTCCCCCCGTTATGCGGCCGCTTCCGCCAACCGTTTGTCGGCAACCTGCTGATCCGCAGGCTGCTTGCCGCTTTCCGGCTTGCCCATCTCCTGTCCGCGAGCCACGGCAAGCTCTTCGGCGGAAAAGACGCGATCGATGTCCAGAATCATGATGAACTGCGTGTCGCGCTTCCCCATTCCCTTGATGAAATCGGTTCGTATCTGCGTTCCGATCCTGGGCGCCGGCTGAATCTGATCCGGCTCCAGATCGATGAC
>DATHQV010000170.1:0-10165 GCA_035482355.1 Acidobacteriaceae bacterium | reverse complement strand
GCCCGGTCAATGCAGCATCGCCAGTATCTGCGTGAATTTCCTGCGCATCCGGCCCATCCACGCCCGGGTGCAGCGCGTCCCAGTCCCGAAACGCCTGTGGCGTCGATACCCCCACCCCCGGCAGCGCCAGCACGCATTCCGTCGGCGGAAAATCCGGCAGCGGCGACACCACCTCGCCCCGCCCCACCCCCAAAACCGCTCCGCCGATCAGGAAAAGTGGCACATCCGACCCCACCTCCCCCGCAATCCGCAACCGCTCCGCATCCGGCAGGGAACGGATCCCTGCCCGCGCCAGTTCCTGCTCCAGCCCCACCAGCGCCGCCACCGCATTCGCCGATCCGGCGCCCAGGCCCCCCTGCACCGGCAATCGTTTCTCAATATCAATGTGGACGTCCGCCGCGATTCCCATCGCCCGCAGCGCCCGCTCCACCATCTTCCACGCGGTGTTGCGCCCATCGGTCGGGACGCGTGCATCGTTCGTGGTCAGCCGCAGCCGCGTCTCCGCCGTCAAATGCGCTTCCACCGTCACCAGGTCGTGCGCTTCCAGCGTCTGGTAACACGTCACCAGCGCGTGAAAACCGTTCGCACGCACCGGCCCAATCGCCAGCCCCAGATTGATTTTTGAATACGAACGGACGATCGAAGCCATGGACCTACAGAATGTACCGCGATAAGTCCTGGTTCTTCACGATTGACGAAACCATTTGCCGCACGTACTCCGGATCGATCACGACCACCTTCTCCGTGCCGGTTGCCGTCACCCGTTCGATAATCGGCAGCGGTGCCGTGGTGCCTTCACCCACCGCCGCCAGTTCCACCACCGTGCCGCCGCTCTTCCCCTCGCCCTTCGGCTGCGCCCGCGTCAGGTCAGGCGCCAGGAAGCTAATCTCGTCCAGCACCCGCTCCATAATCGTGTGCAGGCGCCGCGCGCCAATGTTCTCCGTCGCTTCGTTCACGCGAAATGCGAATTGCGCCATCTCCTCAATCGCTTCCGGTGTGAACTCCAGCTTCAGCCCTTCCGTCTCCAGCAGCGCCGTGTACTGCCGCACCAGCGACGACTTCGGCTCTGTCAGAATCCGCACAAAATCTTCCACCGTCAGAGACTGCAGTTCCACCCGAATCGGAAAACGCCCCTGCAACTCCGGAATCAGATCGCTCGGCTTCGACACATGAAACGCACCAGCCGCAATGAACAGGATGTAGTCCGTCCGCACCATCCCATAGCGCGTGTTCACTGTCGTGCCTTCCACAATCGGCAGAATGTCCCGCTGCACGCCTTCGCGCGATACATCGGGTCCGTGTCCGCCCTCGCGTCCAGCAATCTTGTCAATCTCGTCCAGGAAAACAATCCCCGAGCTCTCGACGCGCTCCACTGCCAGGCGCGTCACCTGATCCATATCGATCAGCCGGCCCTCTTCTTCCTGCACCAGATACTCGAACGCGTCCGACACCTTCATCTTCCGCTTGCGCGTCCGCTGCCCAAACAGATTCGGCAGCATGTCCTTCAGGTTGATGTCCATCTCCTCCACACCCTGGTTGGAGATGATCTCGAACGACGGCGAATTCCGTTCCCGCACATCGATCTCTACCTGCCGGTCGTCCAGCTTCCCCTCGCGGAACTGCTGCCGCAGCTTCTCCCGTGTCCGCGAATGTGAATCGGGGTGTGCTTCGTCCCCCGTCCCGTTCGCTCGTGGCGGAGGCAGCGTGATCGTATTGCCCTCCACCACCGGTGCATTCGGCGTTTGCCCCGCAGCCGGCTGCTGCGCCGTCGGAGGCGGCAACAGCAAATCCAGCAGTCGCTCCTCCGCATTCATCTCCGCGCGGTCTTCTACTTCTTCCAGCTTCTCTTCTCTCACCATGTCGATCGCGATCTCCACCAGATCGCGCACGATCGAATCGACATCCCGCCCCACATAACCCACTTCGGTAAACTTCGAGGCTTCAATCTTCAAAAACGGCGAGTTCGTCAGCTTCGCCAGCCGCCGCGCAATCTCCGTCTTGCCCACGCCCGTCGGCCCAATCATGATGATGTTCTTGGGCATGATCTCGTCGGCCAGCTCCGGCGATAGCTTCTGCCGCCGCATCCGGTTCCGCAGCGCAATCGCCACCGCCCGCTTCGCCGCCTTCTGCCCCACCACGTACTTGTCCAGTTCGCCCACAATCTCACGAGGCGTCAGTTCCTCGAGGCTCAGCTCCTGGTCTTCCGCGGTTCCGGGTAAATAAATTGCCATTTCGCTCCTGCTTACGCGCTCAACTCTTCAATCGTGATTTTGTCGTTGGTGAAAATACAGATCTGCCCGGCAATCCGCAGCGCCTTCTCCGCAATGTCGCGCGCCGGAAGTTCCGTGTTCTCCAGCAGAGCCTTCGCCGCCGCCTGCGCATACGACCCGCCGCTGCCAATCGCCGCAATCCCCTCGTCCGGCTCAATCACGTCGCCCGATCCGCTGATCAAAAAGGTCTGATTCAGATCCGCCACCACCAGCAGCGCTTCCAGGCTGCGCAGCATCTTGTCCGTGCGCCAGTCCTTCGCCAGTTCCACCGCAGACCGTCCCAGATTTCCGGCATACTGCTCCAGCTTGCTTTCAAAACGGCTGAACAGTGAAAACGCGTCCGCCGTCGATCCCGCAAACCCTGCCAGAATCTTGTCCTGATACAACCGGCGAATCTTTTTGGCCGTGTGCTTGAACACCGCCTCGCCCATCGTCACCTGTCCATCGGCCGCCATCACCACGGCCGTGCCGCGCCGCACGCAAATCACCGTCGTCGACCGAATCCGCGGCCGCGTCTCTGATGACGCCACTCCAGCGCCTTTCGCGCCGGCCTTCAAACTTCTCGCACTGATGGAAAAACGACCGCCGGAAGCGGCCGTTCGGGTATTCCTGCCATTCGCCATGTCTTCAGCGAGTATAACGCAGGTACTCTCACGCCTCTACACGCAATCACCCGGAACAATCCGCCACTTTCTGAGCTATCCTGCATCTGTCAGCGCGCATCTTTTCTCATAAACGGCACGATTTTTCCCCAACAGGGTCCCTTCCCGGAGCACCAAATGGTCACCCTCTCACTGCGCGATCCCCACGTCCTCGAGACGCTCGGCGTTTCTGTTCTCGCCATCGTCGGCGCGGCGGCATGGTCGATGACCCGCCGCCGTCCCACCCCCGAGGAAATCGAGCGCGAACGCCGCGTTCAGCTGGTCCGCTCCGGCCGCATCATCGACGGAAATATTCTCGATGTTTCTGAATCCGCCGTCTCCGACTTCGACCCCGCCGGCCCCGCGCACCTTCAGGAAATCCACTTCATCCTCTACAAGTACGAAATCGGCGGCGTCGCCTACGAATGCTCCCAGGACGTCTCCGCCCTCCGCGACCACGTTAAGCCTGAGGATCTTCGCCTCGGCTTTCCCTGCTCCGTCCGCTACGACGTCCACCGCCCCGAAAACAGCATCGTCGTCGCGGATAACTGGAGCGGCCTCCGCCAAACCGCCCGCTCCGTGCCCACTCGCCGCACCGCGCCCCCGCGCAAATCCCGCCCGTCCTCCGTTCCTACCCAGCTTTCTCCCCGCGATTGAAGGCTCTACACTGATCCTGTATGCATGTTCACGGCGCATCCTCCGCATCCATGCAGAAGGTTCTGCGCCTCTCCCTTATTGCCACCATCGCGTACGTCCTGCTCACGCTGGTGGCGGGTCTGCGCGCCCATTCGCTCGCCCTCGTCTCTGAAGCCGGCCACAACGCCTCAGACGCGCTCGCCATCGTCCTGTCTTTCGTCGCCGTCTGGTTTCAGACGCGTCCCCCCACCGACCAAAAGACCTTCGGCTATCAGCGCGCCGGCGTTCTCGCCGCGTTCCTCAATGCGCTCACCCTCATCGTCATCGCCGCATGGATCGCCTTCGAAGCGTTTCGCCGCCTCAGCCATCCCTCTCCGGTAGAGCCCCGCATCATGATGGCCGTTGCCGCCGCCGGCGTCCTCATGAACGGCATCATCGCCGCCATGCTCTGGCGCGTCAGCCACGACGTCAACATCCGCAGCGTGTTCATTCACATGCTCGGCGACACGCTGTCCACCGCCGCCGTCATCGCCGGAGGCGTGGCCATAGTCCTTACCGGCCATACCTGGATCGACCCCGCGCTCTCTCTCGCCATCTCCGCGCTTATCCTCTGGTCATCCGTCGCCATCGTGCTGGAGACGCTCAACATCCTCCTCGAAGGCACGCCTCGCGGCCTCGCGCTCGACGAGATTCGCACCACCCTCGAGCAAATCGACGGCGTAGAGGACGTCCACGATCTCCACGTCTGGAGCCTCGGCTCCAACACCCACGCCCTCTCCAGCCACGTCACCATCGCCGACATTCCGCCGTCCGAAAGCAATCGCATCCTCGATCGCATCAACGGCGTGCTCCGCGAACGCTTTCGTATTCACCACACCACCCTGCAGTTCGAGCACGTGATTTGCGAGACCGCTCACGGATGCCTCCAGCCCGTCGACGAAATCGAAACGCACCACCACCACCACGGCCACGCGCATTAACTCCGACGATTGTCATCCCGAGCGGAGTGCCGCAACCGAACTCTCCAGCGAGCACGTCAATGTTTCGGCACGCAGTCGAGGGACCCCCGACCAACGGAAGGGGAATCGGTCGCAAAGCGGCCGAAAGGAGTTTTGGCTCGGACTGCCTAAATTGAGAGTTGCTGATCGAATCCAGCGTCCGCCACAAACTCCGCGGCCTCAGTCGCCCGCCGTCTCCGTCTGTGCCAGCGTCCGCGCCGGCAGAAACACACGTATGCAGGCTCCCGGCAACTCCCGATCCGTGCTGTTCGCAATGCGGATGGCTCCGCCATGCTTCTGCACGATCCCCATGCTCACCCACAGTCCCAGCCCCGTCCCCGTCGCGCCCTTGGTGGTAAAGAATGGCTGAAACAGCTTCGGCGCAATATCGCTGGGAATCCCCACGCCGCTGTCGACAATCTCGATCACCGCGCCCGCTCCATGCAGTTCCTCGGCCGCGGCATGCTCCATCCGAATGCGAATCCGCCCGCGCGATCCTGCCGCCTCGATTGCATTCCCAATCAGGTTCGTGAACACCTGCCGCAACTCCGCCGGAAATCCCTCCACCATCAGGGCCTCCGTCAATTCCGTCTCCAGTTGAATCCCCTGGTGCTTCATGCGCCGGTCCAGCAGCAATAGAACGCCGTCAATCAGCTCGCGCAGGCCCACCGTAATCGGCGCCTTCGGTTCGCGATAAAGGCTCAGCATCGTCCGGCTGATCTGCATCGTCCGCCCCAGCTCCTGCTGCGCCAGCTTCAAATACTCCGCGCGCTGTTCAGGATCCGTTTCCTCTTCCAGCAAATAATGGAGATTCGCCACCGAATCCAGCGGATTGTGAATCTCGTGCGCGATGCTCGCCGCCAGCCGTCCCGCCACCGCCAGCTTTTCTGACGATACCAGCGCCGCCTGCAACCGCTTTTCCTCCGTCACATCGCGGAACACCAGCACCACCCCAATCATCTCGCCGTCCCCGCTCATAATCGGCGCAGCGCTGTCGTCAATCACAACCTCCCGCCCATCCCGCGCAATCAGCACCGTATGATTGGCCAGCCCAATCACCGTCCGCAACCGCCGCACCTTCTCCACCGGGCTCTCACAAGGCACCCGGGTTTCTTCGTGCACGATTTTGAAGACGTCTTCCAGTGCGTGTCCCCGCGCGTCATCCAGCTTCCATCCCGTCAGATGTTGCGCAACCGCGTTCATAAAACTCACGGCGCCGTGGTTATCGCACGCAATCACCGCATCGCCAATCGACTCCAGCGTCGTCTGAAACCACTGCTGGCTTTCAAACAACGCCTCCGACTGCTCCGTCATGTCATCGATTTGCTGCAAATAGCTCTTCGAAACCGCACGTACATGGTGCACGGTGAAGAACCCAAGAGTCGCACCCACCACCACAATCGAAACAAACAGCGAGATCAGTTCTCGATTTTGCAGCCAGCGCGCGTGATCGTATTCCGTCCGTCGTCGCTGCGTTTCATGCAGCATCAGATCCCTCGCCGTCGCGCGAATCCCGTCCATCATTGCCTTGCCACGCTGGTTCAGGTGCGGATCGACCACGGCCTCCGGCTGTTTTCCCAGCACCCCGCGCGCAAACACCTGCCACTCGTCATAGCGGCTTTTCAGATCGTTCAGCCGTGACGTCTGTTCCGGATCGTCCGCCATCAGCGTTCGCAGCGAGTCGAACTGCAGTTGAATCGGCCCCGCCGCCGCTTCCCACGGCGCCAGCATCACCGGGTCCCCGGTTAACTGGTAACCCCGCAACCCCGTCTCCTGATCGATGAAGAGGTTTTGCAGGTTCTGCACCTGCCCTGTGATCTGATCGCTGTGGTCCAGTTGCTCCTGGGCCCGCGCCGCCGCCACAATCTGCCACACCAGAAACCCGGCCATCAATACCAGCAGCAGGATCGGAAGCGCCACCAACTGGCGCAGAGTCCGATTGAATTCAGGCACCTTCACCGTGCTCCTCCCGACTCGCTTGCACATCGGGATCCCAGCATCAGCCGCAGCTTTTCAAGCAGTTCCTGCGGACCCTCGCCCTTCAGCAGCGTCACGTCAACCAGAGATACAAGGTCGGCTGGCAAATTGATGTACGCCGAGAGCAGCATGATCGGCACCGACGGTCGCTCCCGCCGCATCGTCTCCGCCACCACGCCGCCATCCATGTCCGGCATGTAGTAGTCCAGAACCACGCCGTCCACTGCCTGCTCGCGAAACAGCGACAACCCACTCGGCCCATCCTCGGCTGTCAGCACGTGATACCCGGCCCGCTCCAGCACGGTCCGGCGGATCTTGAGCCCAAGAGCCTCATCGTCAATGCAGAGAATAGTCGGAGGAGCCACTTTTTCGGTGATCCGATCGAGAAACTCGTTCACCCCGCTAGCAAGATTCCAGGGGCTGTAAAGCAAAGGTTAATGGGCGGAGTATACCATCGGCGTCGCCGCAACTTGTTCGGTTTAATACTCTTCCCGCTGCCAGGGCCGGTACGGTTCTGGCGCATTTTGGCGTCCCCACTGCGTCAACCTGGTAATCCGTAGCACCCCTCGTCGAATTAACAGAACGTTTGCATTCTCTTTGCCCGCCTGCGATAGCCTGAGGGCGGTACGCCCCGCCCATTTTACGGCGGTTGCGAGAAAGGACCACCCGCCTGTGAGCCAGACCGTCTTTGTGCTCGAGGATGACGCGGACATCGCCCGCCTGATCCAGCATCACCTGGAAGCTGCTTCCTTCCCGGCCCGCATTTACGCCACCCCCGGCAGCCTCATTCCCGATGCCGAACGCCAGGCTCCCGCCCTTTTCCTCCTCGACATCATGGTCCCCGGCGGCGATGGCCTCGACGTCTGCCGCCGTCTGCGCAATCATCCCTCGCTCAGCACCATACCCATCATCTTTGTCACCGCTCGCGCCAGCGAAAATGACCGCGTCCTCGGTCTCGAACTCGGTGCAGACGACTATGTGACCAAGCCCTTCGCCCCGCGTGAACTCCTCGCCCGCGTCAAAGCCGTCCTGCGCCGCTTCGAGCGCCCCAATACTCCCTCCGTCATCGCTTTCGAAGACGTGGAGATCGACGCCAGCGCGATGCAGCTCAAGGTCCGCGGATCCCTCACCACCACCACCGCGACCGAGTTCCGCCTACTCGACTACCTCGCCCGTCATCCCGGCCGCGTCTTCAGCCGCGATCACCTCCTCGACGCCGTTTGGGGAGATGCCCGCTTCGTAACCCCGCGCTCCGTCGACGTCTACGTCCGCCGCATCCGCGAAAAAATCGAGTCCGATCCGGAGAACCCGCGCTTCCTCAAAACCGTGCGCGGCGCCGGCTACCGCTTTGAGATTCCCCGCGCCAATGAACGCGCTGCTAGTTAGATTCTTGCGCTCCCGCGCGGGCATAAGATAAGTGCCATGACCATCGCGGAGTTGTTGCTGCTGGAGTTCGACGAAGAAACCCCCTCCACGCGCCGCATGCTCGAGCGCGTGCCCGAACACAGCTTCACGTGGAAGCCCCACGAGAAATCCATGACGCTCGGGCGTCTCGCCTCCCACATTGCCGACCTGCCCATGCGCGCTGTCACCATCGCAACCACGGATACCTTCGTTCGTCCGCCTGACTTCAAGCCCTTCAGCGCAACCTCCACGCAGGAGATCCTCGACCACTTCGACGAATCCGCCAAACTGGCCCGCGCCGCTCTCGCCAACCTGCGCCGCGATCAGCTCGACGTGATCTGGACCATGCAGATGAATGGCCGCACCATGGTCTCTCTGCCGCGCGCCATGGCCCTCCGCCGCGTCTTTATGGACCACCTCATCCATCACCGCGGCCAACTCAGCGTCTATCTCCGCCTGCTCGATGTCCCTATCCCCGGCATGTACGGCGCCTCCGCCGACGACCAGAGCAAAATGTGATTCCCGCTGACCGCTTTTTAGCTGACCGGATTTTCGCTGACCGCTTCATCGCTGGACGGACCTTAGCTAACCGCTTCATCGCTACCAGCTTTTCCGCGACACGCTGTACGCTACACGCTACACGCTGGTTTTCCCTGTGACAGGCAAAGTCTTCTCCAAGCTGCTCGTCTCCTTCGTCCTCGTGCTCTGCATCGGCACGGCGATCCTCGACCTGTCGTTCCGCAATATCGTCGAGCACTCCCTCCATGAGGAAGCCCAGGTAGCCCTCATCGGACCAGCGCAGCAGGCCGCCGCGCTGCACATCCTCCGCCGCGATCTCCTCACCGCATCCCTCCTCTCGCTCGTTTTCGCCACGCTCGTCTCTGCCTGGTTCGCGCATCGCATCTCCGTTCGCCTGCGCCGCATTGTCGACTTCTCCAGCCGCATCGCTGCCGGCGATTTCACCGCCCGCATCGACGAAAACGACAGCGATGAAATTGGTGAGGTGGCGCGCGCCCTCGACGCCACCGCCGGCCGTCTTCAGAGCTCCTTCCAGGCTCTCGAGGCCAAACAGCGCGAACTCGCCGCCCTCCTCGATTCCATGCAGGAGGCCGTCGTCGCCGTCAACTCCGCCGGCCAGGTCAGCTGGTCCAATGCCGTCATGCAGCGCCTTGCCCCTGGTGCCGGACGCCCCGGCAAAGCCCTCGTCATGAGCGTTCGCGACCCCGACGTCCTCCGCTGCGTCGATGTGGCTCTCCGCGAGCGCCGCTTCTCCACCGATAAAGCCATCTCCACCGTCCCCGGCCGCGTCTTCGAAGTCAGCGCCGCTCCCACTCCCGATGGCGGAGCCGTAGCCGTCCTCCACGACGTCACCGACGTCGAGCGCGCAGAGAAAACCCGTCGCGATTTCGTAGCCAACGTCTCGCACGAGCTGCGAACCCCGCTCACCTCCATCTCTGGCTACGTCGAAACCCTCCTCGAAGACGAAATGGAGCTGCCCGAACATGCCCGCGAGTTCATGGGCATCATTCTCAAAAACGCGCGCCGCGTAAATCGCCTCACGGAAGATCTCCTCGCTCTCGCCCAGATCGAGGGTGGCCAGAACAAGCCGAAGACCCAGCCCGTCCGCGCCTCCGCGCTCGTGCAGGATGCTATCGAGTCCCTTGCCGGCATGGTTGTCGAATCCGGCATTGCCCTCGAAGCTGGTGAGGTCACCAATACCTGGGTCCTTGCCGACGTCGACGCCATGACCCAGGTCTTCGGCAACCTCATCGAGAACGCCATGAAGTATGGCGGTGCCGGCAGCCGCGTTCTCGTCGGCGCTCGCCCCGTCGAATCCGCCGTCGAATTCTATGTGCAGGATTTCGGTCAGGGCATCGCCCTCGAACATCTCGACCGTATCTTCGAGCGCTTCTACCGCGTCGACAAAGCCCGCTCCCGTGAATCCGGCGGCACCGGTCTCGGCCTCGCCATCGTGAAGCACATCGTCCTCGCCCACGGCGGCGTCATCCGCGCAGAAAGCGAACTCGGCGAAGGCGCCACCTTCCTCTTCACCCTCCCCACCGCTCCCTCCGCCATGACCCCCACCCCTGAGCCAGCCGCCAAAGTAGCAAAATAGCTTTGCATCCGTCTCTCGTCTCCCCGCTCGAGGCTCCAGGCTCCGGGCTTCTGACAACTGACAACTGACGGCTACAATGAACCATGCCCGCGAAAACCGTCCACGCCGTCTGTTCCCATGACT
>DATHQV010000169.1:0-13708 GCA_035482355.1 Acidobacteriaceae bacterium | reverse complement strand
CGCAGATGTGTCGACGCGCGGATCAAGTTTGACAGTGAGCGGTTGTTTGTAAGTCTGCCCATCCACGGTCAGCTCGACAGTGTAGTTTCCCGGAACCACCAGCGGGCCTTGCGGCTGCTGCCTCGGCGTCTCATGCGGAATGGCATGGTCAGCCAGCGTGTACTCCGTGTACTGCAGAATCGGCCCGTAATACGAAGCCGGCAGCGCCTTCGGCGACTCGTAGCGCAAATCCCAAACAAAGCGGTGCAGTCCCGCAGAACCATCCACGAATTTCGGATTCTCAAACCAATATTCCGGAACATTCGGCGGCGGCAACTTGGGATCGTCCGGAGTTCCGGTATAGGTGCGCACCACATTGCCGCTCGCATCGCGAATCGTGATTTTCCTCGTACCCGAATGCGCATCTTTCAGGTAGTAGTCCAGCAAAACGCCGTCCGGAGGATTCTTCGCGCTGGGCGTTTCAATCGGCAGCGGCGTGTCTTCCCAGTTGTCCCAGCGAACGCGCATCGCCGTCACCGGCGTCAGCAACTGCACTGGCGCGCTGAGCAGGTCCGGCGTCAGTGCGCGAATCGGCGCAATGTCGTCGAGGATCCAAAGTCCGCGCCCATACGTGGAAATGGTGAGGTCGTCTCCGTGCACATCGATGTCCGTCACCGAAGCGGCCGGCAAATTCAACGTGAGCGGATGCCACACATCGCCATCGTTGAACGAAACAAAAATAGTCGAGGCAGTTCCTGCGTAGAGCAGCCCTTTGCGCACCGGATCTTCGCGCACCACCAGCACGCTCTCATCCGTCGGTAGGCCCTGCACGATCGATTGCCACGTGGCCCCATAATCGCGCGTGCGCAGAATTTGCGGAGGCACCGATTGCCGGCTGGTTCCCACCGTCAGGAACGCCTCGGCGGCATCGAAGTGCGACGGCTCCGCATAAAGAAGGTCAGACGGCGCTTCCACTCCCGGCGGAGTCACCTTTTGCCAATGCGCGCCGCCGTCGCGCGTCAGCTGCACCAGTCGATTCGAGGTCGCTGCCCAAATCTCGTTCCCATCCACTGGAGAAATCGCAAGCGCCTCAATGGCTGGCGGCCGCGGGCTGCCGGGTGCGGGCTTCGCTTCTTCCTTCCACTCCGTCAGGTCGGGGCTGATCGCGTTCCACGTCTTCCCGTCGTCGGTCGTCTTCATCACGAACTGCGTGCCGAAGTAGAGTGAATGCGGATCGTGCGGTGCGAAGAGCAACGGCGGCATCCCCGCGGCGCGATGCTTCGTGCCCCTCTCGAAAACCGTCGCGATCTGGCCCGTATTGCTGTCGTAGCGGACCACGGAGCCATACCAGCCTCCGGAATAAATCCAGTTCGGATGCAATGGGTCCGGCGCAATGTAGCAAAACTCGAATCCGCCAATCGACGTGTCGTCGTGATCGGTAATTTCGCCGTAATCGCTGCGGCTCGGCACAGACTGCGTGCCGCTGTCCTGCTGCGCGGCGTAGGTGCGATACGGGAACTGGTGGTCCGTGAAGATGTCGTAGAACTGCCCGGTGGGCTGGTTATACCAGGTGCTCCACGTCTTCCCCGCATCCACAGTCAGGATCGCTCCCTGATCGACGCCGAGCAACATCCGGCTCGGATTCGCCGGATCGATCCAGAGCAGATGAAAATCATCGCCCGATGGCGCGCCGACGAACGCCTCAAATGTATGTCCTCCATCAGTCGAGCGATACAGCGACGTCTGCGCCATGTAAAGAATGTCGGGGTTCTTCGTGTCGGCAAAAATCCGGCTGAAGTATGCGTTGCCCAGGATGCGCGGATCTTTAGTCGATTGCGTCCACGTTGCGCCCGCGTCGTCGGTCCGGTAGAAGCCCTGCTCCATGACGGCGTAGATCCGCTTGCCTCCGGTGTGCGCAGCAACGGCCAGCCCCAGTCGTCCGCGTCCCGTCTCCGGCAAGCCCTTCGAGACCAGCGGAGCCCACGTCGACCCTTCATCGGTGGAGCGGTAAATCACCGAAGTGTCTTCCGGCTCCTTCTCCTCTGCGGAGTCTTGTTTCTGCGCGGGGTTCGGCTCCGGCGCGGGAATCAGCAGCGATGCATAGAGGACATGCGGGTCATCCGGGTCGGCTTCCATGTCGTAAACGCCGGCGGAGTCTGCCTTGTTCAGCGTCTGCTTCCACGTCTTGCCGCCGTCGATGGATTTGAAGACGCCACGCGGAGCGGTGAGAATATTTTTCGGATACGGTCGCGAGAAGACATAAACGCCCGTGGAGTTTGCGCCCGCGACCAGAATGTCCGGGTTGCGCGGATCCACGATGACCGCCTGAATAAACCGCGTATCCGCAAGACCCGCCGGGGTCCAGTTCTTGCCGGCGTCCGTGGATTTGTAGACGCCCTTCCCCGGCGTCTGCTCACCGGTTCCGGCGTAAATGATGTTGGCATCCGACGGCGCCACCGCCAGCGCGCCGATGGAGGCGACCCGCTCCTTATCGAAGATCGGCTCCCACACCCGCCCAGCATCCGTCGTCTTCCAAATCCCGCCGCCAGGCGTTCCGAAATAGTAGACGTTGGCATTGCCGGGCACTCCAGCTACCGCGCTGACGCGACCGCCGCGGAACGAACCGATCAACCGCCAGTGCAGCGACTGCAATGCGCTGGTGTCGACATCCTGAGCGATGCAAATGTTTGTGAAGAGCAGGCCCGCGGCCAACAGGGCAAAACGTCTCACAGGGTTCTCCCGTCAAGGCTTGATCCTGGGGCTTGCGCCGCGGGTTCATCGCCGTAGAGCATTGAAATCGTTCAGCCAGTCTACCCGACCCAACACCTTCCGGTGCAGGCATCTCCGGCCCGTTCGAAGCGCCGCCGCGGGAATGCCTGCTTTGACTTGCCGGGCCCGAGGATTTATAAACAGCTTTCCGGCCGGATTTCGCTGGAGGCTGGGAGTTTGGGCGCGAGGGCGTGGCGGGAATGGTCCTGTCGGTGTGCTCGCGTGATCCTAACCGCACAGGGATGTTCGGGAAGACGGTGAAAATCCGCCACTGCCCCGCAACTGTAAGCGCGTGTTCCTGCGTCCTGTAGTTTTGAGGCGCAGCAACAGGCCGACCGATGAGCCACTGGAACCTCCAGGTTCCGGGAAGGCGGTTGGCCTGGTTTCGCTCTTTGGGAAACAATGCGCAAGTCAGGAGACCGGTCCCGCGTGCCAGAGCCTTACCGCGTCCCGAGGGTGGACGGAGGAACCATGACGAATTTTCTGCGGCCCACGCGCCGCATTCTCTGCATTCTTGGGCTGCTCGCCTCTACAACTGCGCTCCATGCGGTCAGCGTGCATGGCACGGTCACGGATACCCTGGGCGCTCCCATTGCCCACGCCACCGTCGCCCTGGTGCACAACGGCAAAGTGGTCGTGGCCGGGCAAACCGGCTTTGACGGAAGCTACACACTGGTGAGCGCCGATTCTGGACGCTTCTACGTGCTGGCGTCGGGACACTCGTTCCGCCAGTTGCAGACGCAGAGCTTCTTCGGCCGGACGCTCGATGACGTCGAACAAAATGTGGTCCTCGAGCCGGAGTGGGTGCGGCAATCCGTAGTGGTGACGTCGACCGGCGAACCCCAGCCTGAGGCACAGACCAGCGGATCGGTAACCGGCATTGGCGCCATGCAGTTTGAGAACCGCATGGACATCGTCGATACGCTGCGGCAGATTCCCGGCGTAAATGTCGTGGAGACCGGCGAACGCGGCGGCGAAACCTCGCTGTTTATCCGCGGCGGAAGCTCGACGGCGAACACTGTGACCATGGACGGCGTGCCTGTAGAAGACGTGGGCGGGCGGTTCGATTTCACCAATGTGGCGGCGACGGGCCTCGAAAGCATCGAAGCCTATCGCGGGCCAAACACCGTGCTGTACGGATCGGATGCGGCGGCCGGAGTGGTGGCCGTGACCACGCCGCGGGGAAGCACGTCGTTTCCGTCGCTGCTCTACGAGGGCGACGCGGGGAGCTTTGGGACGTACCGCAACGAGGTGCAGCTGGGCGGGATGATGCGAAAGCTGGATTACTACGGCGGCTTCTCCAGCCTTGAGACGCGGAATTCGATTCCGATGGACGAGTATCACAACGATACGTCGGTGGTGAACCTGGGGTGGAGCTGGTCGGCGCGGACCGAAGTGCGGGTGACGGCGCGCAACAGCGACTCGGCCACTGGGTTGCCGGCAGCGAACGGGGGATACTCGTTTGACTTGATCCCGAACGACGGCAAGCAGTTGGATCAGGACGCGTATGGGTCGGGGACGATCACGCACACGTTCACTGACAATCTGCACGCCGTGGTGCGGTACGGACTGGTGCGAAAGCGCGAGGAGAGCGATCAGTGGTATCCGGCCGGGAATCTGCTGACGGGCAACGACTTCGGTGCGGGAAATTACTACGGCAATCACGTAACCGTGACGGGTGCAAATGGATATTCCGTGACCGGTCAGACGCTGATGAACTACAGCGCGGCGGATGGGTCGGTCTACCCGACGGCGCTGGCGCTGGATTCCAATCGCGACGATCTGTTTGCGCAGATGAATTACGTGCATGGGCCGCATCTGGGCGTGATTGCAGGCTTCCGGTTCGATGAAGAGCGCGGTTTGGAAGGCGAGCCCGCCTACGCGCTCCACGAGGGGCTGGAGCGCGGGAACTACGATTACCAGGCGCAGATAGGCGGAGAATTCAAAAACCGTTTGTTCTATACCGCGGCCGGAAATGTGGAGAAGAACGGACTGTTTGGGACAGTAGGAACGCCGCACATAGGCGGATCGTATTACCTCGTGCGGCCGGGTAAGGGCGCGCGGGGAACGAAGCTCGATTTCAATTTTGCGCGCGGCTACCAGGAGCCGACCATCGACGAGCAACTTGGGTCGCTCTATAACTTTCTGGTGAAGAACGGGGGCCGGGCGACGGCGGCGCAGTACGGCATCCAGCCGATCGGGGCGCAGCTATCGCGGACCTATGACGGAGGGCTGGAACAGAGCCTGTTCAGCGAAAAAGTAACGCTGCGCGCTACTTATTTTCACAATGAATTTGGGAACCAGACGGAGGGAGTGCCGGCCTCGGCAGTACCGGCGCTGCTGCCGAATCTGACATCGGCGCAGCAGCAGGCCCTGCAGGCATTCCTGAACAACAACTTCGCGTATGAGCTGGATTTGAACTCGATGTCGTACCGCGCCCAGGGCGCGGAGGCCGAAGTGGAATACGGCCTGGGGCGGAACATCTTCCTGCGCGGTGGCTATACCTATCTGGACGCAGTCGTGCAGCGGTCGTTTTCTTCAGACAACCTGGAATGCAGCGTGACCGGAATCCCGGGACCGTGCACGAATCCGAATATTCCAGGCGTGCCGATTGGGGATTACTCGCCGCTGGTCGGCGCGCGGCCGTTTCGCCGCCCGCCCCACACCGGGTTCACCGACGTCGTCTACACCGGGAAGAAATGGTCGGGCGTGATCGACGCGGCCTACGCGAGCCGCAGCGACGACTCAACCTATCTCGGCGGCGACGATGTGAATTTCGGAAACACGCTGCTGCTGCCGAATCGCGACCTCGACTATGGATATACGAAGATCGACCTGGGCGCGACGTATCAACTGAAGTCGTGGCTGGCCGCGTATTCGCAGTTGAATAATCTCACCAGCAATCAGCACATTGGGCCGATTGGCTATCCCTCGCTGCCCTTCAATTTTGAGACTGGGATGCGCTTCACCCTGCATCTCGGGCAGCGATGAGAGAAGCGGCAGTGAAACGTTCAGCGATACGACTGTCAGCGGCAAAGCGGTCAGCTAAGAACTAAAACCTGGTCCTCAGGCGATGGCTTTCTTTTGCCGCGTGGCGCATTCCATGGGCAGGAAGGCCGTCATCAGGGTACCCGAGGACGTTCCGACGCGGCTGCGGCAGCGGATGGTGCCGCCGCGCCGGTCAAGAAGTTCCTTCACGGTCCACAGCCCCAGACCGATGTTGATGTCTTTGCGGCTCGCGAAGAACGGAGAGAAGACGCGCGAACAGACGGCGGCTGGGATGCCGACGCCCTGGTCGCCGACGACGAGGCGCACGCCCGGGACGTCAGTCACGGGATGCCGCGACGCGTGGGCGGACAAGTAAATGTCGGCGCCCGGAGAGGAAGCGTCGACCGCGTTGGCGATCAGATTGGAGAGAATGTGTTTGCACTCGCCCTGCGGCCAGATGATTTCGAGGCCGGGGCGAATTCTTTTGCGGACGTCGATATCCTGGAGGCGCAGACGGTATTCGTAGATGGTCAGGACTTCGTCGATGGCTTCGGAGATGGAGATGCGCACGGGTGACGACGCGTCCCGGTAATAGTCCAGGGTCTGCCGCGAGATTTGCGAAACGTTCTGAAGAACTTTGTGGGCCTTGAGCTGCCACAGGAACCCGCCGCGCCGGCGCTCATCGTCGCTCATCGTGTTGTATCCAAGGGTTGGGGAGACGTGGGTGTGCTCCGAGCAGATTTTGGCGACGGAGAGGCCGTCCGAGGTGCGCGAGAAGAAGTTCAGCGGCCAGCCGCACGAGAGGTGGAAGGCGCGGGTGCGGGCGACGTCGTTCCACAACTGTTCGAGGCGGATGGAGGCTGCGGGATTGCCCTTGTCCCAGAGAACCGCGACCATTTCGCCGTAGGCGGCGACCGGGGCTTTATCTTTGCCGTGCAGGGCGACGGCGGCTGCGAGCCGATCGAGGACGCCGCCAATCAACTCCGCGAACCGCTCGGGATCGGGCACATCGCCGACCATGAATTCGGCCAGAGCTTTTGAGGCGTCCAGCGCGAGCCATCGGCCCTGATTGGTGACGCGGTTCAGATCGATGCCGCGGAACTCAAGGTACTCAACCAGGCCTTTGCGATGAAGGTCGTCGGCAATGATGACCGCGGCGCCGCCGGCAGCGATGGCTGCAAAAAGCCTTGGGCCAACTTCGGCGATTAGCTGGGAATCGGATGAATAAAAATGCGCACTATGGCTGCCTTCGGCTGACGCAGGCAGTCGGCGCGAGCGAGCGTCGGCGATCGACGCATTGGGTTTCGAAGATATTGTGTTCGCCATGGGCCCTAATCGAAGGCAGAACAGGGACAATCGGGCCAACCCTGAATCTGACGAGCTTGTGCATTTCGATGGTACGACGGTTGGAAAAGGATGCCTGGTAAAACGATGAAGCGACCAGTGGTGGGAGTGTCAGCGATGACACTCCCCGCGAGCATTAAGACGAAAAGCCCCTCCGCTGGGGAGGGGCTTTTCGATCCTTACCGGGATTGAGCGACTACTGCCGGCGTCCCGGGCGAACCACTTCCTGGGCATGCGCCGCGCCGTTGGGCGGTACCGGAGGCGGCTCAGGAGACGTTGGTTTGGCGATGATCCCGAGCTTTTGACGAAGCTGGGTATCGATCCGGGCGAAGGTGTCCGGATTGTCCTTGAGGAACTGGCGAACATTCTCGCGGCCCTGGCCGATGCGCTCGCCGGAATAGCTGAACCACGCTCCGCTCTTTTCGACGATCTCGTGCGTGACCGCCAGGTCGAGAACGTCGCCCTCTTTGGAAATGCCTTCGCCATAGAGAATGTCGAATTCGGCTTCGCGGAAGGGCGCAGCCACCTTATTCTTTACGATCTTCACCCGTGTGTGCGAGCCCACGACCGCGTCGCCGTCCTTCACGGCAGCGGTGCGGCGGATGTCGATGCGAACCGATGAATAGAACTTCAGCGCGCGGCCACCGGTGGTCGTTTCCGGGTTGCCGAACATCACGCCGATCTTTTCACGGATTTGGTTGATAAAGATCAGGCACGTTCTTGATTTGGAAACCGTTCCGGTGAGTTTGCGAAGCGCCTGCGACATGAGCCGCGCCTGCAGGCCCATGTGCGAGTCGCCCATCTCGCCGTCGAGTTCCGCTTTGGGAACAAGGGCAGCGACGGAGTCCACCACGAGGACGTCAATGGCGCCCGAGCGGACCAGGGCTTCGGTGATCTCCAGGGCCTGTTCGCCGTAGTCGGGCTGCGAGATCAGCAGGTTGTCGATGTCGACGCCGAGCTTCTTGGCGTAGGCGGGATCGAGGGCATGCTCAGCATCCACGAAGGCGGCGAGGCCACCGGCCTTCTGGGCCTCAGCAATGATCTGGAGCGTGATCGTGGTTTTGCCCGAAGATTCCGGGCCGAAGATTTCGACAACGCGGCCGCGGGGCACACCGCCAACGCCGAGCGCGGCGTCGAACGAGATGGATCCGGTAGAGATGACGGAAATAGGGACGATGGCCTCTTTGCTGCCGAGGCGCATGATGGATCCCTTGCCGAATTGCTTTTCAATCTGAGAAAGCGCCAGGTCTACGGCGCGCTGACGATCATCTGCCACGGGGTTGCTCCATTTCGGGCGCGGGTTAGGGCGCCAATCACAATGCACACAGCCTGAATTTGCCCCGAGTCTATCACCGGCCCGGGGACGAACCTGCACTTGCCCAGCGGAAAACCCCCGCTGGTAATGCCTGGGGAATCTACTGCAGTTTACAGGGTTTCGAAAGGACCAGTTTTCCTCATGGTGTGACTGTCCGCACAGCCATTTCCCCCCCGCCCGCCTAGTCTGAAGCGTCGCCGGGAGGGACAGCGTGGCGACGCTGGTCGAGAGTCCGGTTCAATCAGCGGTTGCGGTACCAGTGCGCCCGCACGAGTTCAGCGGCGGGGAAGCCATCGCCGCTGCGCCGGGGGAGATGGCTGTCTCCAACCCCTGGGTCGTGGCCATCTCGGTCATGCTCGCCACTTTCATGGAGGTGCTCGACACCGCTATTGCCTCGGTCGCGCTGCCGTACATTGCCGGATCGCTGGCGGCTTCCAACTCCGAAGCGACCTGGGTCCTCACCAGCTACCTGATTGCCAACGCCGTGGTTTTGCCGGCCAGCAACTGGTTTGCCCTGCGCTTCGGCCGCAAGCGGTTCCTCATCTCCTGCGTCGTCATCTTCACGTTTGCCTCGTTCTGGTGCGGAGCCGCCCCATCGCTGGGCGTATTGCTGTTGGCCCGCATTTTGCAGGGAGCGGGAGGCGGCGCGCTGCAGCCGCTGTCCCAGGCCATTTTGCTGGAGAGCTTTCCGCCCAGGAAGCGCGGCGCGGCCATGGCGCTCTTCGGCTTTGGAGTGGTGGTCGCGCCGGTGCTGGGGCCGACCCTGGGCGGCTGGCTCACCGATTCATTCAGTTGGCGGTACGCGTTCTACATCAATATTCCGATTGGGATTCTCGCGATCTACATGATCAGCCGTTATGTGAAGGATCCGCCCTACATTAAAAACGCGAAGGCCGGCCCGTTCGACAACCTGGGCTTTGGGCTGCTCTGCCTGTGGAGCGGCGCCCTGCAGATCGTGCTCGACAAGGGCCAGGAGGATGACTGGTTCAGCGCGGTGTGGGTGCGCTGGGCGGTGACGATTCTCGTCGTTTCACTGCTCTGGTTCATTCGCCATTCGTGGAAGGCGAAACAGCCCCTGGTCAATCTGCACATTCTGGTGAAGAACCGGAACTTCGCGGTAGGGTGCCTGCTGATCTTTATGCTGGGCATCGCGATTTATGTCACGGTCGCGATCCTACCGCTGTTTTATCAGGAGGTGCTGGGGTACACGGCGCTGACGGCGGGCATCGCGGTGGCGCCGCGCGGCCTGGGATCGATGCTGGGCCTGCCCGTGATGGGGATGATCAGCCACCGGCTCGATAATCGCTGGCTGCTGTGCGCCGGGTTCCTCGTGTTTGGCGTGTGCTCGATTACGTTCGCGAATGTGAATCTGGGAATCAGCCCAACCACGCTTCTGCTGCCCGTCATGGTGACCGGATTCGCGCTCAGCTTTGTGTTTGTCCCCATCGCCAGCATGGCGACGAATTCGCTGACCAACGAGCAGATGGGCAACGCGACGGGAATCTTCAATCTGCTCCGGAACATTGGCGGGTCGATTGGAATTTCAATGGCGGAGACGGCGCTGATCCGTAGAGAGAGTTTTCACCAGAGCATGATCACGGCATCGGTGCCCCGCGCGGGGATCCTGTTCGAGCAGCACACAGCGCAGTCCAGCGCGTATTTTGGACGGGCGCTGGGCCACGCGGCCGGGCAGCCCGCAGCCATGGCCGCAATGTACATGCAGATTGAGCGCCAGGCGATGCTGTGGTCGTTTGTCGATGTATTTCGATGGACCGCGCTGATTGCGTTTGCAGCCGGCGGGATGGTCTGGCTGTTTCGCCGCGTGCGGCACTAAAGGCAGCGACGGGACGGGGGATTTCGATGATAGGGAAGGTTCGTGAAGATTCGTGAAGATCTATCTTGATGCTTGCGCGCTGAATCGTCTTACAGACGACCAGAGCCAGCCGCGTATTCGCAACGAGGCGGAAGCGGTCGAGGCTATCCTTCGCAGGGTCGAGACTGGGGAGGTGCGCTGGATTGGCGGGGTAGTCGTTGAAGCCGAGGTGCTTCGCAATCCAAATGTACAGAAAAGAGAGGACGCACTTGCATTATTGGCCTTTGCGAACGAGCGTCCGAGCCTCTCCCCAGGAGTGATCAAGCGTGCCACCTCACTCGAGGGAGTAGGTTATGGCTCATTCGACGCCTTGCACCTCGCGCTCGCAGAAGCAGCACAAGCAGATTTTCTGCTAACGACGGATGATCGATTTATCAGGCAGGCGGAAAGAGGATTGGGAAAACCCGCCGTTGCGGTACAGAATCCTTTAAACTGGCTCCAGGAGTCTGGCGTATGAATCCGGTTGACCAAATGAGCGACGAACAGCTGGAAAGGCACGCGCTGGAGATTCTCCGCCGCGAACTGGGCCTCCATGGTCTGGCCCGTTTCCTGCGTGCCGTTCGGACCGGAACCGGTGATTACACGCGCGATCGTGGTCAATGGCTGGAGGGGACGTCGGTTCGCGAAGTTGCGGAAGAAATCAACGAGACTCCGCCCGGCAACCGCCGGGCATCCTAACTTCGCCTTCTCACGGATCTACGCAACCGATTATCCTGCGCTGCCCTCTGACAACGCGCGGTAAAGGCACGCCATTCGCGGCAAATTCAACTGCTCAGTGCGGCTTTGTGGCGGAATATTGCAGGCCGCCAGTGCCGCGGCAACGCGGGCTGCTTCGTGACCCGCGGCTCGCAGATTGTTGGCGAGCGTCTTGCGCTTCTGCGCAAAGCACATTTTGAGAAATGCGATGAAGGCGGGGAACGGGTCTGCGCTTCCCGGAGTCGGAGTCAGGTGCAGTTCCTCGAAACGCGGAGCCATGGTCAACCGCAGCACCGTCGAATGCACCTGCGGAGGCGGCGAGAATGCTGAGGGTGGCAGGGTGAACAGCTTTTCCACCCGCGCGTAAATTTGCGTGGTCGCGGAGAGCAGGCCGTAATCGCTGGTGCCGGGGCCTGCGGCGACGCGGTCGGCTACTTCGCGCTGGACCATGATCACGGCCCGCTCAATCACCGCATGCGCAGCGAACAGGTGGAGCAGGATGTCCGAAGTGATGTAGTAGGGAAGATTGCCGACGACCAGCAGCTTCTCCTCGCTCGTGAAGGGCGGAGCGGCAAAATCGGTCCTGAGAATGTCCTGCTGCAGAACTTCAACATTCGGTTGGCTCGCAAATTGCTCCTGCAGCGCCGGTGCAAGGTCGCGGTCCAGCTCAATGGCGATCAACCGCTGGGCGCGCAGGGCAAGCAGCGCGGTAATCGCGCCGCGCCCCGGTCCAATCTCCACAACGGTGCGGCGCGACAGGTCGCCGAGCGCGTCGGCGATGTCCGCCTGCGCGGTGGGGCTGACCAGAAAATTTTGCCCGAGTTTGGGTCGTTGCGAGCGCTGAGACATCTTTGTGAAGGGTGCCGGTTTGCGCGAGCGTCACACGGCGGGTTTAGACTCAATTTTCGGTGCGAACTTCTCACAAAGTGTAGCGGAACATTCACGGAGCGATTGGCATGCATATTGTTTTTGCGGCGTCGGAGTGCAGCCCCTGGGCCAAAACTGGCGGCCTGGGAGAAGTGATGGGAGCGCTGCCGCGCCAGATTGCCGACCTCGGCCACCAGGTCACGGTGTATCTGCCCTACTACCGCCAGGTGCGCGAGCGGCTGGTGCTGGACGGCGCACCGGACCTCAAAGTAGCCATCGAGAGCCTCACCATTCCGTTCCGCTATTACAGCCGGTTCGCCTCGATTCTGGATGGCGGCAAGGCCGACGGCGTGCAGATGTATTTTGTCGACTGCCCGGAGATGTTCGATCGCGAGTCGCTCTACGCGGTGCCATCAGGCGAATACGCCGACAACTGGGAGCGGTTTGGCCTGTTCTGCCGCTCCGTCCTGGAAGCGACCAAGCAACTCGGCGTGCCGGATATTTTTCATGTCCACGACTGGCAGGCCGCGCTGATCCCCGTTTATTTGAAGACGCTCTACGCGGGCGATCCGGTGCTGCGGAATCGGCCGACGGTGCTCACCATTCACAATGCCGGTTACCAGGGCCTGTACCCGCCGCAGACCACCGAGAAGCTGCTGTTTCCGTGGGATATTTTCACGATGGACCGGCTGGAGCACTACGACAAATTTAATTTCCTGAAGGGCGGCATTGTCTACTCCGATTTGCTCACCACCGTGAGCCCGCGGTACGCGCAGGAGATTCAGACTTCGGAGTTCGGCGAGGGGCTGGAGGGCGCGCTGCGCAAGCGGGCCGCGGACCTGGTGGGCATCCTGAACGGGGTGGACTACGCGAAGTGGAATCCCGCGGCCGACGGCAACATCGCAGCCCACTATTCTCCTGAAAATCTGACCGGGAAGGCCGAGTGCCGCCGGGATTTGCTGCACGCTTTTGGAGCAGGCACGGTGAGCGAGTCGACGGCGGTGCTGGGCATGGTGACGCGCCTGGCGACCCAGAAGGGCATCGACCTGCTGGAAAAAATTGCCGTGCAGCTGATGAAAGAAGATGTGGTGCTGGTGGTGCTGGGCACCGGCGAGCTGTATTACGAAAATCTCCTGCGCTCGCTGGCCTTCGAGTTTCCGGATCGCGTTCTGGTGAAAATTGCGTACGACGATATGCTGGCCCATAAAGTAGAAGCGGGTGCGGACATGTTCCTGATGCCCTCGCACTATGAGCCCTGCGGCCTGAACCAGATTTACAGCCTGAAGTACGGCACGCCCCCAGTGGTCCGCGGAACCGGCGGCCTGGAAGATACGGTGCAGGAGTGGGACCCCGAGAGGCGCACTGGCACTGGCTTCAAATTCCACAGCTACAAGCCGGAGGATTTTCTGACCGCGATCCAGCGAGCGCTGGCGGTATTTAAGGACAAGGACGCGTGGCATCAGTTGATGCGCGACGGCATGGCGAAGAATTATTCGTGGACGCGGTCGGCAGCCGAATACGTGGAAGTCTACGAGCGGGTAGCGCGCGCGAAAAGCTGAGATCGCGAGGCGGCAGCCGTCTGCGGTGTCGAATTGCGCCGGTAGAAGCGATAGCCGGGAGCGTGTTCCGCGACCGGCCACCAGCGAATCGGTCGCTGCGGTTGTTTCTCGACTACAAGCGAATAATGAGCCGACAGCCACGCGCTGAATTCCGGCCACGCATCAGCCCTGGGCCACGCCAGCGGTTCGCCGAGACAATTCTGATTGCTCTCGATGATGACCTGCGGCGGCGATTGATTCAATTCCGATAAGAACTCCTCCCGCATCCGCAGCGTGACCGCGTTCTGCGGCTGATGGAAGAAGTAGCAGTCGTAGAGA
>DATHQV010000168.1:0-2458 GCA_035482355.1 Acidobacteriaceae bacterium | reverse complement strand
TCAAGGTCGATTCCGGCCTCGACATCATGAAGAACGCTTCGGTTCCGACGAAGGATCGCGTGAAGGAGTTCAGCTACAAGGCGACCGGCGGCAACATCGGCGCGCTGTTCGACGGCACCGAAAAGGTGCTGAGCGGGGATTCGTTCCACTGGTACAACCGGGGCATCTACACGCCGTAGCGGGCGCGTAGTGGCGTGACCGTAGGGTGGGCAAAGCGAAGCGTGCTCACCGGCGGCGGCAACAAATGCTGAGTCCTGACCGCGTGGGCACGGCGCGAAGAACGCGCCTTTGCCCACCCGAAGCCGGCGAAGCCGGAACCAAACAGGATTATCATAGCGAGAGGATAGCTGGCGGACGAGGGCAGCTGTGACGCGGGCACTGACGGAACGCTATGATGAGCATATCGCGGGGGTGCTGTCCTGCTACGATCGTATTTTGATTACCGGGACGCTTCCCGGGGCCTGCTTTGCGGGGGGCATGACCCACATTCTTTATTTGAAGGGGATACGCATTTTCGATTACGCGCAGTTTGCCGCGCCACTGCGTGATCGGGTGCGTGAGCGGGCGGCGGCGATTGCGCGCGATGCTGGGATTGCGATTGAGTACATCGCCAAGCGCCACATTCGCAAGGAAGAGGTGGTCGCGAAGATACTTGCCAAGCGGGGGGATCATCCCGGCCTGGTCCACGTGATCTCGGCCATGGAGACCTGCGACAGCTACCAACCCTGGCACGACAAGCAGACCGGCAAGAACTTTCTACGGCCGGACAGCGGCAAATGCCTGCACTACTATTTCTACTTCATGGACGCGGAGTTGGGGCTGATCCATCTGCGGGTGCCCACCTGGTGTCCGTTCCGGCTGCAGTTCTATTGCAACGGCCATTCCTGGCTGGCTCGGCAACTCGCCGCAGCAGGCATCGACTTCACCCTGGCGGACAACGCCTTTACGCGCATCGACGACTTTGCGCGCGCCCAGCAGCTGGCGAACCATTTCTCCCCCGATCGTTTGCACGACATTCTCGATCGCTATGCTGAGCAATGCTGTCCGGTGCTCGATGTGTTCGAGCAGACCTACCACTGGAGCATCACGCAGGTCGAGTACGCAACCGACCTTGTGTTCCGCTCCACGGCGATATTGCAATCGCTCTACCAGCAGCTTTGCCGGCAGGCCGTGCTGAGCGTCAAGGCCGAGCATATCGCCACTTTCCTGGGCCACCAGATCACCCCCAACCTTGTTCAGGAGGTTGGCAACCAATTCTCAACCCGCATCGAAGGCACCTGCATCAAGCATCACTACGGCAAGTCCACCGTAAAAATGTACGACAAGTTTGCTCTCGTGCTGCGTCTGGAGACCACCACCAACAACGTTTCCTTTTTCAAGCACCACCGAAAGGTGGAACATCGACACGGTCCATCCACAAGGCAACTCGCTCCGGTCAAGAAGTCCATTTACAGCCTCAGGGACCTGCGAGACATCCTGCTTGGGTGCAATCAGCGCTATCTCGCCTATCTGGCCACGCTCGACGACTTCTCCGCCGGCGTCAGAGCGTTGAACCGGATCACGCGCCCGAACTCCCCCAATGGCAAATCCATCAAGCCAATCAACTTCTTCAGCTCTATCGACCAGAACCTACTACGTGCCCTCCACCGGCCGGCTTTCAACATTGCCGGATTGCGCCGCACAGACCTCAAGCCTCTGCTCGCCAATCTCTCACCCGCGGCCCTGTCCAGACACCTCACGCGTCTGCGCCACATCGGCCTCATTAGACGTATCAGCGGAACCTATCGCTACTATCTCACCCGTCTCGGCCGAGCCGCCATCTCAGCCTGCTGCCACATCACCGAAAACATTCTCATTCCCGCTCTCGCATGACAAAATCTTCGCACAAAACGTCAAGAATCGATTCACAAGGGCCTACGAACCGCTGGCCGGCGCCCCTCACCCGCTGGTGCGAATAACCTGGATCTCCAGATCCCGGATCTTCTTGCGCAGCGTATTGCGGTTGACGCCGAGCAGATCGGCGGCGCGGATCTGATTCCCCCGCGTCGCCGCGAGCGCGGCGGACAACAGCGGGTATTCGATCTCGCGCAGGATGCGGTGGTAGAGGCCGGGCGGCGGCAGGCTGTCGCCGAAGCCGCCGAAATACTTGTTGAGGTGGCGCTCGACCGCGGCCGACAGGTTCTCCTCGGCGCGGCTTTCGTCGCCGAGCGGCGCCGGCGCGGGTGGCGCGAGCTCATTGTCGATCACCGCGGTGGTGATGACTTCCTGCGGGTAGAGCGCGGCGAGGCGGCGGGCGAGGTTTTCTAGCTCGCGCACATTGCCGGGCCAGCGGTAGCGCTTGAGCCGCTCGATGGCGGCGATCTCGATCTGCTTGGTCGGCAGGCCTTCGCGCTCGGCCTGCCCGAAGAAGTGGCGGATGAGGTCGGGGATGTCCTCGACCCGCTCGCGCAGCGGCGGG
>DATHQV010000167.1:0-6038 GCA_035482355.1 Acidobacteriaceae bacterium | reverse complement strand
CAGGTGCGCTAGGAACCATCGCGCAGAGGTGGTTTGAGGTGATGCGCAAATGCGGGGACGAGGTCCGGGAGCTTTTACATGATGGCTGTCCCGTTGCCTGTTTGGGAGATGCGCCCTTCGGCTACGTCAATGTATTCACTTCGCACGTGAACGTGGGATTCTTTCACGGCGCGTCGCTGCCAGATCCGGCGCGCTTGTTACAAGGTACGGGCAGGTTCATGCGCCATGTCAAGTTGAGACCCGGAGCGGCTACAAACGCGGCGGCGCTGGACAGGCTTATCGATGCGGCGTATTCGGATATAAAGGCGCGCGTCGAGCACGGCTAGCTCGGGGAAATGCCTTGGGGAAGCAGCGCGGATGAACCGCCAGATTACCGGTGGCAGTCTGACTAGCTACCCTCTTTCAAACGCGTGCTTCTTCTCCAACTCTTCCACCGCTGCACGCCGCGCATTCTC
The DNA here is from genome assembly GCA_035482355.1 of Acidobacteriaceae bacterium. Classification (GTDB taxonomy): domain Bacteria; phylum Acidobacteriota; class Terriglobia; order Terriglobales; family Acidobacteriaceae; genus Palsa-343. Next base: position 5,583 of record DATHQV010000167.1, on the reverse strand, counting down.
GAATCGCTCCGCCTGCATCATGAGTCCCTGCGTCGCTTCCGCCCACTCGCCCTCGATTCGCAGCAGCCCCTGCGCCGCCACCAGCCGCGCGGCAATTTCCAGCAAGTGCGACGGCGTGGTCTGCACATACTGCGCTTCCGCCGGATCGCCAATCCACACCCGCTTCTCTCCACTCAATGTCGTCGTCCAATAAACCTTCCGCTCAATGAACTCCGCCATGGCATCGTCCGTGGCCTTGCCAAACACCCACTGCTGCCGCTTGAAGTCATAATGCCGGCTAGAGAATGGCACCGGCAACAACTTCCCCGACTTCACAAACTCAATCTGCCGCCGGTCCACTTCCTTGCGCAGCGCGTTGATCACCGGAGCCTCCGCGTCCTTCGGTTCCAGTGACGACATCACCTCGCGTACCGTCTGCGAAAGATTCACCGCGACCGGCGCGTGCAGCCCCTCCGAACCCTCCAGCCGCAAATCGCCATGCAGCACAAAAAAATCCGCTCCCGAGGTCGACTGATGAAACGGCCAGTGCAGCCGAATCGTCAGCGGCAATCCTCTCAGCGTCACCCAGATTTTCGCGCTCGCTGCGCCCGCTTCGTCCACCATCCTGCCACTCTCCTGCAACATAGTCATGAAGTCCGGATTCCTTTTCTCTCTGTGCGATTCCTCAGTATCCTCTATGGTTAAAGATTTTAGTGGTTCTCCCTACTTTCCATCCAGCGTCGAGCGCACCTTCAGCGCAAGCTCAGCCTTGCCAAAAGGTTTCTGCAGCAGCTTCACGCCCGGCTCCAGCACCTTGTGCTGCACTACCATATCGTCGGTGTATCCAGTCATGTAGACGATTTTGGTCTGCGGGCGCTGTTTCAAAATGTTTTCCGCAAGCTGGCTACCACTCATCCCCGGCATGATGACATCGGTCAGCAACAGATCGATGTGCCCTGGGAAGACACTCGCAGTCCGAATCGCCTGCTCAGCCCCGGCCGCTTCCAGCACCTTGTACCCATATCCTTCCAGAAAAATGCGCGCCAATTCGCGCAGGTCCGGTTCATCTTCCGCCAGCAGAATGGTCTCCGTCCCTCCCGGGACCTTCTCGCCCGCCCTCAACTCCTGTCGTTTGCTCATGACACCCTCAGCCACCGGCAAATAAATGCGGAACGTGGTGCCGCGTCCTTCTTCGCTTTCCACCTGAATGCTTCCGCCGCTCTGTTTAACAATCCCATACACCGTCGACAAACCAAGCCCCGTGCCCTTGCCCATCGGCTTGGTGGTGAAAAACGGCTCGAAGATATGCACCAGCGTTTCCGCATCCATCCCATGTCCGGAATCCGTCACCTTCAGCATCACGTACGCTCCATGCACCAGCTCAAGATCGCGCGCCAGTTCCAGACCCACATCCACATTGGAAGTTTCCATCATGAGCTTACCGCCGTGCGGCATGGCGTCACGCGCATTAATCGCCAGATTCATCAGCACCTGCTCCACCTGGCCCGGATCGGCCTTCACCGGCACCAGCGACGGATGCAAGCTCGCGACCAGCTCAATGTCCTCGCCAATCACTCGCGACAACATCTTCTGCACGTCAGCGACGGCTTCATTCAGATCCAATACTTTTGGTTGCAACACCTGCTTCCGGCTGAAGGCCAGTAGTTGCTGGGTCAGCGACGCCGCCCGATCCGCCGCCCGCCGAATCTGCTCCAGCCCGTTGCGCGCCCGCTCATCGCCCCCGGCCGTCGCCAGCAGCAACTCGCCATGCCCCATAATGATGCTCAAAATATTGTTGAAGTCATGCGCTACGCCTCCCGCCAGCCGTCCAATGGCCTCCAGCTGCTGCGCATTCCTGAGCTGTTCTTCCAGATGCATGCGCGCAGTTACATCCCGCGAAATGCCCCATGTCCGCACCCAATTTCCGTCGATAACGGTCCCCATCATGGTGTTACGAAAAATCTTTTTCTGCCCATGGGCGTCCAGCTCCCGCGATTCCTGGTCCGTAATCCGATAACCATTACGGATGTATGTCTCCATAAATTCCCGTGTGACGGGATCCCCGAGCACCAGAAATTCACTGAGCGGTTTTCCGATCAATTCCTGCGCAGAGGCCCGCCCGTACATCTTCGCCATCGCGTCGTTGCATTCCGCCATATATCCGTTGTCGTGGCCCATCGCCAGTTGCTCTGCGATCGGCAGGTGACACGGAATAACCGGCTCGTACTCCATCCGGAAAATTCCCTCCGAGCTCTGCTCCACAAAAGTCCGGTAGCGCTCTTCGCTCTCGCGCAGCGCCTCCTCAGCGCGCTTCCGTTCCGTGACGTCTACCAGCAATCCGCGCATTAGCAGCTTTCCCGTCTCCGCGTCGCGGACAAACACTGCGTCATCCCGCAGCCACACTTCCCGTCCGTCCCGCGTCCGCGTGCGATATTCCACGCGATACAGTTCCCCTTCCCGCCGGTGTTCGGCGGCAATGGTCTTCTGCCTGTCGTCAGGATGCAGCAGGCTGAACCAGATGTGATCGTCCGCCATCCACTCTTGCGGCGTGAAGCCGAGAATGTGCTCCACCTGCGGGCTGATGTAATGAAACCGTCCCGCCTCGCCCGGCTCCGCGATATACGAGATCGCCGGCACCTGCTCCACTAGCTGCCGGTATCTTCGCTCCGCCTCCTGCAGCGCCGCCGTCACTCGCCGCCCTTCCTCCTGCGAGCGGATCGCCGTGATGCCAAACGCAAGATTGTTGGCCATCTCGCTGAGCAGTTCCACCTCCGAGCTTTCAAACGCGCCCACCTGCTCGGAATACATGGCCAGCACGCCAAACGCAGCCCCCGCCACCCGCAGCGGCAATGCGATCACCGCCGCATATCCGCGTTGCAGTGCAGCTTCACGCCACGGTGCAAATGCCGGATCATTCGCCGTGTCCGCGATCACGCAAATCCGGTTCTCGCGAATCGCCGTGCCCGCTGGTCCGCGCCCCGCCGGTGTGTCCGACCATTTCACCTGAATCGTCTCCAGATATCCGCTGCCGTGGCCGGCATGCGCCATCGGCCGCACCGTTTTTTCTTCGTCCTGCTCCGCGTAAGCGATGCCCGCCATCCGATAGCCGCCCACGCGCACAATAATGTCGCAGATCTGATGCAGCAATTCTTGCTCGCTGCCCGCCTGTGCCAGCGCCTGATTGCACGCACTCAGTGCATGCAGCGAACGGTTGAGCCGCCGCAACTCGCGGTTGACCGCGCTTTCCGAAGAAGACTCACTGGAATCGCTGGACGTAGCACCGCTGGAAGAAGAAGACTTGCCCGGCGCCGCCGGCGCAGCTTCGGGCAAAGCACTGGACGGACTGAAGGGATCGCCGGAGAAAGTACTCGCGGAAAACGCGGCTGGGGACGCCGGCGACGGCTCGCCGAGTCCCTGCGCCCCGGAATTGCTGGAAGCCTCACCGGCTCCCGCTAGTTTGTTCCGCTGAGGATTTTCCTGCGTCATGGAAACCTGCCGGCATAGGTCCGGCATTTTTCGCTGTCTTAGTGTACAGGTTCCCTCGTCCTCTCCGTTCTGAAAACCTCCCCTGTTCGGTTACCGTAACTCGCGTCCGCCCGGGGTACGCATGCATCGCACGGGTGCCCCACCCTTCTCGCGCTCTATGCGAGAGGGTGGGGATTTTGAATTTCGGATTTTGAATTTTCGGATTTTGAATTTCGGATTTCGAATTCTGAATTTGAATTTTGACTCCGACTTTGATTCGCCCCATTTCGCGCGCCCCTTGCTCGAGAAGTGGGATCTTTCAGCCGAAGTTATTACCCACGACTCTTCTCCACCAACCATCCCAACAATCCCAGAAGACAAAATCCCACGGCATTCAGCACGCCGTGAGTCCTCGCCATCTGCGGAATCGTCAACACCTCACTGCCTAAGAAATCCGCGATGGCATACGTCGCCGACAGCACCATCCCCGCAAAAACCGCTCCCGCCGCCACCTGCAGCAGCAACCGCGCCGCGCCGTCTTCCGCCTTCGTGCCGCAAGCTCGCACCGCAATCGCCAGCCCCGCCACGCTCGCGGAAAACAGAATCGCCGCCCCCATCTTCAGCGCCGGAGAAACCACAAATCCCGCCGCCACCACAAACGGCATCCCGGCCACCAGCCCCACTACCACTCGCAACCACCTTCGAGCTTCTCCACGCTGCTCGGCAAATTGCAGCGTGGCCGCCGCAATCGTCGCCGTGGCAAATCCGGCAAAATGAAAATGCACCGCCGTCAGCAGCCCAATCGGCTCCTGAATCCCCATCGGCCGCATCCCCCACCGCGACGCCACCAGCCAAGCCGCCCCCACCGCCAGATCAATCCGCGCAACCGCAATTGCAATCGCCGTAACTCGTGCCCGCACAACCCGCGTGGGCACGGCAAGTGCGGGCGCGGGCGACTCGCCCGCGCTTTTTCCCCATATCTCCCGCTCTCTGCGGAAAATCCGGACAATCTCGCCCCCGGCGATAAGCCCACATACCATCAACCATCCGAGCGCAAGAATCCCCGCCCGTCTCCCCGGAGGCAGCCAGATCGCTACGACCACTATCGCCGCGCCCACGGGCTGCAACCGCCGCGCCAGATCCTCAAGTTGCCCACCTCCACCCATCACCCGCCCCAATTCCATTCCCAAAGGAACAATCACCAGGGGCGCAAACAGAAACATCAACTCAATCGCCCCAATTCGCGCAACACCTATACGCGTGAGTAGCGCCATCCCCGCCCAAACTCCGGCCCCCGCAGTAGCGCAAACTCGCGCCCACCAGTGTTGCGGGTCGTTCCGGCCAAGCACCCCGTTGTCATTCCGACCGAAGGGAGAAATCACCTGTTCCTTTCGCCGCCAAACTGTCGTCCTCATTGTGAACCTCATTTTCCCCGCTGAGTGCCCCATTTCTCGCGCGCCTTTGGGTGAGAAGTGGGATTCCAACGTTCACCGAACCGGCATCGCTGCCGCCAACCCAAATACCATCACCAGCACTATCAGCGACACGACATACATCAGATCGAGTCCCCAGTTCTCACGCCGAATTTCTCGGTCGTAATAAAAAATCTGCAAGACAATCCGCAGTAGCCAAAACCCGGCCATGAACCCACTCAGAAAGCGGCCCAGCGCGCTAGCCCCGGCCAGTTCCCGCGCGAACCCAAAACAAAGCGCCGCAAACATCCCCAGCACAATCACGATGTACACCCAGTGCACATAGAAAATCTGCCGTACGAATCGCGGAACCCCCGCCAGCCTCTCCCGCACCCGCAACCGTCCCGGCAACGGTAGATTCGCCGCCATGATCCCGACATGCACGCACCCTGCTCCCCAAATCGCCCGCATCATCCATTCGGCGTTCATGTTCTCCTCCCGGGGTTTTGTCATGCTGAGCGGAGCAGGGAGGAGCGCGAAGCGATCCTTCCATGCGCAGCCGAAGCATCCCTACCCCATTCCACGGTTACTCGGTCTGGACCTTCAGTATTCTGACTGTTCTGTATGAACAGAATGTACTGGACAAAAAAATGGCCTTAGCCCGCCTTTTTCCGCACCTTCGTCCCCATGCGCAACAATTTCCGCACCGTCCCCGTCGGCAGACGTT
>DATHQV010000166.1:0-5263 GCA_035482355.1 Acidobacteriaceae bacterium | reverse complement strand
ACGCCTCCTCATCGACCCACCGATCAAAATTCGGCAGTAGATCCTTGATCTGCTTCGTACCGCGGTCAAAAACGACAAGCCGGAACCGGTCGCTCTCATAACCCGCTCGCGCCTGCGACCGCCACGCAATCCACTTCCCATCCGGCGAATACCGCGGCGTGAAATTCCCGCCCTCGCTCGTCGAAATCTTCACCGGCTTCGCGTTCGCATCGTTCAGCGCCAGCGTGAACAACTCCACATTCGTGCTCAGCTCCGGATCGTCCGCCGTCTTCTCCTCAAACGCAATCTCCTTCCCATCCGGAGAAAAATCCCACCCATCCGGCTCGCCCAGCGAGAACGGCGGCACATCGTGCGTATCGCCCGGATTCAAATCCCGGTACGTCCCATCCGCCACCGAAGCCAAAAACAAATGGCTCCGCTTCTCTCCCGTGAACGCATTCCAATGCCGGTACAGCAGCTGCGTAAAAATCTTCGCCTTCACCTTCGACTGCGCCTCAGCATCATCCCGCTTCTTGTCGCAGGCATCCTCATCCGCGCCTGCCACCGCAACCCCACCCGCTCCCGCCGAGCACTCCGGATAAACATCCGAAGTAAACAAAATGTGCTCCCCATCCGGCGACCACGTCGCGTTATCCGCCTCCGTGCTGATGTGCGTTAGCTGCCGCGGCTCCCCCATCGTTCCCGCCGCACCATCGAAATCCGCCAGCCAAATCTGCTGCCCGTCGTCCCGCGCCGTCTCGAACAAAATCTGCTTCCCATCCGGCGAAAACCTTCCCCGGCTCTCTCCCGCCATCGACGCCGTCAACGCCTTCTCCGGCGTGCTCCCGTCCACCGGCACAATCCAAAGATGTGGCGTCCGCGTGTTCTTCTCCAAATCCACGTCCGTCGCCGAAAACAGCACCCACTTCCCGTCCCGCGACACATCAAGATCGCCGAGCCGCCGCATCTTCATCATGTCGTCGAAGGTCATCGGCCGCTTGCCGCTTGCCGTCGTACTTGCCCCTAGCCCACTCGGCGCCGCCGTCTGCGCTGCCGCTCCCAGCCCCATCACCATCAACACCGCCGCCGCCCACACCTGTCCCCGCATCGCTGTCCTCATCGTTTGCCCTGGTTGATTGCGCACCGACCATCCTATATTGCGGAGACCAACGCAGCCCTACAAGCGGATCAGCTCGTGCTCCCCGAAGCCGTCCTGCCCCGTACCGCCGTCCCCACCGCCTGCTCCGCCTCATCCACGTACGCCGGCAGCTCAATCACCACCGCTGCCCCACGCGGATGCAAGTTCACTGCTGAAATCTCCCCGCCATGCTCTCGCACAATCGCATAGCAAATGCTCAGCCCCAGCCCCAGACCTTCGCCCGGATGCCGCGTCGTGAAGAATGGATCAAACGCCCGCCCCGGCTCCGCAAATCCCCGCCCCGTGTCGGAAAACATCACTTCCACCGCTTTGGGAATCGCCGCGACCTCCACGCTCATCCGCCGCTCCACGCCATCCGCAGCCTCTTCGAGCGAAGTCATCGCGTTCTTCATCACCTGCAGGAAAACCTGGCGGATTTGCTCACCGTCCGCCTTCACCCGCGGCAAATGCTCCGGAATGTGCAGCTCCAGCACGATTCGCGCATTCTCCAGGTCGTGCCGCATCAGCTTCTCAATGTCCCGAAGCAGCAATTCCACCGCAACCGGCACGCGGCTCGCCGACGCAGCATTTCGAAACCGCATCAGGCTTTCAATAATCTGCTTCATACGCCGCGCCTCCGCCAGAATCACCGCGGCATGCTCCTGCGATAGCGGGTCATCCCCCTCCACCAGCAGTTGCGCAAACCCCGTCACCGCCTGCAGCGGATTGTTCAGCTCGTGCGCCACCCCGCTCGCCAGCTGCCCCAGTCCCGCCAGCCGCTCGCTCTGCATCAGCCGCCGCACCAGCCCCGCATGTTCGCGCGCCGCGCCCAGCCGCGCCACCAGCATCTCCAGCGGAAGCACATCCTCGGTCACCACCGGAACCTCCGGATTCCGCAACGCCGCCAGCAGCAGCGCACCCTGCAGCTGTCCACCTCGCGTCCGGATTCCCATCACGTGCGCCCGCCGGAAATTCATCTGTGCCAACTCGTCGCCTGGCTCCATCAGCGGAGACAGATCCATCAGCGTCAGACTCCCAGCTACCTGCGTGAAGTATTTCCCGCTCGCCACCACCATCGTCATCTGCTCGGTGGTTCGCCGCGCCAGCGCGTCCAACGCCCCTGCCAGCGCCCCGCTCATCCCCGCTCGCCCCGCCAGCTGAAACACGCCTTCTACCGACTGCACAAAGATCGCCGCTTGCGCAAAACGGCTCATCTCCGCAATCGTTTCGCACGCCTGGTTATAGTGGCCGCCGTTCTCATCGAACGGCGTTTCCGCTAAATAAAGCGCCGAATACTTCTCCAGCTCCAGCCGGGTGCGCCGGTCGCGGTGCTGCGATGCCTGGTTGGAGGCAATCTCTCCCTCCAGCACCAGCACGATCATCCCTACCGCGGTGATCACCTTCACCAGATTCAGCGGCCGTTCGAGCTCCGGCGGCAAACCGTGCATCCGCAACAGCGGTTCCACCAGCGCCGGCAGCGACCACAGCGTCATCCCGCCCACCGTGAACACCAGCCCCGCCGTCGGCCGCCGAAACGCGGAGAGAAACATCAGCGCCGTCATCAGCATCACGCCGCTGTGGATCAGCGCACCCACTTGCCAGTAGTTCCCGCGCAGCGCCAGCCACATGGCCGCGCCCCCCACCAACCCCACCACCAGTACAGACAGCCAAACCGGCAGGAATTGCCGGTGCAGGCTCCACCGCACCGCCACCCCAATCGCCAACAGCATACAGCCCAGGATCGCCGTCCGCGCCACCGGTCCCGGTTGCGGATCGAGTCCGATCATGGCGGAGTACGCCATCACCGGCAGCCCAAAGGCCACGACATACTGAACACGAGGCTTGAGGACGAAATATTGCGGTGCCAGAGACGCCAGAAACATCAGCGGCGCGAGTTCCATCGTCGCTTCAGAGATCGCCAGCCCCCAGCCCGGCGAGGTCCACCCGGCCACCTGGGTCGCCAGCCGGATCACTGCGCAGATCCACCCCGCCAGCCAGAACATCTGCCGCCGCCGCGCCGGTGGCCCATCCCTGCTTTGCCCCACCAGCGGCGCCTGCGTTAACCCCTCCAGCCACAAAGCGCCGAAAACCGCCACCAGGGCGGTCAGCAATGCCAGCGTGGGAACCTGATACAGTTCGGCGTTCATCGCAAATCCAGCGGAGCCGGGCATTTCCCCGAAAGTTTACCCTCTTATCACCATCGCGACTATAAGCCATTTTCTGCCGTTCTCGTCACTGGGCAGCCATCCACTGCCGTTACCCCGCCACAGCCCCGGCCTCCGAACGCAGCCATCCCCTCGCGCTTTGCGTCTATCCTTACAGCACAGGAGCTGTATCGTGTCTTCCGCCTTCCCCACCCCCCTGCCAAAGCGAGCTTCCTGCCGGGCCCTTTTTGCCCTGCCCATTCTCCTTCTCCTCCTCTGCACCTCCGGCCTGCATGCCCAGGCCTCCGCCGCTTCCATGCCTCTGGACGAAGGCTTCGGCGCGCTCGACCCTACCGAACCCACCCTGCCCGTCGCTCAAATCATTCAGGAATTCACCGCGAAAGAAGCCCTCTTCGCGACGGCGCTCAATGACTACACCTGGACCCGCAGCGTCCGCGTCCAGACCCTCGATGACGACGGCCATCCCAACGGCGAGTACTACCAGGTCGTCGACATCTACTACAACCCCCAGGGCCAGCGCAAAGAACGCGTCACCGACGCCCCCGCCACCTCCCTCAAAGACATCATGATGACGGAGCGCGATTTCTCCGACATCGAAGAGCGTCTCCCCTTCGTCCTCACCACCCAGGACGCCTCGCTGTACAACATCACCTACCTCGGTGCGCAGTCCGTCGACAAAATCGACACCTGGGTCTTCGACGTCAAACCCAAAGCCATTGAGAAGAACAAGCGCTACTTTCAGGGCCGCATCTGGGTCGACCAGAAAGAACACCAAATCGTCGTCACCAACGGCAAGAGCGTCCCGGACGACCTCCGCCCCGGCCACGAAGACTTGACGCTGCCCTTCATCACGTACCGCGAGATGGTCGACGGCAAATACTGGTTCCCGACGTACACCGTTGGCGAAGCCACCCTCCACTTCGCCGGCGGCCACGGCTACCTCAGCCAAAACGCCCGCATGCGCGAAACCGTGAAGTACACCAATTACCACCAGTTCCGCACCAGCATCCGCGTCCTCTACAACGGCCAGGAAATCTCCAACAATACCGACAAGAATCAGCAGCAGCCAGCCCAGCCTCCAACCGGCCAGCAACCCACCACTGTCCCACAGACCAAGCCGCAATAAGACAGGAGTCAGCAATCAGGCATTCGCAACTGACTCCTGACTCCTGACTCCTGATTCCTGGCTCCTGCACCCTGGCTTTCGCCCCGCTCCCTGCGCCATTTCCCCGCTGAGACTCCCCATCCGCCCATCGGCTGCAACCCTTTGCCCGCACCCCCCTCTCCGGTTACCATAGACACTACCGATCCGACCGGATTCCTCCACCCATCCAGCGAGGCAATCCGCACCCAATTTGGAGGAACTACCTTGTCCGCATCCGAAAGATTCCTTTTCACCTCGGAATCCGTTACCGAAGGCCATCCTGACAAGATCGCCGACCAGGTTTCTGACGCCATTCTCGACGCCTGCCTCGAGCAGGACCCCTACTCCCGCGTCGCCTGCGAAACCCTCACTGCTACCGGCCTGGTTGTCATTGCCGGCGAAATCACCACCCGCGCCTATGTCGACTTCCAGGCGCTGGTTCGCGGCGTCGTTTCCGCCATCGGCTACGACAACGCCTCCTACGGCTTTGACTCCAACACCTGTGCCGTCATCTCCACCATCAACAAGCAGTCCGGCGACATCGCCATGGGCGTGGATACCGGCGGCGCCGGCGACCAGGGCATGATGTTCGGCTACGCCACGAACGAGACGCCAGAGCTGATGCCGACCGCCATTTCCCTGGCCCATAAGCTCACCCGCCGCCTCTCGGAAGTCCGCAAGAACGGCAAGCTTCCTTACCTCCGCCCCGACGGCAAATCCCAGGTCACCGTGGAGTACGACGCCAACCACAAGCCCATCCGCATCGACGCCGTCGTCATTTCCAGCCAACACGCCGAGCACGTCTCCAACGAAGAGCTCCGCGCCGACATCCTCAAG
>DATHQV010000165.1:0-6373 GCA_035482355.1 Acidobacteriaceae bacterium | reverse complement strand
GATTCGTATCAGGGCATGCCTTCAGGCATGCCGCCTCAGCCTCGGCTCGAAGCCGGCTTTAGCCGCTGGACCGTGGTCGAACTGCCGGCATCGCCGGAGGAATCCAGATAAGGATCTTTCTTTAAATCGCACCACCACTAGAAATGTAGCGCCCGCGTGACTGAAGCCCTCCAACTCGAAGAAGCAGTCGAGGTGCACGACGCCCCGAAACTGCTGGTCGAATGGTCCTCGCCCTGGCAAGAGTTCGTCGACTCGATCAAGCCTGCCCTGGCGCGCTCCGAGCGCCGTCTGGCCGGCGAAGCTCCCTTCGGATTAATTCCGTTGCGCATCATGCTGCCTTCATATTTCCTGGAGGCGCTCCTCATCTTCGCCGCCATCGTGATTCAGATAACGGTCGCGCAGTTGCGGCCTTTCGTCGCTCCCCGATTCTCCCGCCACGACGTCGTCTACTACAGCGGCGACGAACTTCCCCGCACCCAGGACTTGGGCGGCGCCTCCTCCGGAACCACTGGACGCGCCGGCGGCGACGAGGCCCACCACGCCACCCAAACCATCAAAATAGCGCGCGGCGGCTCGCTCGTTCCGAAGGTCTTAGACGCTCCCAACCTCAAGCTCACTCCCACTCACGATGCGGTCGCCAACCTTCTGGCCATCAAGCCCGATCCCGGTCCCCCGCCAGTCGAGGGCTTGCGCTCGACCCGCACTGCGCCGAATCTGGCGACAACGCTGGTCGCACCCGCTCCGAATGTAATCCCCGACTACACCCGCAACGGCGTTCAACTCGATTCAGTGATCGCTCCGGCGCCCACCGTAACCCGCGACCGCCCGCTCACCGCGCCCACGCTCAATCCGACGCTGATCGCGCCCGCACCCAATATTTCCAGCACTCGCACCCTGGTCGCTCCAGCTCTAGGACCGAGCGTGATTCCTCCAGCACCCAGCGTAGCCCGCGAGCGTTCGTCGGTCGCGCCAACTCTGAATCCGTCGGTGGTAGCCCCCGCACCGACCATCAACCGTGATCAGACACGCTCCGCCCCAGCGCTCGCCGCCAACGTCATTCCCCCAGCCCCCGGCGGAGTGACCCGCGAGATTTCCCGCCCGCCGGTTCAAATGACGAACCCGGCAGTAATTCCGCCACCGGTATCAGCCCCCGAGCATGCCCCCACGCGCACCTCGAAGTTGAATTTGCCCGCGCCCGCAGTCATCGCCCCACCGCCCTCGGCGGACCTCGCGCAAGACATGCGCCGTCCCTCCAACGGCAGCATTCCAGATTCGTCGAAAACCGTTGTGCCCCCGCCACCAACCCAACCCGCCAGCGGATCGTTCATGAGCAGCCTGATCGGCAAGATCTTCGGTCCCTCCGACGTCGTGCCTCCCCCGCCTGCGGTTTCCGCCGGCCGGCCCAGAGACGCAGCCGGAACATCACTTTCCGCCAACGTCGTCGCGCCTCCGCCGGCAGTCACTCCAAGCGGGGTTCGTAACGGAATGTCAGCGCCGGCACCAAATGTGGTCGCTCCACCGCCGTCAACCGCGGTCTCAAGCGCTGCCAACCGCACTCGCGCAGCCTCTGCCACCGCGCTCGGCGCGCCAACCGTGGTTCCACCTCCACCTTCGCTATCCGGGACCGGGGGCGGCGCTGGCAAACTAGCAGGTGGTGCCGGAGCCCCTTCCGGCACATTGCTGGCGAACAACGTCGTCCCACCGCCCCCCAGCCTGAACGGAGGCTCCGGAGCCTCGGGCTCGGGTCGCAAAAGCACTGGCCTGGGCGCGCCATTGGACGCCGGCGCCCCCCTCGCCCCTCCCACCAGCGCAGGCAGTGGCGTCAACGCTGGCGCGGTAATTTCCAGCCAGCCCGGCCCAAAAATCGGCTTACCCAGCAACGGAGCAACCGGCTCGCTCGCCATGTCTCCCTCCGGCGGAGACAAGCCTGGCCTGGGTGGCTCCGGAGCCGGGACCAGCATTGGCCGCGGCAACGGGTCCGGCAGCGGCCTGAACGGTGCCGGCCCAGGCGCCGGAAGAACCGACACCGGACACGGTTCCGATCCCAACTCCCGCGCCGGCATCTCGCCCATAGCCGGACCAGGCGGCGCCGGTAGCGTGCCATCCGGCTCTCCTCCTGTCCCAGGCGTAGACATCAGCGGCGGCAACACTGTAGTCAATCTTCCCAGCTTCGGATCCGATCCGTCTGGGGATGAAGTCGCTGCCCCGGGGCGCACGCCTCCGATCAAACACAGCAAAACCCTGGACGTCACCATCGTCGCGACCGCATCATCCGGGGGGGCCTTCGAGCCCTACAAGAGCCTGATGCACGGCCAGACCTACACCACTTATATCGATACTTCTCTCGGCTCGGTCGTCATGCAATTCAGTGAAGCCGTCCCCAGCAATCAACCCGGCGGCATCACCGCGCCCCAGAGCATCCGCACCGACCTTCCCGACGGCCTGCCGCACGGTCGCATTGTGTTCAGCTGCACACTCGATACGGCCGGCAATCTGAAAGCCGTGCGCGTGCGCGAAGCCGGTCCCTCCGACATGACTGCCAAAGTCATGGACGCCCTGCGCAGTTGGAAGTTTCAGCCCGCCCTGCGCGGCGACCAGCCCGTAGAAATCACCGCGATCCTGGGTTTCGGCATCGACACCAACGATCGAAACTAGAAAACTAAACTTGTTCTAATTTTTCCTCACATTCGCACCGACCCCTCCGCTCATCCTTGCTCGCCTTCCCGCCGATATCAACAACGGGGAACGCTCTTCCTCGGCTGCCGCAATGGAGTCCCGGAATGGATTTTGACGTCGCGATTAGCATTCACAGCCGCTGGAAGCACCGGCTGCGCACCTTGTTGGCCAAGCACGACTTCAGCCTGAACCCCGCACAGGTCAGTCTCGACCATAAATGTGAGCTGGGACAATGGATCTACAGCGCTGGCGCTCGTTACTCGGATTTCCCCGAGTTCGCCAAGCTGAAGTTTGAACACGCCCGTTTTCATCAGGCTGCGGCGGCATTAGTAAGGAAGGCGAATTCTGGCGAATCCGTCGAGGCCGAGATCGCACCATGCTCGAATAGCGAATTCTCCCTGGCTTCGGCCGCCGTCGTCATCGCGCTCAGGACCATGAAGAAAAGAGTGTCGGAGCGGCAGGCTGTACCGTCTTAATCGAACGTGCTGAGATTGAACTTATCTTGATTCTTGATTCTTGATTCTTGATCGACCTTATTTCGCCCGCCGGCGACTTCTCCCTGACGGCGGAATCGCACCTTTCTCGGGCTGCTCCTGCTCGACCTTGTCTGACAATCTGTGCAAAGGTCTATCCCCGGCCGACGACAACTGCCGTCCCGCCGCAACCACGGTCAGTCCCTGCCCGGTGTAGATCGCTTCGCTATAAGTACCTCCCGAAATTGCCGACGCCACGGCAAACACTCCATGCGGTACGCCATTCGTAAACACCGTCGCGACGTAATCTCCCACCATCAACCCGTTCTGCGAATTCGGCAGCCACCCGAGTTGCATCGCCCCGCTCAGCGCGACCGGCGCATTCCAGGTCGAGCCCCCATTCGCCGAGGAAATATAGCCCACCAGCAACTGGCATGTCGCCGCCGTGCAGTTGCTCTCCGGATAGTAGTAATAGTGCAGCCCAACGTGCGCCCCCGCTCCCGACGTTGCCGGATCGATTCCAATCCCCGGAATGAAATGATCCACGGTACTCGTAGTCGCGTCGATCGGAATGCGCGTAACCGCCGTCCAATTCACTCCGTCCATCGATGTGCTGGTCGACGTGACATAGACCAGATCGTTAGTCGAGCAGTTCGCGCGGAACCGGCAATCCTCCCACACCACCCATACCGTCCCCGCCCCGTCCACGGCCGCCGATGGCAAGGGCCCGCTGCGAATCCCTCCCGCATCGCTGTGTACCTGTATATTCGCGATCATTGCCGAAGCAGTCCAACTGACTCCGCCATTGCTCGAAACAAAAGCCGACATCACCGTTTCAGGAACACCGCCAACCGTAACAAATGCTTCGGTCGGCACCACCACCGTGCCGTTCGGCTGCACCACCGGCTGCCCGCCGATTCCCTCGGCAAGGTTCGCGGTCGCCGTCGCCGTTCCCCACGTTAGCCCTCCATCGCTGGACGTGCTCATCAAAATCTCGTCGCTCGGAGGTTCGTCCCACTCCAGATAACAATTCCCATAGTACGGACTGCTCGTCCAGCTATCGCAGGCAATCCAATTCTTGTCAGAGTTCGGAGAACTCGGGTCGGCACTCACCGGATTCTGCCAGGTCATTCCATCAGTCGACCGGCTCACCACAACCGCCGGAGTCTGCGAAGTATTCGAAATCGGCAGCGACGCGATCATCCACACGCCGTGCTTGGCGTCATAGGCCACGGCGGGATCGCTCGCCGCGTCGTACGGCCCCGACCCTTCCCCCGTCGTCAGCCCGGGCAGAAATCCATGCGTCCATGTCGTTCCGCCGTCGCTCGAGGTCGCCCATCCGATGTCAGTTGATCCTCCGGGACCGATTCGTCCAGTCTGAAACGCCGCCACCAGCGTATTGCCGTTCGCCAGCATATGTGGCTCGACCTCCGTAGCATGCTGGCCAGGGCCCACCGTGAACGGATCGGAACTCACCTGCGTCAGATTCGATCCCACCGGATTGCCCGGCGGAGTGACCGTAGTGGTCGATGACGAAGATGACGACGATCCCGAACACCCCGTCACCGCCAGAGTGAGTGCGAGCACGAACCGTCCAAGCCCAAAAGCACGTCCGACCTTCCCACAGGAACCACCCACAGAGTTGATCATTCCCGATTTTCCCGCTGGGGAAGAGTTGATAGAAATCCAAGCCCCGATTCTCATCATCGGCGGCCCGTGATCAAACCGTCAATCGCGGCGCCCGGCACTAAAGGCTCCCCGGATCATGCATAAAGGCAATCGCCACATCGTCCGCATAAATCATTTTCCATCCCTTGGTCACAGCGAGAACATTGGCCAGAGCCGCGTCTCGCCGCAACAACACGCACGACGCTTCATGCGTCTCAAGAAAGTTTTCCCACCCCCGCTCAACCTGCATCATCTTCAAATACGACCGGAAGAACTCCGCCCCGTACAAATCATGCCGATCATCGACTACGACGAGAGTCTTCGGATAAAGCCGGTAAATCAAATATCCGCCCCAGCTGTCGGGAGTGAGCACCGGCCCCTTGACTCCATTCTTCTCCAGATAATTCACCGCCTCCACCGGCATGCGCTGGGGATCAAAGTGAGCATCCATCACAAGGCTGGACCCCACTCGCCCGCCATTGCCAGCGATCACCAACGTGACGATCACCGCAAGAACCGGCCAAACATGCCCATGCAGCGAGGTTTCTACCGCCGACATGCGCTGCAGGAATCCTCGCGCAACTCCGGATGCCGGCACCAGCGGCCCCACGACCATCACCAGCAGAATCGAAGAAACCGGAATATCCCGTGACGCATAAAGCCCGGCATACAGCGCGAACAAAACCGTCAGTCCCTCGCTCAGTCGCAACTCACGGCCCCGAATCGCCAGAACAACCACGGCGACGAGCAGAAGCGCCAGAAAACATTTCGGCGCCAGCAAATGAAAGTTAGGTGACTGAAACTCATCAATGTGATCCATCAAGAAGCGGTTCGACAAGTAGGAATACGCGTGCCGGTGCAGGTTCCATCCGTACGGATTAACCAGGCTGGCCGCCGCCGAAAGCAGCCCGACCCAGGCCAGAGTCCGGGCTCTTTTTCCCGCCGCAATTTTCCGTAACGCGTCCTCAATCCGGTTGTCTTTCGACCGGAACCAAGTCCACGCCGCGCCCAGCAAGAAAATTCCCCACAATACGAACCCCAGCAGAAAACCGCCATGCACGTTCACCCAAACCAGCATCAGCAGCGGCAGCACCCACAGCCATCGCCCGCGGCGGTCTCCGTTCCCGGCAAAGCATTCCCGCTCCGAAGAATTAAGGATGACAAACCACGCCAGCGCGAACAGCCAACTCACCACATGCGGGCGCGCCAACAGATGAATCGTCGATGCCCACAACGCGAGCAGCACCAGCAACAGCCCAACCACCACATTCGCGCCGCGCGCCATCAGCAATCGAAACATCCACGAGAACACCGCCCCGATCACCACGGCGGTCAGCCATACCACGCCGTTCAGTCCAAAGTGAGCTTCCAACTCACCAACCACCAAGTCATACAGCCACTCCCAGGCAAACCAGGGCCGCCCTTGCATCGTCGAAGAAAATGAATCCACGCGCGGCACCGCATGCGTGGCCGCAATCAATTGCCCCGAACGAATGTGCCAGCCGATATCCGCATCGCCCAGCAGGCGCACCGACAGCGGCGTGAACACGATCACT
>DATHQV010000164.1:0-119805 GCA_035482355.1 Acidobacteriaceae bacterium | reverse complement strand
CCGCAACTCAAAGAAATGCTGCCCAGCACCAAAGGATTGCTGTGATCGCCGTCATCGATTACAAAGCGGGCAACCTCACTTCCGTGATGAAAGCCCTGCGCGTCGCCGGCGCCGATCCCGAACTGTCCGACGACCCCGCCGTTGTCCTGCGCGCCGAAAAAATCATCCTCCCCGGGGTCGGCCATTTCGCGGTTACGCAGTTTCTCGAGGAACACGGTCTCAAAGCCGCAGCCCAGCAGCGCATCACCGAAGGAGTGCCCTTCCTCGGCATCTGCGTGGGCCTCCAGTGGCTCTTCGCCGGCAGCACAGAAGCGCCTGGATGCACCGGCCTCGCCGCATTCCCCGAGCAGTGCGAGCGCTTCGCTCCCGGCAAAAAAGTCCCCCACGTCGGATGGAATTCCCTGGCTATCCAACCGAATTCCCGCCTGTTTGCAGGCGTTCCCGATGGCAGCTTCGTATACTTCACCCACTCCTGGCGCGCGCCCGTCGTACAAGACACCGTAGCAGTTACAGAATATGGCGAGCCATTCACCGCAGCCGCGGAGCGCGGCAATCTGATGGGCGTTCAGTTTCATCCGGAGAAATCCGGCGCAATCGGGCTTCAGGTCCTGCGCAATTTTCTGGAGCTCCCCGCATGCTGACCCGCCGCATCATCGCGTGCCTCGACGTGAATGCTGGCCGCGTGGTCAAAGGCGTTCAGTTTGTCGATCTCATCGATGCCGGCGACCCCGCTGAACTCGCCGCGCGTCACGCCGCTGCCGGAGCCGACGAGATCGTCCTGCTCGACATCACCGCGACGCGCGAACGCCGCGGCACCCTGCTCGCCACCGTCCAGCGCACCGCGCAGCGCCTCTTCGTGCCCTTCACCGTTGGCGGAGGCATCCGCACCGACGACGACGCCGCGGCCGTCTTCGATGCAGGCGCAGACAAGATCAGCATCAACTCCGCGGCTCTGGTTGACCCCGAGCTCATCGGCGTCATCGGATCGAAATTTGGAGCCCAGGCCGTCATCGTCGCCATCGATGCGCGCCGAGTCCCCAATCGCCCCATTGAAGAAGCCGAGGTTTTCTCCGCCGGCGGTCGCAAGTCCACCGGCAAGCTGGCGGTCGAATGGGCGCGCGAGGCCGAGCAGCGAGGCGCCGGAGAGATCCTGCTCACCTCCATGGACTCTGACGGCACGCGCTCCGGATTCGACTGCGAATTAACCGCTGCCGTCAGCGACACCGTACAAATCCCAGTCATCGCGTCCGGGGGAGCCGGCAACGCACAGCATTTCACCCAGGTCTTCCGCGCGGGCAAAGCCGATGCAGCGCTCGCCGCCAGCATCTTTCACTTCGGTATCGCCGACGTACGCGCCCTCAAAGAGGAACTTCGCCGCGACGGCATTCCAGTGAGGCTGCCATGCTGATCCCTTCCATTGATCTCATGGGCGGCCGCATCGTCCAGCTCGAGCGCGGCGAAGATCTGCGCCTCGCCTTCGACGACTTCGAATACTGGATCACCCGCTTCAGATCCTACCCCCTTGTCCAGCTCATCGACCTCGACGCCGCCAAGCGTGTGGGCGACAATCGCGCACTCGTCGGGCAAATCGCGCAACGCCTGCCCGTCCAGGTCGGCGGAGGCGTGCGCACAGCCGACCACGCGCAGCAACTGCTCGACGCCGGAGCACGCCGCGTCATCTTCGGCTCCGCGCTGTTTCACGCCGACGGGATCGACGTGGACGCCGCCTCCGCGATCGCTGGCCGCATTGGCGCCGAGCAATTCGTCGCAGGCATCGATACAAAGGCGGGCAAGATCGCCGTGCGCGGCTGGCGCGATCAGGTCAACGTTACGCCCGCTCAGGCCATCGCTGCCCTCAATCCATTCTGCGGCGCCTTTCTCTACACCCACGTCGATACCGAAGGCACCCTGCTGGGTTTCCCCACCGAAGCCGCCCGCGCCCTTCGCCCGCTTACCACACGCCAACTCATAGTGGCCGGAGGCATCCGCAGGCGTGCAGAAATCGATGCCCTGCACGCGATGGGCGTGGATGTCGTCGCCGGAATGGCCGTCTACGCGGGTCTGCTCGACGGATGAGATGGTCTAATTACGCAATTTCCATCCTGTTTCATCGGAAAATGCTCTAACCTAATACGTCCGCTCAGGCAGGCGGCCCCACAATGACAGTGAAGAGGAACGCAATGCGCGTCGCCAATCGTCTGGATGAAGTCGGCTTCTCCGACATCGTTCAGATTCGCAACAAAGTCCTGGAGCTGCGGGCCGCGGGTCAACCCGTCCACGCCTTTCATGGCGGCGAGCCTTTCTTTGAGACGCCGGAGACGATCAAGTACGCCGGCCTCCGCGCCATGGTCGAGAACCGCACCCGCTACGCGCCTTCTTCCGGCATCGATCCGCTGCGTCAGGCCATCGCGCGCAAACTGCAATCCAAAAACCACATCGAGGCCAGCGTGGACGACGTCATCGTGACCGTCGGAGGCGCGCACGCCCTCTACGCCGCGTTCCAAACCGTGCTCAATCCAGCCGACGACGTGCTCCTGTTCTCGCCTTACTGGACGCCCATCCGCGACATGGTCACCATGGCCCAGGCCCGCCCGGTCATGGTCCCCACCTCAACGGCGAAACGCAACGGGATCACCAAAACTCTCGAGCACTATTCCACGCCCGCCACCCGCGCTATCTACTACAACACTCCGCAAAATCCCTCCGGCGTCGTCTTCTCGCGCAAGGATGCAGAGGCGGTGGCCGCCTTCGCCATTCAACGCGACCTCATCGTCTTTGCTGACGAAGCATACGAAGACCTGGTCTATGACGGGGACCACGTCTCCATCGCCTCGCTGCCCGGTATGGCCGAGCGCACCATCACCTGCTTCACCTTCTCCAAGTCCTACGCCATGACCGGCTGGCGCGTCGGATACGCCGTCGCCAAAGAACCCTTCATGACCGCTATGCGAAAAATCGTTCTCTATTCCACAAACGGCGTCTCCACGCCGACGCAGTGGGCCGCGCTGGAAGCCATGGCCACGCCGCAATCCGCCATCGATGCGCGCCGCGAGGAATACCGCCTGCGCCGCGACCTTCTCGTGAAAGGCCTCAACGAGCTGGGCCTGGCCTGTGAGCTGCCTCCCGGCGCGTTCTACGCCTTCCCCAGCGTCGCCAAGATCCACAAAGATAGCCGCCGCGTCTCCACCCTCTTGCTTGAAAAGGCGCACGTCGCCACCATCCCAGGCGTCGTCTTTGGTGCGCAGGGCGAAGGGCACGTCCGCTTCGGCTACGCTGTTTCTCCCGAAACCATCGAGGCCGGCCTCGAAGCTCTGCGGAAATTCCTCCGCTAACCTCGCCTCACGTTACCTTCGGCATTCAGCGCGCGATCCATCGCAGGTTACGATCAATCTATTCCCGCTTCACTGGAGCGCACTGTCCCGATGCTGAAAGTTGGCGTGTCTGAAGCTGTCGATCCCGAGCTGCACCGCCTGCTCCCCGAAGGCATTGCGCTCGAAATCATCCCACGCCAGCCCGAGCGCCCCATCGACGTCGAATTCTGGATCGCTCCGCCCTTCCAAAAACAGGCCGCCGCCACATGGCCGCTGTTGCGTGGCGTGCGCGTCGTCCAGTCCGTACTGGCCGGCATTGAGGGCCTGCGCAGTTTCCTGCCGCCCGGTGTCACCCTCTGCGATGCCCGCGGCGTGCATACCATCTCCACTGCGGAGTGGGCCGTCGCCGCGATCCTCGCCTCCTGCAAATATTTTCCTTTTTACGAGGACGTGCGCCGAGCCGCCTCGTGGCCCCGCCGCAAAGAGGCGGAAGACCGCTATCGCGCCCTGCACGCCACCAGCCAGCACTTCTACCCGCCCGTTCTCCTCGAAGAACTCCACGGCAGCCGCGTGCTGATTATCGGCTACGGCGACATCGGCAAAGCCATCGAAGCCCGTCTCCAGCCCTTCGGCGTTGAGGTTGACCGCATCGCCCGCACCGCCCGCGAAGGCGTCGCTGCGATCAGCCAGTTGCATGACCTGCTTCCCGCGGCGGACATCATCGTCCTCGTAGTGCCCTTCACTAGCCAGACCGCAGGACTGATCGGCGTTCCGGAAATTTCCCTCATGAAACAAGGTGCCCTGCTGGTAAACGTCGCCCGTGGCCCCGTCGTGAACACCGAAGCGCTTCTCGCCGCCTTGCACAGCGACCGCATCCGCGCCGCCCTCGATGTTACCGACCCCGAACCGCTGCCTCAGGATCACCCGTTGTGGAGCGCGCCCAACCTCCTGCTCACGCCTCACGTTGCCGGATCCACGCCCATGTTCATGGTCCGCGCCATGCGCTTTGCCGCAGAGCAGATCGGCCGCTACCTGCGTGGCGAACCGCTCCAAAATATCGTTATCGGCGAATATTAGGCGAGAAGTGGTCGGTTTCTACCGCAGCCCGTTCGACGGCCACTCGTAGACCACGATTCCCAGGTCGCTCAGCGCCTGCATCGTGGCTTCCACATTGCGCCGCACCGCCGGCCCGTCTTTCCTGGGAGCCGCCGGGTCTTCTTCCACCGCAATCACTCGCCCATAAGGCCAGGTGTCCGGCGGCAGCGCGGTCAGCGCCTCCGGCAGGTCAGCCAGTCGCAGGTCCAGCACGCGCCGGCGCGCAGCCAGTGGGCGCAGAACCGAATCCCCAGGGCTCGACGGCCCCGCCGGCGGATACAGAATGCTCAGATTCACGGTCGACTTGCCGACGACCAAAAACGGATTCGACCAGCTCTGCCGCGTGTGGATCGCCATGTAAACCGTCTTCGACGGCAGCGGCACGCTCGCTAGTTGCTGGCGATTCGCATCCTGTGCCTGCGCGGTGGCGCGCTCTTGTTGCAACGCTTGCGCGCGTGCGGCGGCCGCAGCCGCAACAGAGTTAGCCGCCTTGGCGGGCGACGGCGCGTGATTGCATGCGGTAAGCAGCGAGGCCAGCAACAACGCAGCGGCTGGCGCGGCGACAATTTTCATAGTGCGGGTGCGGAGCGCATCCAGAGAACTAAACAAGGCCAGGACTTTCACCAGTAAGAATATCAAGCCCGGCCGCACTTTCGTACCGCTTCAGCGAGCATCTGGCAATCCACCGCCTGCGCCCGCGCCAAATCGCATCCGAAAATTTTCCGGGCGACCCATCGCTTCTGTGGTTTCATAGCAATCACACCCACATACCAGCTGCCCACCGGAGCCCATGCGCCAAAAACTGGAAGTGTATTTCGAATTTGCCAGGCTGAAGACCAACTGGAGAACTGAAGCCTTCGCCGGCCTGACCACGTTCATCACCATGGCTTACATCATCGTGGTCAATCCCTCCATTCTGGCCAAAGCCGGACTCCCCATCGCCGCCGTTACCGTGGCCACCTGCATTTCTGCCGCCTTCGGCAGCATCCTCATGGGCGTCGTCGCGCGCTATCCGCTGGCGCTCGCGCCCGGCATGGGCCTCAACGCCTATTTCAGCTACGTGGTCGTCATGAAGATGCAGGTGCCCTGGCAAACTGCCCTCGGCGCGGTCTTCCTTTCCGGCGTCATCTTTCTGCTGCTCACCGCCACCGGCCTGCGCCAGGCCATCCTGCACAGCATCCCGCACGAGCTTTACGCCTCCGTCGCAGGAGGCATCGGCCTCTTCATCGCGTTCATCGGATTCAAAAACGCCGGCATCGTCGCCGCCGATCCTGCCACCATGGTCACCCTCGGCAATCTGCGCCAGCCGCAAACCTTTCTCGCCCTCTTCGGCGTCATCCTCATGGCTGCTTTGCTCGCGTGGCGCGTGCGCGGAGCCATCCTCATCGGTGTGGTCACCGTCACCCTCGCCGCCATCCCCTTCCACCTCGTCCATTGGAATCCGCAGGGTTACAGCTTCTCCGCCATCACGCAAACCGCATTCCGCCTCAACATTCCCGCCGCCCTGCACATCGGCCTTTTAGAAATCGTCTTCGTCTTCCTCTTCGTCGACCTCTTCGACAATCTGGGAACCCTCGTCGCCGTCACCAAGCACGCCGGCCTCATCGGCGACGATCACAACATCCCACGCCTCAGCCAAATCCTCTTCGCCGACGCCACCGCCACCGTTGCCGGATCGCTCGCCGGAACCTCCACCGTCACCAGTTACATCGAATCTGCCGCTGGGGTCGCGGCTGGCGGACGCACCGGGGTTACCGCCATCGTCACCGGCCTGCTCTTTCTCGCGTCGCTGGTCGTCGCGCCCTATGTCGGCATGGTGCCCACTGCAGCCACCGCGCCGGCCCTCATCGTCGTCGGCAGTCTCATGCTCCACACCCTCGGCGAAATCGAGTGGAAGAATCCCCTCATCGCCTTCCCCGCTTTCCTCACCCTCGTCCTCATCCCCCTCACCACCTCCATCGCTAACGGACTCGGCTTCGGCATCATCGCCTATGCCGCGCTCCACCTCGCCACCGGCAAATTCAACCGCAAAGACTGGCTCCTCTACACCCTGGCCGTCCTGTTCCTCGCCAGATTCATCTACGTAGCGGGAGCCTGACTCCTGAACCCTGCGCTCTGCCCATTCCCCCTGATCGCTGACCGCCGATCGCAGTCCTGCTGCACCCTGTACCCTGCCCGCTGTACCCTGTACAGGTGAAAACCAGCCTCTTCGACCTCTTCAAGGTCGGCATCGGACCCTCCAGTTCCCACACCATGGGACCCATGCGCGCAGCCCGGCGTTTCGCCGTCGAGCTCAATGACTCCGCCGCACTCGCCAAAACCGCCAGCGTCCTCGTCGAACTCTACGGATCCCTCGCGCTCACCGGCCATGGACACGGCACCGATCGCGCCATCCTCCTCGGGCTCAGCGGCGAAGAAGCCGCCACCATTGATCCGGTCACCATCGACTCCAAACTTGCGGCGATACGCGAATCCGGCACGCTCTCCATCCTCGGAAAGCCCATCTCCTTCCGCGAGCCCGAACACCTGCTCTTCCATCGCGATGAAATGCTGCCGCCCGGCGCCGTCACCCAACACCCCAACGGCGTGCGCTTCACCGCGTCTGACGCAAGCGGAAGCCCGCTGCTCACCCGCACCTACTTCTCCATCGGCGGCGGCTTCATCGTTGCGGACGGAGAATCATCCCTCCCTGTCGCCACAACCGACGTCGCGCTGCCCTATCCCTTCTCGAGCGCCGAGCAAATGCTGCAGATGGCCTCCGACGCCGGCCTCGCCATCTGGGAACTGATGCGCGCCAATGAGTGTGCCCTCCGCAATCCCGAACAAGTGCGTGCCGGCACCCTGCACATCTGGTCCGTCATGGACGCCTGCATCGAGCGCGGCATGGTCACCGAAGGCATTCTGCCCGGCGGCCTCAGCGTTCGCCGCCGCGCTATGCGCCTCACCGAGCGCCTCCGCCAAAAAGGCTCTAAGGATCCGCTCGCGCCGCTCGACTGGGTCACCGTCTACGCCATGGCCGTTAACGAAGAGAATGCAGCGGGCGGTCGCGTCGTCACCGCCCCCACCAATGGAGCCGCCGGCGTCATCCCCGCCATCGCCCGCTACTATCGCGACTTCATCCCCGGCGCCGACGAAGACGGCATCCTCCGCTATTTCCTCACCTCCGCCGCCATCGGCGTCCTCTACAAAGAGAATGCGTCGATCAGCGGAGCGGAAGTCGGCTGCCAGGGCGAAGTGGGCGTCGCTTGCTCCATGGCCGCCGGAGGACTCGCCGCTGCCCTCGGCGCCACCAACGCCGAAGTCGAGCACGCCGCAGAAATCGGTATGGAACACAACCTCGGCATGACCTGCGACCCCATCGGCGGCCTCGTCCAGATCCCCTGCATCGAGCGCAACGCCATGGGCGCCGTCAAAGCTGTCCAGGCCTGCCGCATCGCCATGAACGAAACCGAAGGCCACAAAGTCTCCCTCGATCAGGTCATCAAAACCATGTACCAAACCGGACTCGACATGCAGTCGCGCTACAAAGAAACTTCGCTGGCTGGATTAGCGCTGAACGTCATCGAATGTTGAGTTGCGCGTAGCACACCATACTTTCGTGCACCATCGTCACCGTTCCGCCCGACTCGTTCTCCACGAACAAACGCTCCAGCGCCGCCTGCATTTCCGCAAACCGCGGATGATGCTCCTTCGGTATGTACGACGACGACATCACGCGCCCCCGCAAGCCTTCCAGCGTTAACGCCTGCGCATTTGGAAACCCCGCACACTGCATCGTTGACGGCGCAACGAACTGTGCCAGCCGCTTGCGCCCCATGTGCTGGTCCTTGACAGCGGAGTAATCGATCCCAAACTCCAGCAGGAACCGCTCGTAGGCCTCATGAAACAGATCGCCGCCGAAACGGCGGTTGTTGTAGATCACGGCGCACCACCCGCCCGGCTTCAGAATCCGCGTAAACTCTGCTCGCGCCCGCTCCAGATCGAACCAGTGCATCGCCTGTGCCACCGTGATCAGATCGACAGAACCATCCGGCAGTCCCGTTGCCTCCGCGGTCCCCGCCACGCATCGCAGTTTTGGATAAGTGCTTTCCAATTCCGCGCAAGCCGCCCGCATCTCGTCATTCGGCTCGACTGCCGTTACCGCGAACCCAGCCGCCAGAAAAATCTCCGCAAACAATCCAGTCCCTGCCGCCACATCGGCGATCACTGACTCTGCGCTCAGCCCGCACTCCCGCTGCAGCGTATCGACAATCGCCACCGGATACCCCGGCCGATACCGCCGATAGCTCTCCACCCGTCCGGTAAATCGTTGTGTCGGATTCGGAATCAACTTTGCCTCACAAGTCTCGCTGACCGCCTTTCAGCTGACCGGTTTACCGCTGACCGCTTCTTAGCTTGCCGCTAGCGAAGTACTACGCTCATGCGCTGTCCGTCATACTCAATCTCCCGATCCGCCGTCGGTGCCACAGCCAGCCCCACACCATGATCGGACCCAACCAGCACCACCCGGAACTTCCGCTTCGCCGCCATGCCCGGATAACCCCCAACCCGCGCCCCCAGCGTCAGCGTCGATCCCGCATCGTCCCAGTGCATCGGGATCCCCGCGTGCGCGCCCTTCTCATAGTCATAGCTATCGCCCGCATCGTTGTAGAGGGTGAAGTCTCCATCCGCTCCCCGATAAATACGCAGTTCCACCGGCCCATCCGGCGACTGCGACGCATATTCCTCCTCCGGCCCCAGCGGCAAAATCGAACCCGCCTTCACGTACAGCGGAATCCGTTCCAGAGGCGCCGCCGCCTGCACATGCTGATCTCCGCGCAACTGTGCGCCCGTCCAGAAGTCATACCAGGCCGCCGCCGGAGGCAGATACACCTCCCGGCTCGTCGCCCCCTGCTCCGTCACCGGATTCACCAAAATCGCCGGCCCAAACAGAAACTCGTCGCCAATGTCGCGCACCGTCTGATTGTCGCGCCAGTCCATCACCAGCGGCCGCATCATCGTATAGTCCTCGCTGGTCACCTTCCACGCCAGCGAATAGATGTACGGCAGCATCCGGTACCGCAGCTTGTCGTACGCAATCAGCGTCGGCGTCTGCGGCCCATACGAGAAAATCTCGTTCGTGTCGTTTGAACGGTGCCCGTGCGTCCGGAAAATCGGGCAGAACACGCCAAACTCATACCAGCGCGTATAGAGTTCCTGATAGCTCGCGTCGCGTGTGTCGCGTTCGTATGGCCAGCCGTACCCCGCAATGTCCGTAGTCCAGTAAGGCACGCCCGACACCTCAAAGTTCAACCCTGCGGGAATCTGCCGCCGGAACGACATCCATGTCCCAATCACGTCGCCCGACCACACCGTCGTCGCATTTCGCTGTTGGCCCAAAAATCCCGACCGCGTCAGAATGAACACCCGCTTCTGGTCCGTAGTCTTCCTCCAGTGCTCGTAGACGCCGCCCGAGTGCATGAGCGGAAAAATGTTCGTATACCGCGCGCCGTTGCCGATGAACAGGTGCTTCTCGTCGAGCGATCCATCGCTGAACCCATCCCAAATCTCCGGCTCCGAGCTGTCCAGCCAAAATCCATCCCACCCCTCGGCAAATTTCTTTCCCATCAGGTGATCCCAATAGAAATCCCGCGCCGCCGGATTCGTGGCGTCGTAAAGATCGGTGTCCGGAACCGTCAGGCCCTTCGCCTTCATCTCCTGCCAGTTCTGCGCACGCGGATCCATCTTGGCCCACACTGAGATCATGGCGTGCATATGCTCCCCATGCAGCTTCTCGATCGCCGCCGGAACATCGGGCCACGGCTTCAGGTAATCCTCGTTGTACTCGGGATCGCCCTGAAGCTTCCACCAGAACCAGTCCTGCACGATGAAGTCCAGCGGCACATGCTGGTCGCGGTATTCCTGCGTAACATCCAGCAATTGCTTCGCAGACTTGTACCGGTCCTTCGACTGCACAAACCCGTACGCCCACTGGCCGTAAAGAGGCGCGTGCCCGGTCATCTCGCGATAGCGATGGATGATCTGATCCATCTCCGGCCCATAGATGAAGTAGTAATCGATAGCATCGGCGGCGTCCGCCGTCAGCTTCATCTCGAGGAAGAAACGGTTGTCGAACAACGATCGCGAAGCCGTATTCCACAGCAATCCGTAGCCATTGGTCGAGATCAGAAACGGGATCGCGACGTTGGTGTTCGCCTGCGCCAGTTCCACCACCGCGCCGCGATAGTCGAACACACCGGCCTGATGCTGCCCCAATCCGTAGAGGCCTTCCAGTGGATCGGCTTCGAACCGCTCGCTCACGCGATACACCTTCTCGCCATTCGCTTCCGTGGCAACGTAATGGCGCGGATCGCGGTTGCCGAACTCCTGCAGTAACTCGCGGCCCGTATCATCGTCGAAGCGCAGCGCAGCCCGTTTCAGGTCAATGCGGACCCGCACCTTCTCCGTGCTGATCGTCGCAGCCTTGTCATCCTGCGCAAAGGAAAAATGATCCGGCTTGCACGGGTTCACAATCCAGGGCGTTGCTGGTGAGCCTACGATCGGCTCTCCCGGCCCCGCGACTACGTGGATGACGTCGGGGCCACACACCGTGATGCGGAGCGTCTCCGTGCCGTTGTGGACCAGCACGCCCCACGGCTGCTGCTCCACAGTCGCCTGTGCTGCGCACATCGTGCCGAGGGCCGCTCCGCTGGCCAGCAATATTCCGATCCGCCTCATTCCGCATCCAGGTCGCACGTTCCGTCTCCTCACAAGAACCGCAACCATGGTAGAACGCCGGATGCTCCGTCGTTGCCCGCGTCTCCGAAGCCACTACCTTTTCAGGCCGGCCTCAACCATCGCCTGAACGCCGTTCCACGTGATCTGCACGCCGATGCACAACAGCACGAAGGCGATCACCCGCACGATGCCGTGCGCTGTCTGCAGAGACACGTGCGCCGCGATCGCCGGCGCATAGGCGTAACAGAAGTACACCGCAATGCTGAGCAAAACCACGGCCAGCACGATGCCTCCGTGGGCGGCGATGTCCGGAACCAGGCCACCCACCGATGCACGGGCACTCAGCGTTACCATGACCACGATGCACCCCGGACCCGCCGTAATCGGGAAGGTAAACGGGTAAAAGACCTTCTGCTCCAGATTTCCCAGCTACCCGTCGCTCGGCGCCGTTGCCGGCGTCGGCGCGCGCTCCTCGCGATTCAGAAGACCCCAGCCCATCGCTGCCAGCACTAATCCGCCGGAGACCTGCATCACCGGCAGAGAGATTCCGAAGAACTTCAGCAACGCTGTGCCTACCAGCTCGATGACGACAAGAAAGATCGTTGTGCTGACCGCGATTTTCCACGCAAGAATCCGGTAAACCGCCCGCGGCGCATCGCCCACAAGCCCCAAAAAGACCAGCGCATCACCCAGCGGATTCACCAGGGGCAGCAGCGCGCTGAACGCAAGCCCGAAAAACTTCGCTAGTTGTTCCAGGGAGTAAACCATGGCCGCCTTGCCGGCAGGTTGCGCCTCTGCTCATCCCGGAGCAGCGGCCGCTACTTCCCGCGCCCACCGATCCTTCCGTCTCTTAGTCCCTCTCCACCGACATCGCCACGGAATTTCCTCCGCCCAGGCACAGCGCCGCCACGCCCCGATGCACATCGCGCCGGATCATCTCGTAGATCAGCGTTACCAGCACGCGCGCGCCGCTGGCGCCAATGGCATGCCCAATGGCGACGGATCCGCCGTTCACGTTCACCTTCTCCATTGGAATCCCCAACTCCCGCGTAACCGCAATCGCCTGCACCGCAAACGCCTCGTTGAACTCGAACAGGTCCACATCCCCGACCGACCACCCCGCCTTCGCCAACACCTTGCGCGCGCCGCTCACCGGCGCCATCATCACCCACTTCGGATCGATCCCGCTTGTCGCATGCGCCACAATGCGCGCCAGCGGCTTCAATCCCAGCGCCTTCGCCTTCGCCGCCGACATAATCACCAGCGCTGCCGCCGCGTCGTTCACCCCCGGAGCATTGCCGGCCGTCACCGTCCCATCCTTTTTGAACGCCGGCTTCAGCGCCCGCAGCGTCTCCGCCGTCACATCCTCGCGGATCGCCTCATCGCGCTCGAAGAGCTTCGGCTCCGCGCCTTTCTTCTTCGCCGGAATCTCCACCGGGACCACCTCAGAGGCAAATCGGCCTTCGCGCCACGCCGCCGCCGCTCTCTGGTGCGACATCACCGCGAACGCATCCTGCTCCTCCCGCGTCACGCCGTACTTCTCCGCCACCAGCTCCGCGGTCTGCCCCATGTGGAAGTCGTTGTACACGTCCCATAACCCGTCGTTCACCATCGAGTCCACGGCGACGCTGTTCCCCATGCGGAAGCCCGAGCGCGCCTGCGGCAGCAAATACGGCGCATTCGTCATCGACTCCATCCCTCCCGCCACCACAATCTCCGCGTTGCCGGTCTGGATGGACTGCGCTCCCAGCGCCACCGCGCGCAACCCGGATCCGCACACCATGTTCACCGTCACCGCGCTCACCTCCGGCGGCAACCCGCCGAAGAGCGCCGCTTGCCGCGCGGGATTCTGCCCCAGCCCCGCCGACACCACGTTGCCCATGATGCACTCGTCTATCTGCTCCGGCTTCAACCGCGCGCGCTCCACCGCCGCCCGCACCGCAACCGCGCCCAGCTTCGTCGCTGAAACGTCACTCAGCGACCCCTGAAACTTTCCCACCGGCGTACGAACACCAGAAACAATCACAATTTCGTCCATAAGCACCATTCCCTATTCGATGCACGACATCGACCGTAGAATCCAATGCCCACCGTAGAATCCAATGGAAGATACCAAAGATTGGGGACCTCATGCACGAAACGCTCCCGTCGCCTCCTTCGCAGCCGCTGCCTACCACCGCGGTGGCGCCCTGGTGGCACTCGGCGCTCATCGTTCTCGTGCTCGTCGGCGGCTCCTTTCTCAACGCGCGCCAGACCCACCTCAGCAGCCTCGGCACCCACCACGTGCAGCGCTACCTCAGCGGCATCGCCGTTGAGTGGATCCTCGGCCTCCTCGCCTGGTGGGGCCTGCGCCTGCGCCGCGTGTCCATCGCGGAACTGCTCGGCTTCCGCCGCGGCCTGCGCGCATGGGGCGAAGATCTCCTCGCCGCCGGCGTCTTCTGGATCCTCTCCGCCATGGTGCTCGTCTCCATCGGCGCAGTGGCGCAACAGCTCCACGGGCAAATGCCACAGAAGACCATCGCCGCCCTCGCGCCGCAGAACGTCTCGCAACTGCTGCTGTGGATCGCGCTCAGCGTCTCCGCTGGGATCACTGAGGAATTCGTCTTTCGCGGCTACTTCCTGCGCCAGTTCGCATCGCCCGTGCACGCGCTCTGGCTCGGCGTCGTTGGCTCATCGCTCATCTTCGGCGTCAGTCATGCGTACGAAGGCGCAGTCGGCATGATCGCCATCACTGCGTATGGCGCGCTCTTCTGCGGCCTCGCCATTCTCCGCAGAAGTCTTCGTCCCGGCATGATCGCGCACGCATGGCACGACATTTTCGCGGGAGTGGGACTCGCGCTCGCGAATCATTTCCATCTCCTCTGACTTTTTCCCTCGCTCTGAGAGTCGTGCGTGACTCCACTCGGATGACGAGCGCGATTCCATCGAACAAAATCTCCTTCGAAATATTCCATTTTTTTCTTGACACTCACGATGCGGAAAACTATACATTCGTTAACTGCAGCATTTATGTTGCAGACTTCGATGTAGACATCGAACAAGGGAGAATAGACAAAATGGCAACCAAGAAAGCAGCAAAGAAACCAGCGAAGAAGGCAGCGAAGAAAGCCGCAAAGAAAAAGTAAGCATTCCAACGGCAACACACTGAGGGGACGCGCAAGCGTCCCCTCAGTCTTTTTGCGCCAGTATTCATGCGGGTTTGCGAGCTCTTCGTCATCGCAACCAAATCCGCACCGCCCGTCTCACCGCTGACCGTTTTATCGCTGACCGCTTCATCGCTGGCCGTCCCACATCTGTCCCACCTCACCTCTGTTTCGGTACCCTAATCGCATGACCCGCCGCCGCTGGATCGCCGACACCTGGGACGAAGCAACCGCCTCCCTCACCGGCAATCAGGCTGGACACCTCATCCGTGTCCTCCGTGCCGAGCCGGGTATGGAGTTCGACATCGTCGCCGGCGGCCGCGTCTGGCATAGCGTCATCGCCGGCATCACCGGCGACTCGGTTCGCTTCAACCTCATCGCTGAAGTCGAAGCCGATCCCGCGCTCCCCGTCACGCTGCTGCTCTCGGTTTTCAAGTTCGACCGCATGGAGTGGGCCATCGAGAAAGTCACCGAGCTCGGAGCCGCGCGCATCGTCCCCGTCATCGCGCGCCGCAGCGATAAGCATCTGGCCCAGGCAGCCACCACGCGCGCCGAACGCTGGCGTCGTGTCGCTGTCGAAGCTTCGAAACAGGCGCGCCGCTCCGACCTGCTCCAGATCGACGAACCGCTGCCGTTGAAGACTGCCCTGCGCGCAGAAGAAAATGCCGTGCGCATCGTGCTCGCCGAGCAGGAGCGCTCCTCCACACTCCGCCACGCGCTCTCTGAAGCGCTCATCGCAGCCGGCGACGAAGTCCCATCGATCCGCATCGCCGTCGGCCCTGAAGGTGGCTGGACCGGAGAGGAAGAAGCGATGTTCGACGCCGAGAGATGGAAAGCGGTCAGCCTCGGTCCCCGCATCCTCCGTGCCGAAACCGCCGCCATCACCGCCATGGCCGTAGCCGCCGCTCTGCTCGAATAAAAAACGGCCAGCATCGCTGCTGACCGCTCCTCGCTGACTCGATTTCCGCTGACCGCGTCTCAGCTAACCGCCTCTTAGCTGCCCTTAGGAAAACATCTCCTTCACCTTCTCCACCAGCGTTCGTGACGTCGGGGTGTTCTCCACCGTCATCGTTTCCGCCAGCTCCCGCATCTTGTCCCTCTGCACCTTGGTCATCTTGGTCGGCGTGCGCACAACGATGTGCGTCACAAGGTCGCCGCGCCCGTGTTCGTTCAGGAAAGGAACGCCCTGGCCGCGGATCCGAATCTGCTGCCCGCTCTGCGTGCCTTCAGGAACCTTCAGCCGTGTTGGACCGTCCAGCGTTACCAGGTGAATGTCCGTCCCCAGCGCCGCCTGTGGAAACGAAATAGGAATCGTGCAGTGCAGGTCGTTTCCGTCGCGCTCGAAGAACTTGTGCGGCCTAACCCGCAGCACAATGTACAAATCCCCCCCGCCCCCGCCAAAGCGCCCGGCATCGCCTTCGCCCTGGTAGCGAATACGCGTGCCGTCCTCCACGCCCGCCGGCACCGTCACCACCATCTCGTGTTCCCGCTCCACGCGCCCGTCGCCGCGGCAGGTGGCGCACGGATCCGTAATCACCGTTCCCGTGCCTGCGCAGTGATTGCAGGTTCGCGCAATCGAGAAGAATCCCTGCTGATACCGCACCTGGCCGCGCCCCGCACAATGCGGACACGTCGAAGGTCCGCGTCCCGTCGCCGTTCCCGTGCCTCGACAGTCCTTGCACGCTTCGGCGCGCTGCACGGTGATCTTCGTTTCCTTTCCAAACACCGCTTCTTCAAACTCGATGGTCAGATCGTGCCGGATGTCGTGGCCCTTCTGCACGCGCGATGGCTTCCGATTGCCGCCGATGTTGAACATCTCGCCGAAGATATCGCCGAAGATATCCCCGATGTCCTGCCCGCCGCCAAACGGGTTCCCGTCGAATCCCGCTCCGGCCATGCCCGCGTGCCCGAACCGGTCGTAGGCCGCGCGCTTCTGCGGATCGCTCAGCACCTGGTACGCCTCGCTGCACTCCTTAAAGCGCTCTTCCGCTTCCTGGTTGCCGGGGTTGCGGTCCGGGTGATGTTGCAGCGCCTGCTTGCGGTACGCTGCCTTCAGCTCCTGATCGGTCGCTGTACGTGTTACCCCAAGAACTTCGTAATAGTCGGATTTCGTCACGTTTCCCGTTCTGCTCATGCTTCCTTCTGCTGTGTGTTACTGGCGACCCGAACCAGTGCCGGCCGCAACAGTCGTTCTCGAATCTTATATCCGCGCCGTACCTCTTCAAATACCTGATGATCCGGCAGGTCCTCGCGCTCCACCATATCCAGCGCCTCGTGCACTTTCGGATCGAAGACCGCACCCACCGTCTCTACCGCCTGCACATTCAGCCCGCGCAGCGCCTCTTCCATCTGCTTCACAATCAGTTCCACGCCCGTCCGCAGCTGCTCCGCCGATCCCTGCGACTTCAGCGCCAGCTGGAAGTTATCCAGCACCGGCAAAAACTGCTCCACTGCATTCGCCACAGCGTAATCGCGATAGTCGGCCCGTTCCTTCGCTTCGCGCTTGCGCGTGTTGTCGAACTCCGCCTGCAGCCGCGCCAGCCTGTCGAAGAGCTGATCGCGCTCCGCCTTCAGCCGCTCGTATTCTTCCTGCGGCACCGCTGCCGCTTCCGCGGCCAACAACGGCTCGCTCCCATCGCCGTTTGGCGTCGCGGGATCGTTGTCCGCATTCGTTGCCTCTGCTGCCGGCTTTTCACCGGCATGCTTGTCTTCCACCATCCGTCTGCTCATCTCTCGGTCTCGTTTTCTTTTCGCAGGCGCGCTTCTGGGGAAGGCCTGCGTCGGTTTGCGGGTACTCGGCTCACTGCGGCGGCTGGAATATCCTTCCGGAAAGCTGCGCGATGTACGACACCGCGTTAATTGTCTCCTGATACTGGATCCGCGTCGGTCCAATCACTGCGACCGTCCCCAGATTCTCCGCGCCCAGCCGCGCCGTGGCGCCAATCAGCACAAAATCCTTCAACTCAGGGATGGCTTCTTCGAGCCCAACCACGACGCGCACCGTCCGCTGCCGTGCATCCACATAGGCATTCAGCAACTCGATCAGCCGCTCTTTCGCCTCCAGCGCCTGCAGCATGATGCGCATCCGCTCGCGGTCCGGCTCGCTCGCCAGCAGATTCGCGACGCCCTCAATAAAAATGGTCTGCGCCGCTCCACTGTCGGCGTCCAGCGCCCCTTTGCGAACCAACTCTTCGACGGATTGCGTCAACCGGCCGTACTCGCTGCGCTCCGCCTCCAGCCGCCGCGCCAGTTCCACGCGAATGCGCTCAATCGACCAGCCGTGATAGTTCTCATTCAGAAAACGCGCCGCCGTCTCCAGTTCGCTCAGAGCCAGGTCGCGGTCCAGGGTCAATACCCGATCCAGCACCGTCCCCGCTTTCGTAATCACCACCGCCAGCACGCGTCCCGGCGACAGCCGGGAGAAATGAATGTGCTCCAGCGTGTGAAACTCCTGCGCCGAGGTCAGCGCCACGCCCAGCCCGCTCGAAATCAGCGCCAGCACATGCGACGTCCGCTCCAGATACTGCTGGCTCGTCCCAATCCCTGCAAAGCTCTCCTCAATCTGCTCCATCCGCTCCGGCGCCGGCAGCGCAAACGGCAATCCACTGAACTGCTCCACGTAGAAGCGAAACGCCCGCGCCGTCGGAATCCGTCCCGCCGACGTATGCGGTTGATCCAGCAGTCCCTCATCCCCCAGCGCAGCCATCACATTGCGGATCGTCGCCGGGCTCATCCCTTCCCGGTTGCCGCTCCCGCCGCCAAAATGCCGGGCGAGCGCCTGCGACGCCACCGGTTCCCCGGTAGCGATATACGTCTCGATAATGGCGGTCAGAACAGCACGCTCGCGAGGACTGATCCGCGGCTCAGAGCCCATAGGAACGACCCAATCCCCACCCAAAAATGGGTGGAGTTCTCCTCTATAGATTGTAGGTTTGCAAACCAGGCGGGTCAAGAATGGCGCGGCTCGTCGATTGACCCGTTCGGGGTATACAGACTTAAGACGTGCTGATTACTTCCACCGCAAACGGCACGTCCTCCGCCTCCGCCACAACCTCCCTCATCCAAACCAACCGCCCTTCCCACTCCACCACCGGCCATTCCCTCCGCGCCTCCGCCCCCACACCCATCCGCTCAAAAATCTCCTTCAGCGGCTTCGCACTCCGCGAATACTTCAGCTTCACCCGATCCCACGGACGCGGAGTCCGCAGAATCGCCGCAGGAATCCCGTCGGCCTCACCAACCAGCCGAGCCCGCAGCGTCACACCCAGCCCCGTCACCTCACCAGGAATCGGCAATTCGAATGTCTCTGCCGTATCGCGTTGTGCAGGAGCAGCCTCGCGCACCAGCCTAAGTTCCCGCGCCGTCCGCTCGGCCCGCAACTCCGCCGTCAACTGCTGCTTCCGCGGCGCGCCCGTATTCGAATCAGCCCCGCACATCGCCATCAGCCGCTCTGTCTGTTCGAAGCTCAACCCGCATCGCAACTGCTCCGCCGCGGCCCGCAGCACCCTCCGCCGCAGCGCTGGAGCCATTCCGCGCAGCCGCTCCAGTTTCATCCCCACGCTGCCCTCGTCCGGATGCGTCGACACCGCTCGTCCCCCGCCCCGCACCGGCCTACCCGGCAACACCAGCCCTGGCAGCAGCCGCTGCAGTTCCGCTTCCCACCAACTCTCCTCATCCCGCGCGATCGCCGCCAAATTCGCGAACTGCTCCGCAATCCTCGGATTGAACTCCGCCAGTTGCGGCAACAGCTCATGCCGGATCCGGTTCCGCGTGAACGCCGTATCCGCATTCGTCGCGTCCTCGCGCCACGACTGCCCCATTTCCCGCAGGTACGCCTCAATCTCCGCACGCCGGAGCTGCAAAAATGGCCGTAGAATCACACCTCTCGGACATGCGATCACCGGATGAATCCCACCCAGCCCCTCCGTCCATGCGCCTCGCAGCACCCGATGCACCACCGTCTCCGCCTGATCGTCGAGCGTGTGCGCCGTCGCCACCGCATCCGCCTTGCCCTCTGCCAACAGTGAACGAAACCACGCGTAGCGCAGCTCCCGCGCCGCTTCTTCAAGGCTCATCTTCTGCGTGCGCGCCACCGCTGGCGTGTCCACCCGATGCAATGCGAACTCGAGCCCCAGCCGCTCCGCCAGCTCCTGGACAAACTCCGCGTCTCTTTCCGATTCAGCCCCGCGAATCCCATGCTGGACGTGCGCCACGCTCAGCACCAGCCCAATCTCCGGCGCGGCCTCCGCCAGCGCGCGCAGCAGAGCCACCGAGTCGGCCCCGCCCGACACCCCCACCGCCACGCGCATTCCTGCACGCAATCCGCTGCGATCGAGTTCGAGCCTGTGTGCCACGCAACAATCGTAAGTCTTATACTGCTTTCCATGCTGAAAACCAGGATGGCCGCTGCCTCGGACGCACAACTCATCACCCGCCATCGCCGCCGCATGTTCGTCGATGCCGGACGCCGCGACGATCAGGTGCTGCAAATCATGGCGGACACCCACGAGCCCTGGGTCGCGAAGGCCATTACCGAAGGCCGTTACCTCGGCTGGCTTACCGAAGACGAAGGGCAGGTCGTCGCCGGCGCGGGCCTCCTGCTCCTTGACTGGCCCCCGCACCCGCTCGACCCGCGCTCTACCATCCGCGGCTATCTCTGCAATGTTTACGTCGAGCCCAGCCATCGCCGCCGCAAGCTCGCCAGCCATCTCATTGAAATGGCCCTGGCCGAGGCCGCGCGCCGCGCCATCCGCGTCGTCGCGCTCCACTCCACCGACGAGGGCCGCGCTCTCTACGAGGCCAACGGCTTCCGCGCCACCAACGAAATGTTCTACGTCGAGCCCATCGAATCCTAATCCCGAGGCGTTCGCTCATGAAGCACACCGCTCCCTGGCCCCGCATCGGCTTGCTCGCTCTGCTTGCCATCGCTTTGTGCGCGCCCATCGCCGCACACGCTGACCAACTCCACTCCCCGTGGGACGCGCAACAAATCACCCTCACCGACGCGCCCTACAACTGCCCCGACCCGCCGCCCTTTTCCAAATCGGTTGACGCCGAGGGCTACTATTCCGACGCGAATCACTCCGTCATCGATCCGGTGAAGAAAGCAGCGGAGGAGAAGGCCACTGCCGCGCCCACCCATCTGGGCCAGTGGGCCTCGGAAGCCGCCGATGCTTACATCACCAAAAGCAGCCGCGCCGCCGCCACCTGCGTCTACACTCTCCTCGATGCCGCGGCGAAGGCCCGCGCCTGGACCGACGCCATGCCCACCGGCCAGGGTTCCTACGAGCAAAAATGGCTCCTCGCCGGAACCTCCGTCTCGTATCTCAAAGTGCGCAACTCCGGCGTCGGCACGCCCAATCAGGACAAAGAAATTAAGAAGTGGTTCGGCTCCGTCGCCAATCGCGCCGTTGACTATGTCGATAGCAAGAAGCGCAGTCCCAACAGCGATGCGTATAACAACCATCGCTACTGGGCCGGCTTTGCTGTCTGCGCCGCCGGCGTCGCCATCAACGACAAAGGCGATTATGAATTCGGCATCGAAGCCCTCAAGACTGGCGCCAACGAGATTCAGCCCAATGGCGTGCTGCCTCGCGAAATGGGCCGCGCCGGACGCGCCCTCCACTACCACCTCTACGCGCTCGCGCCGCTCATCATGATCGCCGAGCTGGCCCAAGCCAACGGTACCGACCTCTACAGCTTTAACAACGGCGCCGTGCATCGCCTCGTCAAGCTCTGCATCGCCGGCCTCGCCGACCCCAGCCTCTTCGCGAAAGCCACCGGCGTCACGCAGGACATCACCGGTGGTCCGTACTCTGGCTCCGACATCGGCTGGGCCGTCCCGTACGTGAAGCGCTTTCCCAACGCCCAGCTCTCTCAGTGGCTCGCTCAGGCCGACTACACGCGCTTCTGGCAATACGGCGGCCTCCCGCCTGGCGCCAACAAGTAGCCGTCGTCCTTACAAATAGATTTTGTTGATTGGTTTCGAGGTTTACCGCAGAATCGGAAACGGCCCAAACGAATTCCCGCCGGAATTCGTGCCGTAATCCAAGTCGAACCCCAGCTGCAGCTTCGCCGCTTCGCTCATCCGTGCCGGACCCCACGGCGGATCGAAGACCACTTCGACCTTTACTTCTTTCACCTCGGGCAGCCGCCGCAGCTTGTTCTCCACATCCGCCTTCAATACATCGGACATGCCGCACCCCGGCGCCGTCAGCGACATCTGCACGTCAATCTTTTTCCCGCCCTGCTCGTGCTCGCCAATCGCGCACGCGTAAATCAGCCCCAGGTCGACAATGTTCACCGGAATCTCCGGGTCGTACACCGTCTTCAGCTGATCCCAAACCATCTTCTCGCTGAAAGTCGGAGGCGCCTGCGATTCCTCCACCGGCCCGCTCAGCCCCAGCGCGTCCGCATCCGTGCCCTCGATGCGATAGAGCTCACCCGTAGTCGCGGCGACCGTGTAGCTCGTTCCCGCAGCCTGGGTAACGCGCACCGTCGTCCCTGCAGGCAGCACCAGCCGCGCACCCGAGGGGATAGCAATCGCAGCGCAATCGCGCTTCAACGGAACCGTTCTGTTCGTAATGATCATGGATAATTCACTTTGTCATCCCGACCGGAGCGCGCCAATCGTGGCGCGCGCAGTGGAGGGATCTGCTTATTGCAGTTATTCCGTCGAAATCTTCTCCTGCTTGCCTTCCAGCGCCGCTTCCAGCGTGTGCCACGCCAGCGTCGCGCACTTCACCCGCATCGGAAACTCCGACACTCCGGAAAAAACTGCCAGCTTCCCCAATTCTTCGTCGCCCACATGCTCGTGCCCGGTCACCAGATCGTGAAATTGCTGAAAGATCTTGTGCGCCTCGGCCTTGGTCTTCCCCTTCACCGTCTGCGTCATCATCGAGGCCGACGCCTTCGAGATCGCGCACCCCGCGCCTTTGAACCCAATATCCCGAACCGTGTCCCCGTCCATCTCCAGATACACCGTGAACCGGTCGCCGCACAGCGGGTTATACCCTTCAGCCTGGTGATTCATTCCCGCCGGCTCTTTAAAGTTCCGGGGAGCCTTGCTGTGTTCCAAAATCACTTCCTGATACAGATCGCGCAGCTCCGCCATTAGGCAAAAACCTCCTGCACCTTGCGGATGCCCCGCGCCAGCGCATCCACTTCCGCCCGCGTGTTGTACACCGCGAACGAAGCCCGCACCGTCGCCGGAATGCAGTATCGATCCATCACCGGCTGCGCGCAGTGGTGTCCCGTGCGCACCGCAACGCCTTCCTGATCCAATATCGTCCCAATGTCGTGCGGATGTACATCCTCTACTACGAACGACAGCACGCTGGCCTTCTCCCGCGCCGTCCCGATCAGCCGCACGCCGGGCAACGCCAGCACCGTCTTCGTCGCGTACTCCAGCAGCTCGTGCTCGTGCGCGGCAATCTTGTCCACACCAATCCCGTTCATGTACTCAATCGCGGCCTTCAGCCCCGCCACGCCCGCCATATCCGGCGTGCCCGCTTCAAATTTGTGCGGCACCTTGTTGTACGTCGTCTTCTCAAACGTCACCGAGCTGATCATGTCCCCGCCGCCCTGGTACGGAGGCATCGCCTCCAGCAGCGCCGCCTTCGCGTACAGGGCCCCAATCCCCGTCGGCCCGTACATCTTGTGCGCGGAAAACGCGTAGAAATCGCAATCCAAATCCTGCACATCCACCGCAATATGCGGAACCGCCTGCGCTCCGTCCACCAGCACCGGAATCCCCTGCGCGTGCGCCATCGCCACGATCTTCTTCACCGGATTGATGGTTCCCAGCGCGTTCGACACATGCGCCAGCGCCACAATCTTCGTCTTCGGCGACAGCAGCTTCGTGTATTCCTCAAGGATCAACTCGCCCGCATCGTTGATCGGCACCACGCGCAGCTTCGCGCCCTTCTCGTTGCACAGCATCTGCCACGGCACAATGTCGGAGTGGTGCTCCATTGCCGTAATCAGTACCTCATCGCCCGCGCCCACATGCACGCGTCCCCAGGCCTGCGCTACCAGATTGATCGCCTCAGTCGTGCCGCGCGTGAACACAATCTCGCTCGCGTCCGCCGCGTTCACAAATTTCTGCGCCGCATGCCGCCCGGCCTCAAACTCTTCAGTAGCGATTTGTGACAGATAATGCACGCCGCGATGGATATTCGCATTCGCGCTCGTGTAATACCGCACGATCGCGTCAATCACCGCCTGCGGCTTCTGCGACGTCGCCGCATTGTCCAGATACACCAGTTCGTGCCCGTGCACGCGCGACCGCAGAATCGGGAAGTCCGCCCGAATCCTCTCCACGTCGAACACGCGGCTTGTGGCCTTCTCCGGCAATACCGCGCTGGCCGTCATCCCCGCCTCCTCTCCCCACTTCCCGGCGAATCCGCCGTTTTGAAGCGGCACGACTTAAGTCGTGCCGCAGATATCAGCAAATACGTCGGGCTTTAGCCCCTGAGGGACGTCCTCATCCCCGTTCTTCCCAATTCCGTTCTGTAACCACTCCAGTTGCTTTTCGCGGAGTGTTCCGCGAAAAAAGCGGATGCTGTTGGATCAGCTTCTCCACGTGTTCCCGTATTGCGCCTTCGTGCATCCGCCCCACGCACTCTTCAGCGAACGCCATCAGCAGCAAATTGCGCGCTTCCTTCTCGCTGATGCCGCGCGACTGCAGGTAGAACAGCGCGTTCTCCTCAATCTGCCCGATCGTTGCGCCGTGTGTACACTTCACATCGTCCGCGTAAATCTCCAGCTGCGGCTTCGTGTCGATCTGCGCGTCGTCGCTCAGCAGCAGGTTGCGATTCGTCTGCTTGGCGTCCGTCTTCTGCGCTGGTTTGTGCACCACAATGCGTCCGTGAAACACGCCATGCGCCTGCCCATCCAGAATGCCGTTGTAGAACTGGCGGCTTCCGCAATGCGGCGCTGCGTGCTCCACATGCATAAAGTTGTCCAGATGCTGCCGCCCCGTCCCCAGAAACAATCCGTTGATCAGACACTCGCCGCCTTCACCCGCCAGCACCGGATGCACATTGTTCCGCACCAGTCCGCCGCCCAGCAGAACCGAGTGAGACGAAACATTCGCGCTCCGCCCCTGCTCGATGCGCAGCGTCGAAATATTGAATGCCTTCAGGTGCTCGCGCTCGATCAGGAAATGCTGCGCTACCGTGCTCTCGCCGGCCACCAGCTCCGTCACCGCATTTGAAAGCACCACGCACTCGCCACCCACCGAACCGTAGTCTTCGACCACCGTCACCTGGCTCGCATCCTCGGCCACAATCAGATTCCGCGGATGCGTCATCGACGGCGTCTCTTCCTGCGTCGACAAATACAACAGGCAAATCGGCGCATGCACCACTACACCGCGCGCTACGTGCACATACGCTCCATCGCCGAGGAACGCCGTGTTCAGCGCAACAAAAGCATCGCGCTGCGTATCCGCATAGCGCCCTAAATGCTTCTCCACCGTCTCCGGATGCTGTTCGATCTGCTCGCGCAGGCTCGCCACCGTCACGCCCTTCGGCAGCGACTTCAGCGCGGACAAGCTCGGCACGAATCGTCCGTTGACGAACACCAGCCGCGCCGCGGCGCCTTCCACAATCCACTCCGCCGCATCTGCCTTCGCGATCGTTGCAGCGTCTGCGACCCGAAACACCGTTCGCGCAATCCCCGCAATGTTCGTGAAGCGCCAGTCCTCGTCGTGGGTCGTCGGAAAGCCGGTCTCATAGAACCGCGCGAATCCGTCTTCGCGCAGCTTCCGCAGCCACGGCAGCGCGCGGCCTGGCGCCTGCCGCTCGGCTTCCGTAAAGCTCTCGAGCCAGCCCTGCAGCCCTGAATCCACCTGTTCCTGCACCGCTGTCGCCATCACGCCCGCGCTCCTGCCGGTTGCCGCGCTTCGGTCTCGGTCCAGCTATAACCCTTCTCTTCCAGCTCCAGCGCCAGCTCCTTGCCGCCCGAACGCACAATGCGCCCGTCTACCAGCACGTGGACAAAGTCCGGCACAATGTAGTTCAGCAGCCGCTGGTAGTGCGTCACCACCAGCATCGCGCGCTCCGGGCTCCGCAGCGAATTCACGCCGCTCGCCACAATACGCAGCGCGTCAATGTCGAGCCCCGAATCCGTCTCGTCCAAAATCGCCAGCTTCGGCTCCAGCACCGCCATCTGCAGAATCTCGTTGCGCTTCTTCTCGCCGCCGGAGAACCCCTCATTCAGCGAGCGGTTCATCAGCTTATCGTCCATCTCCAGCAGCTTCAGCTTCTCGCGGAACAGCGGAAGAAAATCCATCGCGTCCATCTCATCCAGACCGCGATGCTTCCGCTGCGCGTTCAGCGCCGAGCGCAGGAAATACGTGTTCCCGATCCCCGGAATCTCCACCGGATACTGGAAGGCCAGAAACACGCCCTCGCAGGCCGCTTCCTCCGGCTTCATCTCCAGCAAATCTTTCCCGTCGAGCGTAATCGACCCCTCGGTGATTTCGTACGCATCGCGCCGCGCCAGCACCTGCGCTAGCGTGCTCTTGCCCGAACCGTTCGGGCCCATAATCGAATGGACCTCGCCGGCATTCACCGTCAAATCGATCCCTTTCAGGATCTCGTTGCCATCCACCCGCGCATGCAAATTCTTAATTTCCAGCAAACTCATCATTTCCTCGTTTTCAAATTGTCGTTGCGGTTGCGTTGCGCCGACCGCTGTATCGCTGGCCGGACTTTAAGCTGACCGCTTCTTAGCTGACCGGACCTTAGCTGCCTAGCCCACGCTGCCTTCCAAACTCACGCTCAGCAGCTTCTGCGCTTCCACCGCAAACTCCATCGGCAGCTCTTTGAACACCTGCTTGCAGAATCCGTTCACAATCATCGAAACTGCGTCTTCCGTCTTCAATCCGCGCTGCTGCAGATAAAACAGCTGGTCCTCGCCGATCTTCGACGTTGCCGCTTCATGCTCCATCCGTGCTGACGCGTTCTTCACTTCGATGTACGGGAACGTATGCGCGCCGCACTTATCGCCAATCAGCAGCGAATCGCACTGCGTGTAATTGCGCGCGCCCTGCGCGCCCTTCATGATCTTCACCTGACCGCGGTACGTGTTCTGCCCGTGCCCCGCGGAGATGCCCTTAGACACAATCGTGCTCCGCGTGTTCTTGCCCAGGTGGATCATCTTCGTCCCCGTATCGGCCTGCTGATAATTGTTCGTCAGCGCCACCGAATAAAACTCGCCCACCGAGTTGTCGCCCTGCAAAATGCACGACGGATACTTCCAGGTAATCGATGAGCCCGTCTCCACCTGCGTCCACGAAATCTTCGAGTTCACGCCCGCGCACTTTCCGCGCTTCGTCACGAAGTTATAAATCCCGCCCTTGCCGTTCTTATCGCCGGGATACCAGTTCTGCACCGTCGAGTAGCGGATCTGCGCGTTATCCAGCGCCACCAGTTCCACCACCGCCGCGTGCAGCTGATTCTCGTCCCGCATGGGTGCCGTGCAGCCCTCCAGATAGCTCACGTACGCGCCTTCGTCCGCGATAATCAGCGTCCGCTCAAATTGTCCCGTCTCCGCAGCATTAATGCGGAAGTACGTCGACAGCTCCATCGGGCAGCGCACGCCCTTCGGCACATAGACAA
Organism: Acidobacteriaceae bacterium; assembly: GCA_035482355.1. Classification (GTDB taxonomy): domain Bacteria; phylum Acidobacteriota; class Terriglobia; order Terriglobales; family Acidobacteriaceae; genus Palsa-343. The sequence continues at coordinate 92,913 of DATHQV010000164.1, read as the reverse complement.
ACGATCCATCGCTGAACACCGCCGCGTTCAGCGCCGCGTAGAAGTTATCCGTAACCGGCACTACCGATCCGAGATACTTCTTCACCAGTTCCGGATGCTTCTGCACCGCTTCGGAGAACGAGCAGAAAATCACGCCCACTTCCGCCAGCTTGTGCTTGAAGGTCGTTGCCACGCTCACGCTGTCAAAAACCGCGTCTACCGCTACGTTGGCCAGCAGTTTCTGCTCCGCCAGCGGAATCCCCAGCTTCTCGTACGTCCGCAGAATCTCCGGGTCCAGCTCGTCCAGGCTGTTCAGTTGCTTCTTCTGCTTCGGCGCGGAGTAGTATGTGATCGCCTGGTAGTCGATCGGCGGGAATTTCACGTTCGCCCACTTCGGCTCCGCCTGCTTCTTCTCCTGGTTCGCCCAGTACCGATAGGCGTTCAGCCGCCACTCCAGCATGAATTCCGGCTCCTGCTTGCGCGCCGAGATCAGCCGGATCACGTCCTCGCCCAGCCCCTTCGGGATGCGGTCTTCTTCAATATCGGTGACGAATCCCCACTCATAGTCACGGCTGGCAAGTTCGTGGACGACGTTCATGTCTGTGCTCATTCGGATCTCCTGCGGCTCTCTCGGCTTGTGGCCGCGGCGTCGAAATACGCCGCCAGCCCTTACGCCTTCAACAATATACGACTAAAGCAGTCCTATATCAGAGTGTAACCCCACTCCCCCGGCCTTTTCAACTCAGCCAACCCGAAAGTTTTCATTCTGTTGATTGGATGGCCCGGCGCTCCGAAAGCGTCCGCATTTTTTACGGCCCGCTGTAAGGACATGATCGTCTCTGGAGTCAAAATCGGTTAGGGCTGGGCTTTTAAGGATGCCCCGGCACGCATCTCACCCAGTGTCCGCGTCACCGCCTATGCCGCCCTTTAATACAAAAGAAGTCACCTGTTATCTGCTCTGGATCGCCATCGGCCTCATGGTCGCCGCCATTGCCGTGCTGCTCATCTTCCATGCCCAGGGCCACGACCGGCTCCACTCCAATAAGCCCGGAGCGACCGTCCACCTAGTTTGGCCTGGCCAGCAATTCCCACCGCAGGCTTAGCGGCTCACTGTTTCTTCAAATCCAGTTCCATCGGCTGACCCTGGCTCCATGTCCCGTCGATCGCCTTACCATCCGGACGCATTTTGCCAAGGTAGGTTCCGTGGACCGCCGTCACATCCAGCGAGATCTTCCGGCCATCCATCTTCACGATCCCGCACGGAATCCCCATAGCGCCCTTCTGGTCCAGCGAGTCCATGCTGCACTGCACTAACCCGCCCGCTCCCGTGCGGAAATGAAAGACGATGTGCAGCGTCTGTCCGCCCGCATCCAGCGCCCCAGCCCAGTTCCCATCAATAGCCGACGGTTTCCCCGCCGCAGCAGCAGCGTCCGCCTGCGCCGCTGTTTTCGTAAACTTCCATTCCAGCGGCGTTGAATTTCCGTTCTGCGTCCACGTCCCCGAGATCGTTTTGCCATCAGCGCTCACCGTCCCGGTATACATGCCCCCCACAATCGCGATCGAGTAGCTCAGCGTCGTTCCGTCCAGCTTCACCTCGGAACCCACCAACCCGTTCGCGCCTTGTGATGGCGAATCCATCGTCGCCGCCAGCGCCCCGTTCTCGTCCGCGCGCAAATGCAGCACCAGCGGTAGCTGCCCCCCCAGGGTTCCCTCCCAGTCGCCCGCGAGGCTTTGAACCGAAAGCGTTTGCCCTGGATTGGCCTGCATCTCGCTCCGTAATCCGAGCCCCAAACTACACGCCCCCATCAAGATGGTGACCGCAAGCTTTTTCATGATGGCTCACACGGTAGCAGAGCCGCAGCCCGCCGAACATCTATTTTTGCCACCGCCCTTTCCTTCACTCATCCGTCCCGGATACCTTCCCGCACAGCTATTAGATCAAGGTTGGGAATCCCCACCCAATTCCCATTACCACCGTTCCCCGCACCCCTTCCCCATCACCGAATTTACCGCCCTCCCGCTGCTACACTCCCCGCAGAATCCGGAAACTATGCTCTTCAAGGCCCGCAGCGCTGCCGTCTACGGCATCGACGCCAGCATCATCGACGTCGAAGTCGACTTCTCCGCCATGAAAACCCAGGAGGACCACTTCAACACCGTCGGCCTCCCCGATGCCGCCGTCCGCGAATCCCGAGACCGGGTCCGTGCCGCCATCCGCAACTCCGGATTCGATCTCCCCACCACCCACATCACCATCAACCTCGCTCCCGCCGACATTAAAAAGGAAGGCTCCGGCTTCGACCTGCCCATGGCCGTCGGCATCCTCGGCGCCTACGGAGCTCTGCAACTCCGCGACCTCAGCAATTTCCTCCTCATCGGCGAGCTTGGCCTCGATGGTGCGCTCCGCCCCGTCCCCGGCATGCTGCCCGTCGCCGTTGCCGCCCGCGAACGCGGCATCCAGAACCTAATCATCCCCAAAGCCAATGCCCGCGAAGCCGCCGTCGTCGAGGGCGTCGACGTCTATCCCGTCGAATCCCTCCTCGAAGTCCGCGACCTCATTAACCAGGCCGCCAACGGAGGCATTCACACCGCACCCTTCAAAGTCGAAGCCACCCAGGTTCTCAACGAGCTCCAGCACTTTGCCCTCGATTTCGCCGACGTTCGCGGTCAACAAACCGCCAAGCGCGCCCTCGAAGTCGCCGCCGCCGGTGGCCACAACATATTAATGATTGGCCCTCCCGGCTCCGGCAAAACCATGCTCGCCCGCCGCTTCCCGTCCATCCTGCCGCCTCTCACCTTCGATGAGGCCCTCGAGACCACCAAAATTCACTCCGTCGCCGGCGTCCTCGACGGCGAGGCCGGACTCGTCACGCAGCGCCCCTTCCGCGCCCCGCACCATACCATTTCCGACGCAGGCCTCATCGGCGGCGGCGTCATTCCTCGTCCCGGCGAAGTCTCCCTCGCCCACAACGGCGTCCTCTTTCTCGATGAGCTGCCCGAATTCCCCCGCAACGTCCTCGAAGTCATGCGCCAGCCCCTCGAAGACCGCCACGTCACCATCTCCCGCGCCTCCATGTCGCTCACCTTTCCCGCCGCCTTCATGCTCGCCGCCGCAATGAATCCCTGTCCCTGCGGCTATTTCAACGACCGCTCCCGCGAGTGCCACTGCACCCCGCCGCTCATCCAGCGGTACGTGGCCAAAATCTCCGGCCCCCTCATCGATCGCATCGACATCCACATCGAAGTTCCCGCGGTCCAGTACAAAGAACTGCGCGGCGGAGCGGCCACCGAGAATTCCGCCGCCATCCGGGCCCGCGTCCTCGCCGCCCGCAACCGTCAGCGCGAGCGCTTCGACGCAGCCCCAAAAACCGGAGTGAAAGAGAAAATCTTCTCAAACGCCCAGATGGGCACCCGTCAGATCCGCGCCCACTGCGAGCTCTCGCCCGACGCCGAAAAACTCCTCGAGCGCGCCATGGTCCAGCAGGGCCTCACCGCCCGCGCCCACGACCGCATCCTCAAAGTCGCCCGCACCATCGCCGACCTCGAAGGCGCAGAAAACTTAACCGTCCCCCACATCGCCGAAGCGATTCAGTACCGCACGCTCGATCGCAGCTACTGGAGCTGATTTGCCGGGGGTGGCCCATTCAAGCCCGGTGTTGGCTTGAGTGGGTGAGGCGAGTTCCGCCGGACAAACTTCGGCAGAGTTACACTGATTCGCAAAACTGCAGGAGCATCGATCTACCGTGAACCATCACGGCCTTCTCATCAATCTCGTCATCTTTGGCGGAGTCGGACTCTGGTGCGTAGTGTCCCCTCACCAGGTCCTTCGACAATTCGCGCGCATGCGCGAGCGCTCCTCCGGCGATTCTGCAATTCCGAGGGCACGTTCCGTGCGGGTATGGGGTATCTGCGTCGTCGTGTTTACGCTTTTCGTTGCCGTAGTGGCGATTCGCTTTCAACTCATATAGGGTGTACGCGCAAGCCTCGCGTCAGCGAGGCTACGGCAAAAGCCACGGCCTTAAGGCCGTGGAATCGCGCGCCCAAAGTGGGGATGTTCAAGCCCGGCACCCTCCATCCACATGCGGGTGTCGCAAATCGAGACACGCTTCAGTCCCCAACCGATGCAACAATAGCGGTCGAGGCCCATTGAAAGCCACCGTAAAACTCGATGACGAATTGGTGCGGGACGCGAAGAAATTCGTTCCCAGAACCAGCCTCTCCGCTCTCCTGAACGAGGCCCTGAAAGATCTCATCCACATGGAAGCTTCGCGCCGCCTCGCAGCTCTCGGCGGGACCGAGCCCAATCTTAAAAAGATCAAACGCACCCGCGCCGACGATCTCTGATCGCTGTGCTCTGAGAACTGCGCTCCGGGCTCTGCCCCGCTACTTCAACAGCGCCAAATTCTGTGCCCCCATTGCCGTGATCATAATGGCCTCGTTCGCCGTAGCTGAGCTCGTCGTCCCCACCACCACCGTCGATGACGTGCCCCCCGCGTAGTAATAGCACCGCGACCACGGCGTCTTGCCCTTCTGCGCAATGCAGTGAAACGTCGCCGGAACAGCCTTCGCCAAATCCCCACTCAGATTCGAGTGGTAGGCAGTCATCTGCCCACGCGGAATGTCGAACTGATTCGCTTCCTGCAGCTGCTGCGCCGCCGACGGATTCGCATGCTTCGCCGCCCCCGCCACCGTGTCGTACACCCGGTACTCCACGCTGCTCTTCACGCCTGGCCCCGGACCCGTGATCTCGTAAGTCACTTCCTTGTCCGCGTCCGCCACCGGGTGCACGATGACGCTCTGCGTCACAAACTTTAGGTCGCCATCGAATGCGCTGATCTTGTCCGCGTCGAGCGCCCGCTTCGCCGCATTCTCACCGTCCGACAAAATCGATGGCGGTGACGCCCACGCATAAACCGCCAGCGTTCCAATAACGATAGACAAAAGGAGGCTCATCGCGAGCCCGGAGACGTGCCGGCGCAGGAGGTTTTTCATATCGCGCAATTCTATGCTTCGTTCTGCCCACGCGCTGCGCTCTATCGCACATCCCCGGCGGATCCCCCTTCAACCTGATCCAAAATGGGGCCATCTCCAGCTCGTTTTCACCCACGTTGCCCGTCACAGCGAAATCCTTCCAAATGCCTTACCCTCATAGAGGACTTTTTCTTCAGGAGTACCCATGCGAGCTCTCGTCAAGGCGCGCTCGGAGCGCGGCCTCTGGCTCGAGGACGTTCCCGAGCCCGAATACGGCATCAACGACGTCCTCATCCGCGTCCGCCGCACCGGAATCTGCGGCACCGATGTCCATATTTATCAGTGGGACGAGTGGGCCCAGCAAACCATACCCGTTCCCATGGTCATCGGCCATGAGTTCGTCGGCGAAATCGCGGCCGTCGGCTCCAACGTCTCCGACTTCAAAGTCGGCGACCTCGTCTCCGGCGAAGGCCATGTCGTCTGCGGACGCTGCCGCAACTGCCTCGCCGGCCGCCGCCACCTCTGCGCCCATACCTCAGGAGTCGGCGTCAACCGCCCTGGCGCATTCGCCGAGTTCATCTCCCTCCCCATGACCAACATCTGGCGTCACCACGCCGGTGTCCCCGAAGAAATCGCCGCCATCTTCGATCCCTTCGGCAATGCCGTCCACACCGCACTCGCCTTCCCCGTCCTTGGCGAAGACGTCCTCATCTGCGGCGCCGGACCCATCGGCCTCATGGCCATCCCCATCGTCCGCCACGCCGGCGCTCGTTATGTGGTCGTCACCGATCTCAACCCCTTCCGCCTCGACCTTGCCCGCAAAATGGGCGCGACCGTCGCCGTCGATCCTCGCGAAACCCCCGTCGCCCAGGTCCAGAAACAGCTTGGCATGGCGGAAGGCTTCGACGTCGGCCTTGAAATGTCCGGCAGCCCCATCGCTTTCAACGAAATGATCGACAACATGGCCCACGGCGGCCGCATCGCCGTCCTCGGCATCCCCGCCAAGCCCATGCAGACCGACTGGCGCAAGATCATCTTCAACATGCTCACCATCCGCGGCATCTACGGCCGCGAAATGTACGAGACCTGGTACAAAATGTCCGTCCTCGTCACCTGCGGCGTCGACATCTCTCCGGTCATCACCCACCGCTACAGCTATAAGGAGTTCGAAAAAGGCTTCGAGGCGATGATCGGCGGCGCCACCGGCAAAGTCATCCTCGACTGGACGACGCTTTAACCGATCACCGGTGGCTCTTGGCGCTGAGGCCGAGGGTCACTGGATCGCTTCTTTCTCCGTACAACAAAGAATGAGGTTCGGAGTCGCCGCCGATCTCTGGAAACTTCGCGATGATCGCCCCCACGATGCGATTCGCTTCCGTCTCGCTCAAGCCAGGCAGCAGGCAGATACGTGTCCATCCCTTAATCACGAACAGGCCGCCAAGGTCACCTTCATCGCCGGCGAAATATTCGAGGGACTTCACATCCGCGGCGTCGACGGTCAATTTAGTGCGAACAAGCCGTCCCAGGTTTCCAGTCGCGATCAATTCTCTCTTCGTAACGGACAGCTGGGTTTCACGGCCCTGAAGCCAACTGGCAACGAGTGCCAGAATCCCGGCACCGCCAGCAATCCATGCCCACAGATTCTGCCATTTCCAGGCGATGCCGCAAATTGCGATCAGGGACCCAATTTCCAGGGCGGTTTCGACCCATCCCGGCCGACGCAACACTCGAAATTCAAGCTCTTCCGGAAGGTCCACTGTCGTAATTTCGTTTTGTCCGCGTAGCCGCATTGTGGAATGCAGTATGGCACATGTTTTTTGGAGAGGGTCACGCCTTCTCTCCAATTCGATCGTTACCCTGGGATCGACAGATTCAGGGGACCCTTCCCCAATCCGATCGGCACCGCAGTCTCCAGGGTTCGCTTCACCCACGCCTTGGCTCCGCCCACGGCGTCCACAGGCGTCTCGCCCCGAAGCAGCCGGCACAATAAGGCCGAAGAGAACGCGCATCCCGTTCCATGGGTCGAAGTGGTCTCAATCCGCTCACCGGAAAACCATGTCTCCTCGCCATCGACCGTCCGCAGGAAATCATCGGGAGGGTAAAGGTGGCCCCCGGTCACCACCACATTCAGGCCCGAACCGCCCACGCTCGCCTCGCCCAGCTCCGCCAGTCGTTGGGCCATCTCCGGTATATGGTCGCGGGAGACAAACTCCCCCGGCTCCCCGAGCAGTGCTCCCACCTCCTCCACATTCGGAGTCACCCAGCCCACCAGCGGCAACAATTCATCCCGCAATAACCCAACTCCCTCGGCTGACAGCAACCCCGCCCCCGAGCTCGCCCGGATCACCGGATCCAGCACCACCCGCTCGCGCGCAATCCCAGCTCCCCGCAGAAACTCCGCCAGCACCCGCACCGCCTCCGCCGACGCCAGCATTCCGACCTTGACTCCGGCAATCGGCAAATCTTCCGCCAGGCACTCCAGCGTCTCTCTGAATAGTTGACCCGAAACCGGCTCGACCCGCCGTACTCCCTGAGTTGACTGAACGGTCAGCGCCGTGATCGCCGCCACCCCGTAAACTCTATGATTCGCAAAGACTTTCATATCAGCCGTCACCCCGGCGCCGGACGAAGGATCGAACCCCGCCACGGTCAGCGCTACCTGCCGTCCCGCCCCCAAATCGACCCTCCCGGGCAACGCCATCTCACCCCTCGATTCTTCTCCGCCTTTGGGCAGCGCGCTCCTCATGCCTGACATCGTACCTTGTGGGTCCACTTTTCCGGTTGGGCGGTTTTGTACAGGAACGGACCGAACGGGCGAACTGGTGATTTTCCTGCCGCCGGAAGTTGCCAACACCGTCTCGATGCCGAACCAGCCAGGTTCTATTTGGAGAGAAAGCCGCCGGAGGTATCCCCGGCGAGCTAGCACAAAAAGCATAAAGATGGCAAGCGTCCAGTACAAATAAATTACTTTGAATGTTTGACTTAGCAGCCTCAGATTCCTACAATTTGTGGAGGAGGATCATGAACGCTTTACGACGATCTGATAATTACCCGACTCGTTCCCGACGTTCGCTCACCATTGCTGGCGCTCTTCTCGCCATCGTGGTGGGAGTGGCTGGTGCCCAGGCGGCGTCCCCAGCCGATCACCTCAGCGCGACCACCCCAAACCAACCGGTCGCGAAAGTCACGACCCATCACCACTGGTACCAGCTCGGTGTCGCGTCCTGGTATGGCAAGTTCTTTCAGGGAAAGACTACGGCCAGTGGCCAGCCTTATGACGAGAACGCCATGACCTGCGCGCATCGCAGCCTGCCTCTCGGCTCCGTGCTCCGGGTCACCAACCTGCGCAACCACCGCTCCGTCGTTGTACGCGTGAATGACCGCGGCCCGGTCCCCGAAGACCGCGTCATCGACCTCTCGTACGCGGCAGCCCAGACCCTCGGCTTTAGCGAGCGCGGCATCGCCCCCGTCAAGGTCGAGCTCCTTCAGTCACCCACTGAAGTGGCGCAGCTGAACCCGGCCGACTTCCCAGCGCCTTCGCGCTAACCCCGCATCAACGAACCCCGGCATCCGCGCCTCATCGGCGCTGTTCTCGCTTTTTTGCCGGGGTTCGCTATGCGGAGTCGGTTGAGCCTGGCTCTGCGGTTGGCCTAGCCCTGCGGAATGAAGTACGTCTCTACCGCCCCCATCAGGGACTCGCGGTCGAGGCGAGGCTCTCTGTCGGCGTAGCGCGCTTCCCAGCACACGTGATTCACCAGGTCTCGCGGTTGGCAGCCACGCAACTCCTGGGCGAGCGGCCCTTTAATGATACCCGCGATCTCGCGGATGACGCTCATATCCACCTGTAGCTGCCGGTTTTGTGCCACCCGCCTGAAGATCTCGCAGAACTGGTCTTCCGTCGCCGTTGTGATCTTGATCTTGGTCTGCATCCGGCGCAAAAACGCCGCATCCACCAGTTCGTCCGGCTCCAGGTTCGTGGCAAACACCACCAGCATTTCAAACGGAATCTCAATCTTCTTCCCGCCCACCTGGGTCAGGAAGTCGATGCGCCGGTCCAGCGGCACCACCCAGCGATTCAGCAGCTCGTCGGGGCGAATGCGCTGCCGTCCGAAGTCATCGACGATCAGCACCCCGTTGTTGGCCTTCATCTGCACCGGCCCCGTATAGAACCCGGCAATCGCGTTGAACTGCAGATCCAGCATTTCCACCGTCAACTCGCCGCCCACCAGCACCGACGGCCGCTGGCACCGTACCCACCGCTCGTCGTAGGCGTTTCCGTCCAGTTTCTCCACGCGCCGATGCACGATCGGGTCGTACACCGAAATAATCTGTCCGTCCGCTTCCACCGACCACGGAAGCCAAACATCGTCTGCCGCGAGCGTGCGCGCCATTGTCTCGGCGATTGCCGACTTGCCCACACCGGCCGGTCCATGCAGAAAAATGGACGATCCTGAGTTGAGCGCAATCCCAATCTGCCACAAAGTCCTGTCATCGAGCACCATTCCCTCAAACGCCCGATCCACATCCTCTTTATGGACGACCGCGTGCCGTACGCTCTGCTTCCGCACCTGGTCCACGTACGATTCCAAAGAGACCGGCGCCGCGCCCACGTACTGGCTGACTGCCAGCAATTCCAGCGCGCGCGACCGTCCGTTGGTCGTAATCGAGATTTCCGGGATATTTCCCTTCATCCCGACCACCTGGCACAGCAGTCCCGCCCGCATCTTGCCGAATATTTCGTTAGTCACGTCATAGCTCAGCCGCGTCTTGCGCGCCAGCTCAAACACCGACATGGTGCCCGACGTATATAGAGTCTTGAGCGCGAGATCTTCGACAATCGCGCTGCGCACGCCCAGTTCTTTGGTCGAGCGGGGCTTGACCTCCGGCCCTACGGCCTTCTCGGCCGCATTCAGGTCGTTGTTGTTCAGGAGCAGGTCCATACCCGCGCCCTCTTCGGGGGTTTGCATCGGCGGCCGGGTTGGCCGGTTCCGCAGCGAGCTATCCATGGCTGTCACAGTACTCACGTTCCCAGTTTGCCTGACCGTATGGCTCGCAAACACCAAGAATTTAGGCTGAAGTCTACCAGTACCCCATAAGAACAATCGAACGATGAATTGTCTCTACAACGATTGGGGTACGCCGGCCTCATTCGACAACAGCGCCACAATCGCCTCGTGCCCTCGAGATTTCTGCTTTCCCCCGCGTTGTTCCTGTGCCAGGATGAAGACCATGGACCCAAGGCTGATTGTCGCCCTGGATTACCCCGATGCCCTCAGCGCCATCGCCCTCGCCGATCGGCTCGACGAGCTCTGCTCCTGGTACAAAGTCGGGCTTGAGCTTTACCTCGCCGAAGGCAACGCCTTCGTCCGTGAGCTTCGGCATCGCGGCTGTTCCGTCTTCCTCGACCTCAAGCTGCACGACATCCCCAATACCGTTGCGGGCGCCGTCCGTTCCGTGGCCGAAACTGGCGCGGAGCTCCTTACCGTTCACGCATCGGGGGGCCCGGCCATGCTCCAGGCCGCCGCTGACGCAGCCGCCGCCGTCCCGCACGCGCCCCAACTCCTCGCCGTCACCGTCCTCACCAGCATGGACGCAGTCCAGCTCTCTGCCATTGGCATTGAACGATTAGCCGCTTCCCAGGTGCTGCGCCTCGCCGAAACCGCCGCGAAATCCGGCATCCACGGCCTCGTCGCCAGCGCCGCGGAAGCGGCTGAACTCCGCAGGCGCTTCCCCTCCGCCACCCTCGTCATTCCAGGCATCCGCCCCACCGGCAGCGACATCGGCGACCAACGGCGCACGGCAACTCCCGCCGCCGCCCTTGCCGCCGGAGCCAGCTATCTTGTTGTCGGCCGCCCCATCACCCAGGCGCCTGATCCCGTCGCTGCGACTCAAGCCATCATCGACGAAATGCACGCCGCCTTACCGGCGACCGCGTAGCTTCCTCATTCGCTGGCGCCTCATCGTCGACCACGAAACGAAACCGGCCATCGAAAAGAAGTAGACCGTTGAAGTAATCGTGCGCGCCCCGTGGCTCATCCGCATCCACAGGCCGAACATCGGATACGGCAGCCACATGACCGCCACAAAAATGAGCGTGAACGATGCTGCGGTAATCAGCGTAGCCCCGCCCAGCACTGCCAGACGCCGCCCGGCCTCCGGATCCATCCCCAGCCGCCGCTCCCCCGTTTCCATGCCACAGAGTCTACGCCTTTTTCCACAACAATCCACCCTCGCGATAGAATCCCCTGCATGTCACGATTCGCCTCCGCCCTTTCTGCCGTCCTCGCCATCGCCGCACTGGCTGCGCCGGTTCTTTCTGCCCAGACTTCCGAACCAGCTGCACCGGCCGCCGCACCGGCACCAGCCGCCGCAAGCTGCCCACCCTCCACCACCCTGGGTCAACTCATCGCCGCCCTGAACGACGCCGTCACCGGACCCGCCAACAAAGACAGCACCTGCTTCCGCCAGATCCTTCTGCCCCAGGTCCGCCTGATCCCGGTCAGCACGCCCACCGCAACGCCTCGGCTCCTCACCATCGACGACTGGATCACCGCCGTCGCCAAGCACGGCGACTCCATCGTGACGGAAAAGCAGATCAAATATCAGTCCGAAACCTACGGCAACGTCGCCCATCTCTGGAGCACCTACGAGACCGGCATCGACGGCAAGCCCTTTACCCGCGGCATCAACAGCATCCAGGCCGTCTTCGACGGACAAAACTGGAAGATCGCCGAAATCCTCTGGCAGGTCGAATCACCCGCCACCCCAATCCCCGCCCAGTATTTGCCGTAGCAACTGTCATCCCGATCGAAGCGCCGCCACCGATCCGTCCCGCGAGCACGACACGTCGCCGGCGCGCAGTGGAGGGACCCCCAGAAGCTGGCCACTGCGCACCAACCACATATCTCATCAGCGAGGGGAATCGGTCGCGGAGCGGCCGATAAAGAAGCAGGCGCGGCCTACGGATCAGGAACTAAGAATGTCTCTTACGTCCGTCACGCGTACGACGATCCGCCCCCAGCATTCCGCGCGCCCCGCTCCCCCCGCACCCGCTCCACGTACCCGCTCTCGCGCAGCGCCGTCAGCGGATCCTCCGCCAACCCCCGCCCGGCGCGCCACGCCCGCACCGCCGGACGCACGTCCGTCCAGAACGCCGACCGCAAACACTCCTCCGCCTCCACCAGCCGGCACGCGTCCTGCAATTCAGCCAGATGCGCCCGATCCACCAGCGCCGCCCGCGCATAGATCTCCTGCGCCGCGCACACCGTCTGCACCATCGCCTCCAGTTTGCCCTTCAGGTTGTGGCTCTGGTCAATCATGTAAGCCGGCTGGCCGCCGGAGGCACTGGGGGCTTCGCCCGTTCCTGACGCAGATCCGCCATCTGCAGACAGAATTTCGTGGAAGATCCGGAACACCTGGTAGGGATCGATCGACCCCAGCGTCAGATCGTCGTCCGCATACCGCCGGTCGTTGAAGTGGAACCCGCCCAGGACGCCCTCGCGCAGCAGCCACGCGACGATCTGCTCAATGTTCTGCCCCAGATAATGATGCCCCGTGTCCACCAGCACCACCGCCTGCGGCCCCGCCTTCCGCGCCAGCAATAGCGCCATCCCCCAGTCCGCAATGTCCGTGTGGTAGAACGCCGGCTCGAACGGCTTGTACTCCACCAGCATCCGCTGGCCCGGCGCGAGCGCGGCATGGGTCGCACCAAGCGCCTCCTCCATCCAGCCAATCCTTTTGGCAATGCTCTGCGTTCCCGGATAATTCGACCCATCCGCCAGCCAGATGGAAACATCGCGGCCATCCAGCTCCCGCGCAATCTTCACCGACTCCAGCAGATGCGCCAGAGCCTTGCGCCGCACCCCCGCATCCGGGTTGCAGATCGACCCAAACTTGTATTCCTGCGCCTGAAAAAGATTGGGATTGATCGACCCCGCCCGCATCCCAAACCGCGTCTCCAGCTCCCGCACCCGCCCCACATCCTCGACGCCGCCGGGCAAGTCCCATTCCACATGCAGCGCCAGCGTTGGACACGCGCCGGTCACAGCGTTCACCTGGGCCGCATCGGCAAACTTCTCTTCAAGCGTTGCCGCGGCCTCCGCCTGCAGGTACTTCCCAAACCGCGTCCCCGTGTTCGCAAACCCCCACGAAGGAATCTCAATCCGAAACCCATCCAGCGCCCGGCTAATCTTTTCTTCCTGCGTCCCCATTCCCAAACCCCCAACCGCAATGAAGCATAATTGATCGAGCAACTCCCTGGACGCATCCCGCCCCCATCCCCTATACTGGATGCTGTTGTCAGCACGCTTTTTGTAGTCAGGAAAACCATGCCTAAAATGAAGACCCATCGGGGCGCTGCAAAGCGCTTCAAAAAGACCGCCTCCGGCAAATTCATGCGCGGGCAGGCCAAGATGCGGCACATTCTTACGTCGAAAGAGACCAAAACCAAGCGCAAGCTGGCTCACAGCGTGCTGGTTTCGGACGCCGACCATAAGAAAGTCGCCCGCATGATTCCCTATGCCTGATCTTTCCGGGCCCCATTTGCAGGGGCTCCCTCAGCCAAAAACTGAGAGTGGACCAGGATTCGAGAGCGAGTGAAGAGGTCTTTCCCACCTCCAGCCGCTGAACCGGTAACTTAAGGAGAAATACGATGCCTCGCGTCAAACGTGGTACCAAACGATCCGATCGCCGCAAGAAAATCCTGAAAAGGGCCAGCGGCTACTTCCTTACCAAATCCAAGCTTTACCAGGCAGCGCAGGAAGCCGTCGAGCGCGGACTGAAGTTCGCCTACAGCGGCCGCAAACAGAAGAAGCGCCAGTACCGCTCCATCTGGATCGTGCGCATCAACGCCGCCGCCAAAATCAACGGCATTTCGTACTCGGTGCTCATCAACGGACTGAAAAAGGCCGGCATTGAGCTCGATCGCAAGGTCCTCGCCGACATCGCCGTCCACGACGCCCCCGCGTTCACCGCGCTCGTCGCCCAGGCGAAGGCCGCCCACGAGCAGGCCAAGTCTGCGAAGGCTGTCCAGAAATAACGGTTCGCACGTCGCGCCGTTCATAGCCGTTTCATCACTCCGATCGGTCGTCGCCTCGCGGGTTATCCCGCGAGCCCGGCCGTCCTGCGTTCCGGACCCAACGACGGCTCGAAACGAAACGACTTCTTTCCGCGAGTAACCCACCGGAGGGCGCATATCCCTGGTTCCTCCGGAATTCATCATCACACGCACAGAAATACCGAGTAAACTGGGCACTTCACCCGAGAATTCACTCCCGCGGAAAGCTCTTTGCCTAACTCTGACTCCAATTCCTCCTCCTCATCGAAGCCCGCTACGCCCGCGGTCACCTACGCCGACGCCGGTGTCGACATCGCCGCCGGCGATCGCGCCAAGCAGCGCATCAAGTACCTTGCCCAGCGCACCTTCACCCGCAATGTCCTCGGCGAAATCGGTGGCTTCGGCGGCCTCTTCCGCCTCGACGGCAAATACGAAGAGCCCGTCCTGGTCTCTTCCGCAGACGGTGTAGGCACCAAACTCAAGCTCGCCTTCCAGCTCGGCATTCACCACACCGTTGGCGCCGATCTCGTCAACCACTGCGTCAACGACATCGCCGTCCAGGGCGCAACGCCTCTCTTCTTTCTGGATTACCTCGCCACCGGACGCCTCGACGGCGAAATCGCCGAGAAAATCGTCTCCGGCCTCTCCGATGCCTGTCGCGCCAACGGCTGCGCCCTCATCGGCGGCGAAACCGCGCAGATGCCCGGCTTCTATGCCGATGGCGAATACGATCTCGCGGGCTTCATCGTCGGCGTCGTCGAGCGCGCCAAGCTGGTCACCGGCGCAAAAATCCATGCCGGCGACGTCCTCCTCGGCTTTCCTTCCACCGGCCTGCACACCAACGGCTACTCGCTCGCCCGCAAGCTTTTCTTTGAGGTCGCGAAGTACAAGCCCGAGCAGTACGTCAACGCGCTCAAAGAAAAAGCCGGCGCCGCGCTCATGAAGACGCACCGCAGCTACCTCGGCCTCATCAAAAAGCTCACCGTCAGCGACTACGCGTCGGGCATGGCCCACATCACCGGCGGCGGTATCACCGAAAATCTTCCGCGCATCCTGCCCAAGAGCCTTTCCGCTCACGTCGAGCTGGGCAGCTGGCCCGTCCTCCCCATCTTTGAGCACCTGCAACAACTCGGCAACGTCGAGCAGGAAGAAATGCTGCGCACCTTCAACATGGGCATCGGCCTCATCGCCGTCGTCCCGGCTGAGCGCTTCAAACGCTGCAAATCCATGCTCGACCGCGCCGGAGAAAAAGCCTACGTCATCGGCCGCATCATCAAAGGCGACCGTAGAGTTGTCTACGCGTGATTTTTCTGCGCTGAGGATCCGATGGCCGCTCGACCTTCCCCGGTAATCGCAGCTGTTGTGGCGCAGAGTCTCATCACGGGTTACGCGTGCGTATTGTGGATAATCTGGACCCTCGCGTGGGGTCACTTCCCGCGTTCACTCTGGATCGCCTCAGTAATGTTTCTGCCTGCCGTCATTCTGAGCGCGGTTGCGTCTCTGTGGCTGCGACGCGGCAGCAGGCGCAGCTGGTTTTTTGCTTTGGTTGTCAATGCGTTGATTGGCCTGGCGGCGCTCTGCTACGTGAATATAGAGCTCGGCTTGCTCGCGCTGGCAGTAGATGGGGTCCTTCTATGGGTCGACCCCGTTCGGCAGGTATATTTGAAGTCCGCTGCTGCCCAAAGAGACCCGTCCCATGCATAACCTGGGCATCCTCCTCTCCGGTCGCGGCTCCAACTTCCTCGCCATCGCTGACGCCATCGATGCCGGCAAGATTCCCAACGCCCAAATCGCCGTAGTCATCTCCAACATCCCCGACGCCCCCGGCCTCGACGCCGCCCGCGTGCGCGGCCTCAACGCCATCGCCATCCCCGCCAACGGACGCAAGCGCGCCGAGCACGACGCCGAAATCATCGCCTGCCTCCACGACCACGCCGTCGACCTGGTCTGCCTCGCCGGCTACATGCGCCTGCTCTCTCCAGGATTCATCCAGGCATTCCCGCAGCGCATTCTCAATATTCACCCTTCGCTGCTCCCCGCCTTCCCCGGCCTCGACGCGCAAACCCAGGCCTTCGACTATGGCGTCCAGGTCGCCGGCTGCACGGTCCACTTCGTCGACGAGCAACTCGACCACGGCGTCATCATCCTGCAACGCTCGATCCCCGTCCTCTCAACCGACGACGCGCACACCCTGGCCGAACGCATTCTGGAGCAGGAACACCTCGCCTACGTGGAAGCCATCGCCCGCGTCTTGTCCGGCCGCTTTGAAATTACCGGCCGCCGCTATTTTCCGAAATCATGACCCATCTTCGGGCCACGACCCTCGCCTTTGCCGGCTTCACCCTCTGGGTCTTCACGGACACCGCCATCAAGCTCGTCAACCAATCCCATCTGCCGTCCTTCGAAATCCTCGCCTTCCTCGGCCTCTTCATGGCGTTCTTCATGACCGCCCACGCCCTCATTCGTCGCGACCTCCGCGCTCTGCGTCCCCGAAAGCTTGGCCCTCAATTCCTCCGCTCCGCCCTCGACCTCGGCAACAACATCTGTGTCATCATCGCGCTGCGCCACCTCACGCTCACCCTCTTCTACATCCTCATCTTCCTCGCGCCCATCGTCGTCGCGCTGCTCTCGCCCTTTCTGCTGCGCGAACGCATGACCTGGCCCAAAGCCCTCGCCATCCTCATTGGATTTGCCGGAGTCGTCATCGCCGTCCATCCATGGGGCAGTTCCCGCCAGGCCGACTGGATCGGCTACGCCGCCTGCATGGGCTGCGTCGCCTGCTTCTCCCTCAACATCGTCTGGTCCCGCGTCCTCACCCAAACGGAAACGCCGGAAAGCCTCACCCTCTTCTCCGCCGCCGTCATGGCCATCGTCGGATTCTCGCTCACTCTCAGCCATCCCGTTCCCCTCACCGGCCGCAACCTCGCGTTGCTGGTGGCCATGGGCCTGCTCTGCTCCATCGGAAGCCTCTGCTTCTTCTTCGCCCTCAAGCACACCACCGCCGCCAACGTCTCCCAGTTCCACTACACGCAACTGGTCACCGGCGCTGTGGTTTCGTATTTTGTCTGGAATCAGATGCCGGCGCTCTCGACCATCCTCGGCGCGATCCTCATCATCGTCTCCGGCGTCTACATTGCCGTTCACGCCTCGAACAATGCCCGCGCATGGACCCATCCCACCACCGTCCCCGACTAGGTCCCGCGCTGTTATTCCGGATCCCGAACCACCGGCGCAGCGCTCGCCGGGGCCGTGTAATCCAGCAGGAGGCAGAACGCTGCCACACTCAGCACCCACAAATGCCGCGCCTCGGTCAGCGTCCCCCATCCCACGCGCAGCGAATCCGCCGTCGTGCACGTATGCCGGACGCAATCCATCAGCCGCACCAGATACGAGGCCACGAAGCTACCCGTCAGGCTCAGCCACGCGAGCACCACGCCCACCCGCGGCGCCGAAAAGTAGCTCAGGAAAATCACCAGGCTCAGCGCCGGAAACAGGCAATAGAACAGCATCAGCACCGGCGGCGTATGTTGTTCCCCCACGCGCACCCAACTGGCCACGCCAAACCACGAGCCGTAAGCACTCGCCAGCCCCGCCACCGTAAGCAGCACAATCTTCCGCACGCTCAAGGGTATATCGCGTCCGTTCACGCTGATTCGCTAAAATAAGAGAGATGGCCGCCAGCCCGAATCCCGCCGTGGACCTCATCCAGATCGACCTCGCGCCCCGCCGCGCCGTCGCCAAGCCCGAATGGCTCCGCGCCCGCGCCCCCATGGGCGACAATTACCACGACCTCAAGAAGCTGGCCCGCTCCCTCAACCTCAACACCGTCTGCGAATCCGCACAGTGCCCCAACATCGGCGAGTGCTGGCACCACCGCACCGCCACCTTCATGATGCTCGGCAATCTCTGCACTCGCCGCTGCGGTTTCTGCGCCGTACCCAAAGGCCGTCCCGATCCCATCGACTTCGATGAGCCTCGCCGCGTCGCTGAAGCCGTCGCCGCCCTCGGCCTCAAATTCGCCGTCATCACCAGCGTCAATCGCGACGACGATATCCTCGGCGGTGCCCGCGCCTTCGTCCAGGTCATCGAAGAAATTCGCCGCCAGGCACCCGGGTGCCAGGTCGAAGTCCTCATCCCCGACTTCCAGGGCAACGAAGAAGCCATTCGCATGGTCGTCGAAGCCCGCCCCGAAATCCTCGACCACAACACCGAATCGGTTCCGCGCCTCTATCGCGTGGTCCGCTCCGGTGCCCGCTACGAGCGCACCCTCCGCCTGCTCCAGTGCGCCAAGGAAATTGATCCCGCCACGGTTACAAAATCCGGCGTCATGGTCGGCCTTGGCGAAGAGATGGACGAGCTACTCCAGGTTTTCCGCGACCTCGCCCAGGTCGGCGTCAACGTCCTCACCATCGGGCAATATCTCCGCCCCTCCAAAGACCATCTCCCCATCGCGCGCTACTACACCCCTGACGAGTTCGCCTTCATGAAGCGCGAAGCCCTCGGCATGGGCTTCCGCCACGTCGAATCCGGGCCCCTCGTCCGCTCCAGCTACCACGCCCACGAACAGAGCGATTCCGCCCAGGGCTCCGGCGTTCGCATCGTGATGTAACCCGCCTCCGGCGCGTACAATACCTGTTTTGAGCACTAATCAAGAAGGATAACCACCATGGCACCATCTCTAATGGCGACACTGCCTGCCCTCAAAGCTGATTCCGCACAGCTCCGCACCCGCATGGACAAAGCTGTGCTGGATTTCCAGACCAACCTCGGTTCCATCCGCACCGGCCGCGCCTCCATCCACATGCTCGACCAGGTCAAGGTCGACAACTACGGCACCCCCACTCCGCTCAATCAGGTCGGCCAGATCACCACGCCTGACCCCAACCTCATCGTGATCCAGCCGTGGGACGCCAGCCTCATCGTCGAAATCGAGAAATCTCTGCGCACCTCCGACCTCGGCTTCAATCCCAATAACGACGGCAAAATCGTTCGCGTCCCCGTCCCGCCCATGACCGAGGAGCGCCGCCGCGAAGTCGTTAAGCACCTCCATCGCGTCCTTGAAGATCACCGCACCGCTGTGCGCAACATCCGCCGTGACGGCAACGACCTCATCAAAAAAGCCGCGAAGGAAAAGAAAATCTCCGAAGACGAAGAGAAGCGCTGTCTCGAAGAAATCCAGAAGCTCACCGACGACGAAATCAAAAAAATGGAGGAGATGGCCAAAAAGAAGGAAGTCGAAGTCATGCAGATCTGACCTGCGCCCTCTCTGCCGAAAACAAAAAGGCCGCTCCCTTCGGAGCGGCCTTTTTTCCTGCGATTCGCGAATCAGCGCTCACTCGCCGACGCTGGTCGCATTCCCATTCGTCGGAGCAATGGCGAGCTGGAAGTACGTGCCCGGCGCCAGGGTCAGATTTCCATCCTTCTTCGTAAACGTGCCGGAGTTCTGCCCCTGCACACGGCTCGTCATTGAGATGTTGTTCAGGAGGCCGGCTTCCTGATCGATCGCCTGTTGACTGTTCACGTGGCTCGGCGCCTGCCCCATTTCATCCTCGCCATAGGAGACCAGGCTGTTGGCACTCGCCGGAAACGCGCTCAGCAGCGTCACCTTCACCGGAATCTGCTTGCCATCCTTCAACTGCGCCGTCGTGAATACCAGAGTCAGGCTCGAAGGCCCCCGGTTTGCGGACTGTTCCACTCGTGTCACCGTCCCCGTCAGATGCGTCCCGCGCTCCAGCTTGACTCCTCCCGTGGTCGTCACGCTGCCATCCAGCCGCGCCGTCACCACTTCACCCTGCTTCGCAGATTTCGTATCCAGCACCTGGTCGAGACGCGCGTTTGCGCCGACCAGATTCCAGGTTTGGCCGGATGCAGCCTCCGCCTGATCTGTTTGATTCGCCGACCGCGCCGCGTCTGTCGTCTGCGCCAGCGCCGTGCTCGCAAAAATTAACGAGGCTGTCGCCAGCCCCAGCGAAAAGTTTCTCAAAGATGTTCCGAACTGCATACTTCACTCCTTTACCGCAAAAACAATGACTATTCGCACAGCGTAAACAACTCCGCGCGTCGTGCAGCGAACCGCTAATCCTGCATTCAGTCCAACGTTCGCCCTCTGTCTGATTCGACGCCGCCTGCACTGCGTTGGTCGCAGAAATCCGCGCACGCCGCGACGATTATTTTTGCTCTGGCAGTCAATGAATATGCGGCTTTCCTGCAACTTACAAAAAGTTTCACTCACTCCGGATCCGGCGCGCAAAAAAAAGAGGGCCGCCCCGCAGGACGGCCCATGTTGTCACAGGAGATGTTACAAATACGGTTCGCTTATTCTGCCGCGCTCGTCGAGTTGCTGGCCGATGCCTGCGCCACGCCAATCTGCAAATACGTTCCCGCCGTCAGCTTAAAGTTCCCATCCGCCTTCGAGAACGTTCCCGAGTTCGCATCCTGCACGGCTGCCTTCAGGGTCACGCCCGGCAACGCGCCCGGCTCCTGATCCACGGTGTGGTCGCTCCCCACATGGTCGGCCACCGTATCCATCGTCGAGTCGGAGTACTGCGCTTCGATCGCTTCGCTCGCCGGATACGCCGCCAGCAGCGTCGCCTTCACCGGAATCTGCTTGCCGCCCTTCAGCTGCGCTTCGGTGAACACGATGGTCACGCTCGACGCGCTGCCTTTCTGCGCCGGAGTCACCGCCGTCACTTTGCCAATCAGTTCCGTGCCGCGCGGCAACTTCACGCCGTCCGGCGTCTTCACGCCACTGTTCAGTTTCACCGCCACGGCCTGTCCCGCTGTTGCCGTTTCTGAATCCAGCGGCTTCACCAGTTGCGTGTTCACGCCTGCCAGGGACTGCGCCGACGCTACACCTGCGGACAACAACGAGATCACAGCGAGGCTCATAGAAACATTCTTCAAAGATGTGAATCGCATCAGGAAAACTCCTTTATGGATATGCGCCTGCCGCATCCTCAGTTCCGTTATTGCTCAGCTTGGTCTTCCAGACGAGGTTCTGCGTTCGCTGCGGCCACCGCAAACTACGGCCCAGCTCTCACGTTCCTCTGGTCAAGGTCTGAGTTTCGGCGCAGGCGCGCCGGCGGAAGACGACGTGGTTCCGCCCCGCAGATCGCACCATTTGTCCTCCGTCTCAGAATCGAGAAACGAAGACTGGTGCGACCCAGTACTCCTATGTTGTGTTGGACGTATGAGACGGGAATTAGATGCAGAAATATTCTGCCGCTCAACGGACTTTAACGTTTGAGCACAGGGCTTTTGGCTTTTTCCCCTTTACTTACATGACGTATGCGATGCGCTCCAGCTCCTGCTGCATGCACTCGATCGGGCACGCATTTCCCTCGAGGCGCACCACCGCCTCGCGCACCACCGTCGAATCCACGCCGTAGCCGCGCCCCGACAGAAAGGCCGTCACCAGTTCCGCCGCCTGGAACGAATCAACGCCCGACTGCAGAAGTTCCGTGCGCAATCCCACCAGCTCGCCTACTGGGAATTTCTCGATCCTGCTGTCGCTCGTCATGTCGTCTCCGGGTGTCCACCAGCGGTCCGCTTCCATCCGTCGAAGCCTTCCCGCTCACCACGACTTCCTTGCCTTCGTTCGATTAGACACAACTTCCCGGAATTAGTGTTGCAAATCCTCCTGCGATTGCCGCGCATTTTTCCTCGACGTCCCTGCTTTGCCAACTCCTTGCAATATTTGCTCGCCGTACACTGAAATTAATGCCCGATCCTGAAAACCTTCCCGGCCCGCCCCATCCATCCGAACCGCGCCGAACCCATCCCGGACCCTCCTGGGGCCTCATGCTCTTCGTCATTTTCTTCGCCATGCTCGTCGCCATCGCGATCGCGTGGGCCTTCGTTACGCCTCTGATGCATCGCCACTAATTACGCCGTCACGCGTGCTTCCGTTCCGCTTCTCCCGCCCCTCCGCCTTACAATCACAACGAACGATTCCTTCCCAACGGAGACGCATGCTACGCGCAGGACTCACCGGCGGACTCGGCAGCGGCAAATCCACCGTCGCCGCAATGTTTCGAGAACACGGCGTGCACGTGCTCGAAGCCGACGCCATCGCGCGCGAGCAGATGCAGCCTGGCCACGCCGTCTATCAGTCCATCGCTGAACACTTCGGTCCCTCCGTCGTTCGCGCCGATGGCGCCCTCGATCGTGGACGCCTCGCCGCTCTTGCCTTCAACGACGGCCGCCTCGACGAGCTCAACCGCATCGTCCATCCCCCCGTCATCGCCGAACAGGAGCGCCTCGCCCAGGAGATCTTCGCGCGCGATCCCCACGCCATTGTCATGGTCGAATCCGCCCTCATCTTCGAAGCCGAAGCCGGTGGCACCGTTCCCGAGTGGCGCAAGCGCTTCGATCGCGTTCTCCTCGTCACCGCGCCGGATGACCTCAAAATCCGGCGCTTCCTCGCCCGCATCCTTCCCGCCGGCGCCACGCCGGAACAACGCGAACGCGCCGAACGCGATGCCCGCTCCCGCCTCGCCGCTCAAATCCCCGACGCCGCCAAAATCGCCCGTGCCGACTATGTCATCGATAATTCCGGCCCGCTCGCGGCCACCATTCAGCAGGTCGGAGCCATAGCCACGGAACTTCGCGCCGCCGCCTGCGTTTAAACCATCAGCCGATACAATGAAAGGTGCAGGATCGGCCCGCGCCCACGCGTTCCTCTTCCGTATCCGTGCCGCGCCCGAAATCCTGATCTACAACCACTATGACTTTCCGCAGACTATTGTTAGTGATCCTCATCGTTGGAGGATTCTGGTATCTCACCCACCACGCCGATTTCCGCAACGCCAGCTTCGCCGGCGGCGGCGCTTCGTCCCTCACGATCACTGAGGCGCACGCTGACCCCGCCTACACGTCAACCGAGCTGAACAACATCGCCGTCTACAAACGCGTGGTCCCATCGGTGGTCAACATCACCTCCACCACCACCACCCTCGACTTCTTCTACGGTCTCGTGCCCGCTGAAGGCCAGGGCTCCGGCTTCGTCCTCGACAAGCAGGGACACATCCTCACCAACTACCACGTCATCGCCGACGCCCGGAACATCGAAGTCCAGACGCACGATAAGCATCGTTACACCGCGCAGGTCATCGGCCGCGACCGCCTTCACGACCTCGCCCTTCTCCAGATCAACGCTCCGAATCTCGTCCCCGCTGTGCTCGCTACCTCCAAAGATCTTCAGGTCGGCCAGCAAGTCTACGCCATCGGCAATCCCTTTGGACTCTCCGGCACCATGACCTCCGGCATCATCAGCGCCATCCGCTCCGTCAAGGGTCCCGAAGGCGCGCCCATTGAGAACGCCATTCAGACCGACGCTGCCATCAACCCCGGCAACTCCGGCGGCCCGCTCCTCAATTCGCACGGCGAGGTCATCGGCATCAATTCGATGATTGCCCAAAATGGCGCCGAGCAAAATGCGGGCATCGGCTTCGCTATCCCCATCGATACCGCCAAAGCGGTGCTCGGCGATTTCCAGAAGTACGGACACTCCCGCCGTCCCTCGCTCGGCATCAGTATTCTCCCCATTGGTTCTGATCTCGCTCAGCAAATGGGCCTGCCCGCCAGTAACGGCGTCCTCATTGAAAGCACCACTCCCGGCGGAGCTGCCGAGCGTGCCGGCCTCCGCGGCGGCAATCAGATCGCCTACCTCGGCAACATGAAAATCTCCGTCGGAGGCGACCTCATCGTCGCCATCGACGATCAGCCGATCACCAACGCCCAGGAGCTCGCCGACATCATGAACGAGCACCATCCCGGCGACTCACTCACCGTCACCTTCTACCGCGGCCGCAAAAAGATGACAGCTCGCGTCACGCTCGGCGAAGCCCACGACCAGGTGGCTTAAGGAGTTCCTTGTCTGATCAGTCTCGCTGGACCCCCGCCAGCATGCCGCCGCAATCCGGCAAGCTCGCCTACATCACCGGCGCCAACAGCGGCATTGGCTTCCACGCCGCGCTCGAACTCGCCCGCCGCGGATGCTCCGTCATCCTTGCCTGCCGCGACCGCGCGAGAGCGGAAGCAGCACGCACCCGCATCCTCGCCGCCGTCCCGTCTGCTGAGATCGACGTTGCGATTCTTGACCTCGCCAGCCTCGATTCCATCCGCGCCGCCGCCACTGCGTTTCTCTCCACCGGCCAGCGCCTCGACTTCCTCATCAACAACGCCGGCATCATGGCTCTCCCCACCCGCCAGACCACGCGCGACGGATTCGAACTCCAACTCGGCACCAACCACTTCGGACACTTCGCCCTCACCGGCCTGATGCTCCCCACGCTCCTCGAACCCCGCCCCAACACGCCTCCCGCCCGCATTATCACGGTGAGTTCTATCGCGCATCGCGGCGCCACCATGGATTTCGCGAACCTGAATTGGGAGCACAGCTACATACCCTGGCCCGCTTATCGCCGCACCAAGCTCGCCAATTTGCTTTTCGGATTCGAACTCGAACGCCGTCTCGAACGCGCCTACGCCGCAACGCAGCAGCCCGCCATCAGCGTCGTCGTGCATCCCGGCGTTTCCAACACCAACCTCTTCGCCGCCGGACCTGGTTCGGGCGGTGGATTGCTCGCGAAGATCATTCCGCCCTTCATCGCCCTCATCGCGCAATCCGACGCACAAGGCGCATGGCCCACCCTCTACGCCGCCACCAGCCAGGCGATTCAGCCCGGACATTTCTACGGCCCCGACGGCTTCCGCCAAATGCGCGGCTATCCCGTAGAAGTCCACGCAGAAGCCCAGGCCTACGACGAAAAGCTAGCTGAGAAATTGTGGGAAGTCTCCGAACAACTCACAGGCGTCCGCTTCGCGCTGCCCGCTTCCTGACCTGTCCAATTCGACCCACGTTACACGGGCTGCAGGTCGCGCTCCGCATCACTGCGCAGCATACGCGAAGATCCGCATCGACTTCACCTGCATGTCGTGTCCCTCCGGATGTTCCGGCAGCTTGCCCACCCCCGACAGCAGTGCGCTCGAAATTCGCACCGCCGCCGCTCCCTTAACGGATCCGTGCGTCTCCGCAGCGGCGACAGGCTCTCCGTCGATCTCGTAGATAATCTCCGTCGGCGTCCACAGCAACCCAACATCGTGAAATCCCTGCGCCAGATTGCTCGTGTAGTAAGCGCCCCAGCCCATCCCGGTGTGCTTCTCCGTCATGTTATGCGGCCAGTACTGCAACCCATAATGGATGTAACTGGGGTAGTAGATCTCCGCCGCATCGATCTCGTAGTTATCCGAGGTCGTCAGCCACAACGCGTTATCGAGGCCGGTGATATCGGCAATCATCACCCTTTCCTCGAAAAATCCGAATGTGTAATGCGTTCGGCTCGCAATGTAGCCGGTCGACCATTTGTGCCCGCAGTCGGTCGCCACCAGCGTCTTGATTCGTAGTCCCGCGGGCGTCGTCTGCACGCTCGCGGGCCGGCGGCACGACAAATAATCCCCATAGCGGTTATCGTCGGAAACCATCTCCCAGTGCGAGTCCAGTTCAGCGGCATCGGTAAACGTGGTCGCATAAACCGGCTTCCTGCTCCCGTTACGATAGGCGGAAATGGCCGCGCGGTCAGCCGTCGTCACCGCGCGCCGCGTCCCGTACGGCTCATCCGGCGAGCCCCAGGAAACAGGCTTTGCGAGTTTCGCCCCACCGTTGTCATCCGTGGTCACCGCGGGACCCGGCAAGCCAGTTGAAATCGCAAGGAGAATCAGGGCAGGCGTGGCGAGAGAATGCATAAGCCTCCTTCCGCTGGGGGGCCCTCGATCGCTGGCAACTCCAACTCATGACGAGCCGGGAAGTGGCGGCTCATGCTGATCGCTGACGGCTGCCCATCCGCTACTTCAGCCGCTCGCGCACCTCGGGCCGCACCAGATACAGAAACAAAATCAAATTGATCGCCACCATCAGCACCAACCCCACCTGGTGACCCTTCACCACCGCCCACATCCCATACGTCGCAGAAAACAACACCGCGCCCAGCGTCAGCGCCCATCCCCATCGCCGCAGCCGCAGCAATCCCTGCCCCGCCGCCGCGAACGCCGCGCAAAACACCAGCACCACGGGTGGCAGCGCATGGCGCGTGACGCCAATTAACCCCATCAGGCACAGCAAGAACATCCACAGCCCGATCGCCGCCACGCCCGGCAGCATTTTCGCGCGATCCGGTGAACCAGAATCCGTCATAGCGTGTGCAGATACGCGAGCAGTGCCTGCAGTTGCTCCGCGTTCAGTTGACCCTGAAAGCCCGGCATCATCCCGTGTCCATGCAGCGTCACCGCCGTCACACGGTCGTCGTTGGCGGGAGCCCCGCTCGGCATATAAGGCTTGCGATACAACCCGAACAAACTCGGCCCATGCAGATCGCCGGTGTGGTTGGCGTAGTGACAGCTTGCGCAGTTCTGTTGATAGATGCCAAGCCCGGCCATTTCCTGCTTCGTGAGCGGTGTACCCGTATCCTGCTTCGAAGGCGCAAGCGAAGGCCCACATCCAGCCAGCAGGAACATTCCCACCGCACTCGCGAAAATCGATAATGAAACCGAATGTCTCACAGCGCCCTAATCCCTGCTTTTCGCTACACCCTACCCCCTACACCCTCGTTCTGTGCTTCACTCCGCGTCCGCGATGGCCGTCACAATCCGGTCCAGCGCCACCTTCGCCGCATCGCTCGTCGGATCATGATCGTTGCACAGCACCGAAAACACCACCGTCTTCCCGCTCTTCGCCGTCAGATATCCGCTCAGCGCGTTCACCTCGCCCAGCGTACCCGTCTTCGCAAACACGCGCCCTTTCAGTTCGCTCGTGAATCGATTCGACAGCGTCCCATCCACGCCGCCCACCGGCAGGTCTGACTTGAACAGCGCGCCCCACGGCTGCTTCGCCGCGTACGTCAACAAGGTCGTCGCCGCGCGCGGCGTAATCAAATCCGCGGGCGATAGCCCCGACCCGTCGAAGAATACAAAATCTCCAGGATCCACGCCCGCATTCACCAGAAACTGCCGCACCACTCGCGCTCCCTGCGCAATCGATCCGTCATTCGCCTCCAGCCGCCCCAGCAGCCGCAAATAGATCTCCGCATGCAGATTCTGGCTGATCTTTAGCGTCACCGTCTCATCCTCCGCCACCGGCGGCGAAACGTGCGTGCCCAGCGTATGCCATCCCGCGGCATCCGCAGGCTGCGCAGTAATCGTCGCCAGCGTGAACGGCTGCAGCACCACCGGCTGATGCACCTCCTCGCCGTAACCCTCGGTATCGACGGACATCCGGTGGTTCGCCTTCGCCGTCCCCGTCACCGTCACGCCCCGCGCCAGCAGCATCTGCCGCAGCGCCGTCGCCGCAAATTCCGCCGGATCCTCAATCGCCAGCGCGTCATGCATCCCATTCGCCGTCACCGCGCCAAATAGCCGCACCGTCTTGCTCCCCAGTGCGCGATCGATGCCCGAATGTGCAGCCTGTCCCGCCGGCGCCAGCGTCAGCGCATTGTTCAGGGTGTAATACGGCACATCAGGATTCCACGCCACCACCGCGGGTGCCTGCGCTACCCCCGGTGTCACGTTCAGATACACCACGTTGTCATTCACCGTCAGCGCGGACGCCGGCGCGCCGTCATCCCACTGCAAATCGTCCCACGCCCAGTCCCCGCCGTAGCGCTCATCGGCAAACCACGAATCGTCGCCCACCACGTCGCCGTCGATCGTCTTCACCCCGCTCGCCATCACCTGGTCCGCCAGGCCTTCCAATGCCTGCAGCGGCGCAGTCGTTCGCTCCGTCTTGCCGTCATACGGATACACCCGCCCCGACAGCGTTGGATCGCCCACACCAGTCAGCAGCAGATTTCCCTTCAGTACTCCCTGTGCATCCGGCTGCGCCAGGCTCCCCACCGTCGTCGTAAACGTCGTGTTCGCCGGCAGCACCGACATCAACGCCGCCGTCGTAAACAACTTCGTATTCGATGCCGGCTCAAACAGCTGCCCATCGTTCAGCGCGAACACCGGCTTGCCCTCCGGCGTCACCACCGAAATGCCCCAGTGCGCCCGAGCCACCGCCGGATCCGCCAAAATCTGCTGAATTGTCACAGCCAAAGGCACAGAACTGTGCGCCTTCGCCTTCTTATGCCGGGTCGCTGCACCAACCGGACCCGCAACCACCGCAGCCATCAGAAAAAGAATCCAGATTCGTCTCATGCTTCAGCCAGCCAGCTCAACGTCACGTGTTCTCCGCCTCGTAATTTCTCTGGAGTGTAGCATCGTTCTCGATGCCTTTTGCCCGTCGCCCCCTCGCCACCTGGCAAATCCGCACGCGCACTCTGCCTCTCGGCACGCGCACTCTCGTCATGGGCGTGCTCAACGTCACGCCTGACTCGTTCTCTGACGGCGGCCTCTACTTTGGCACGCACGTCGCCGCCGAACACGCGCTCGCCATGCTCGACGACGGAGCCGACCTCATCGACATCGGCGGCGAATCCACGCGCCCCGGCTCCCAGGGCCTCTGCCCTGAAGACGAACAGGATCGCGTCCTCCCCGTCATCGAAGCCATTCTTCGCGAACGCCACAACGCCGTCCTCTCCGTCGACACCTACAAAGCCAGCACCGCCTCCGCCGCTGCCGCTGCCGGCGCGGAAATCATCAACGACGTCAGTTCCTTGACGTGGGATCCCGACATGGGCCGCACCTGCGCCCGCACCCGCTGCGGCGTCATTCTCATGCACACCCGCGGACGCCCCGACGAATGGCGCACCCAGCCTCGCCTCGCGCCCGATGCCGTCATTCCTCTCGTTCAGGCCGATTTCGTCGAGGCCCTCGCGCGCGCCGACGCCTCCGGCATCGAACGCAACCGCATCGTCCTCGACCCCGGCTACGGCTTCGGCAAGATTCACGACGACAACTACCCGCTCCTCGCCCACCTCGACGATCTGCTCGCGCTCGGATCGCCGCTGCTCGCCGGCGTCTCGCGCAAATCTTTCCTCGGACGCACCGTCGCCGCCGCCACAGGAACCGACGACGTTCCCGTCCACGGTCGCGCCCACGCCACCATCGCCGCCACCACCGCAGCCATCCTCGCCGGAGCTTCTATCATCCGCGTCCACGACGTCCGCCCCGCCGTCGAAGCCGCCGCCATCTCCGACGCGATTCTCAACGCGCTCTAAAAAAAGCGCTGTCATCCCGAGCGAAGCGCCGCAACTAAACTCACCAGCGGAATCGAAACGAATCCGGCGCGAAGTCGAGGGACCCCCCGAAGCTGACTACCGCTGTCCCGAATGCGAATTTCATCAGCGAGGGGAATCGGCCGCAAAGCGGCCGAAAAGAATGCCTGCGCGGACACCCGAGCGACGCTGAAGGATTCCTACGCCATCACATCCAGAGCCCCATCGTGCCCATCCTCGGCATCAGCTTCCCCAGCAGCCTCAGCCGCACCCTCCAAATCTTCCTCGTCCAAATCCTCCACGTCCTCCACAAACTTCCGCCGCCGCACTCCAGCCCTCGGCCAGGCCACCACCTCATGCCGCCCCACTCCCCCCATCTCCGTCACTCGATCCACTTCCATCGCCGAGGCCTTTTTCCTGCCACTCATCAGGTCCTTCGGCGTGCAGTCCGGCGAACATGAGACGCGGCCGCGCAATCGTCCTGCCACTCGACATCACCGGTGGTCTCTGCCCCGTTTCCCGACAAGTGTCCGGATTCGGCAAAGCTGACCTAAACTATTGCTATGGCTAAGTCCGATGCTCAGATCGTGAAGGAATTCCTGGACCGGATGTCCGCCGAACCCAACGAGGTGAAAGCTCGCGAGGTGACAAAGGTTTTGGGAAAGCGTGTCCGGCAGCGCGCCCGCGGTCGAATCGGCCTCGGCCAGTCTTCCGTGCGCGTCCACAGTCTCGGTCTTGCAGGATCTATTCTTTCCAAATCTGTGCCCCGGCAACGCTCGGCCGCTGCCCAAAACGACGATTCCCGCTATTCCCCGATCCGCATCCACGGCGAGCCACTGTCCGCGACCATCCTGCGTGATCGAGGCACGTATCGAAGTATTACTTCCTCGAATCCAGCGCGTTCGCCAAGCTGTTTGTGTTCGAGCAGGGATCAGAAAGTTTGATTCGAATTCTGGATCGGGTTGACGACTCCCACAAGCTGGTTTCATCCCTTGCCGCTCTTGAGGTACGATCTGCGCTTCGGCGTCGCGAAAGAGCGGGTGAAATCCCTCCTCTCGCCGCGAAGAAAGCTCTCGAGAGCTTAGCGAATGAAATTATCCGAATTGTCGAACAGCCAACCAGCCAAGCCATCGTCGAAAAGGCAAAGCTCATCCTCGACGACCACCCGCTGCCGCACTCTCGACGCGCTGCACCTGGCCACCTGCATCGTTCTGCGAGACTCTCTGGACGTCTCAGGCATGTACTTCGTGAGCTCCGATGACACACTGCTCCAGGCTGCTGCCGCCGAACAGTTTCTTGTCAGGAATCCGTTGAAACTGTAGGACGTGGCCGCTCGGGTGTTCGCGATTCAATGAGAACTGACTCCGCGTATTCTTGAAACCAGCATGGGCCGCATCCGCGTTCTCTCCGACCAGGTCGCCAATCAGATCGCCGCTGGCGAAGTCGTCGACCGCCCCGCCTCTGTCGTGAAAGAACTCCTCGAAAACGCCCTCGATGCCGGAGCCACACGCATCCGCATTGAAGTCGAAGCCGGCGGACGCCGCCTCATCCGCATCGCTGACGACGGCTGCGGCATGGTTCGCGACGACGCTCTGCTCGCCTTCGAGCGCCACGCCACCTCCAAAATCCGCTCGTCTGACGACCTGCTCTCCATCGCCACCCTCGGATTCCGCGGAGAAGCGCTGCCGTCCATCGCCTCCATCTCGCGCCTTGAGTTGACCACGCGCCCCCCGGACCAGCCCACCGGCACGCGCATCGAAATCGCCGGTGGCAAGGTCCACTCTGTCGAAGATGTTGGCGGTCCTCCCGGCACCACCATCGCCGTCCGCGACCTCTTCTTCAACACGCCCGCGCGCCGCAAATTCCTGCGCGCCGAAACCACAGAGCTCTCCCACGTCACTGCGCTGGTCACCCACTACGCGCTCGCCCATCCTGAGATTCACTTCGAGCTGCATTCCGCCACGCACGCGCTGCTCATCGCGCCGCCCGTCAACGACCCCTCCGAGCGCATTTACCAAATCTTCGGCCGCGACACTCTGGATCAGCTCGTGCCCGTCGCTGCGGAGCTCCGCTTCGATCACGCCGGGCTCCCCGAACCCCCGCCCTGGCGTCGCGACCAGGACTACACCCCTCCCGATCCCGGTTTCCTGCGCGTCAGCGGCTTTGCCTCCCGCCCCGCGCTGCAGAAGCTCAATCGCAATTCGATCTACATTTTTGCCAACCAGCGCCTCATCCGCGACCGCCTCATCCTCCACGCCCTCACTGAGGCTTATCGCAACATCATTCCCCCCACTTCGTTCCCGGTCATCCTGCTCTTTCTTGAAATGCCTGCGCACGAGGTGGACGTCAACGTCCATCCCGCCAAAACCGAGGTCCGCTTCCGCCAGCAATCCTTCGTGCACGACTTCGTCCGCGACTCCATCCGCAACACTCTCGTGAAAACCCGCCCCGCCGCAAGCTTTCTCTCGGCGCTTACGGACACTCCCCACGCCTCCTCGTCCCTCGTTCCCCTCGCCGGCCCGGAAGGACCTGAGATCTCCGCCGTCCCCGGCTCTGAACCGCCCCCGCAGGAAGGCGATGCCGCATCCTTCACTCTCGCTCCGCCCGAACCCCGCCCGGAAGACGTGCCCCTCCCCTTCGGCGCTGCAACGGATTTGTCATCCCGACCGGAGCGAAGCGGAGCGGAGGGACCTGCTTTTCCCCAGGCGCCCCCCAACCACGCCTGTTCCGAACAAACCCTCCCCGAAGGCGGCGAACCCGCCCCCTCCCTCCACTCCCTCGCCTCGCTCAAACCCCTGGGCCAGCTCCGCGAATCCTTCATCCTCGCCACCAACGATGAAGGCCTCTGGATCATCGATCAGCACGTCGCCCACGAGCGCGTTCTCTTCGAAAAAATCCTCCGCGAGCGCCAGACGGAACGCGTCGAGCGCCAGCGCCTCCTCATGCCCATGCTCATCGACCTGCTTCCCCAGCAAATGGTCGTCTTCTCCACCATTGCCGCGGAACTGGAGCACAACGGCTGCGAAGCCGAGCCCTTCGGCCCCCACACCATCGCCATCAAAGCCGCGCCCTCCGGCCTCGCCGGCCGCGAGCTCGAGCGCATGATCCATGAAGTCCTCGAGCAGCCCGGAGCCTCCGCCCAGTCCGACAACCTCGAAGCCGCCCGCACCCGCATCGCCGCCTCCATCGCCTGCCACGCCGCCATCAAGGTCAATATGCCCCTCGATCCCGCCCGCATGGAGTGGCTCCTCCAGGAACTCGCCCGCACCCAACATCCCACCAGCTGCCCCCACGGCCGCCCCATTGCTTTACGATATTCATGGAGAGACATTCAGCGGGCGTTCCAGCGTATCTAGGAACCCTCCCGGGCCATTGGCCGTGCGGCGATTGCTGCCGCAAGGCGTTTTCAAAGGTATCGGCTCTACAGCTTGCGGAAAGATGAAATTGCTTTGAAGGGGCACGGCTTGAGCCGTGCCGTAGGTATCTTCAGATATGTTGGGCTTTAGCCCCTGAGGAGCGTCCTTTCTGAGCGGAGTCCGGCTTTTCCCGTAACCTGTTCAGCCCGTACGTCATGTTTCGCGAGATGTCAGGGCTTTAGCCCCTGAGGGATCGCATTCCCCACAACAGCTACTTTGCCAAAGCAGGCTCTTTTTGAATCAGCAACAGTTACAAATCGCGCGCGCCGCGCTGTGGCGTCAAAACGCCGCACCGATCCTCACCTACGACGACGCCGCTCGATGGCTCGACAACATCAACTTCTGCCTCTTCCTGCCGCGGCACACCCAGCTCCCCGCACCCGCGCCGTCCTTCGTTGAAGCCTGCATGGGCACCGTCCGCGCTATGCCTCCCGCCGACGCCATCGCCCCCGCCATGGATCTCGCCATCCGCCTCGTCGATGCGGGCCGCGCCATCCCCCTCAACCTCCTCGGCACCTTCTCCGAGCAGCCCGACTTCCTCATTACCCCCGACGTCCTTCCCTGGGTCGTTGCCGTCCGCGGCGATCGCCAGTGGAAGACCGCTCCCACCGGCCGCGGCATCGCTCCCATCGTTCTCCGCACCTGGGAGGCCCTCGACCAGCAAGGCGCGCAAACTGCCGTTGAAATTCGCGAACTCCTCGGTCGCGAGCTCACCGAAGCGGCCGTCCTCCGCGCCCTCATCGAGCTATGGACCACCCTCCGCGCCGCCCCGGCCTACACCGCCGGCGAGCCAACCCGCTGGAGCCTGCTCAAGGATCGCTACGCCCCGCAGCTCGCCACCGCCGCCAACACCGCGCAGCCCACCGCGCTCTCCGCGCTTCTCTCTGTCTATTTGCGCTCCGCCGTCGCCGCCACTGGAGAAGAAGCCGAAATTTTCCTCTCCCCGCTCACCGCGCGCTCTCGCATTCGCGACGTCGTCCACGGCATGACCGCGGCCCGGCAGTTCGGCACCATGTCCGTCGGCACCCACACGCTCCTCTTTGTCGAAGGGTCCCTACCCGACCATCTCCCCGAAGCGGCGCCCGCCCCCGAATCCGTTACCGGATCAGCCGTCGACGGTGCAGCAGAGGCCACCCCACCGGCATCATCGCCCGCTTCGCCGCAACAGGACCGCGCCCGCCGCGAAGCCATTCGCAAATATTCCCGCGACGACGCCCGCGGCGCCCGTCCACCCCGCCGCGAATTCCGGCCAGCAGCATCCGGCGGCAAGCCCAGCGGAGACAAACCGATCCCGCGTCCCTTCCAGAAGCATCCAGGCGACAGCGCCAAGCCCTGGCAGAAGCGCCCTGCACCCTTCCGCAGTCGCGAAGATCGCCCATCCTTCCCGCGCGAAGCTCGGCCAGCTAGCCAGGAATCAGCGCCTCCGGAATCGCCAACGCGCCCCGTGTCTGCTCGTCCCGGCACACCTCGCCCGTGGCAAAAAGATCGCCCGGGTGGCCGACCCCAGGCCTCCAGTCGCCCGCCTTTCCCGCGCCGCGACAAGCCATTCGACCGGCCCCGCCCGGGCTTTGGTGGAAAATTCCCCGGTCCTCGATCCGGCTCCAGGTCCGGCCCCAGATCCTTCGACCGCCCCCGTCCTGCAGCTCGCCCCACAGCCCCTCACGAAGGAGGCCTGCGTCCGCCGAGCCGCACTGCACCATCCGGCCCCGACGCCCCACCACAAAAATTCCTCCGCCCCGGCCCCGGCATGCCGCGCTTCGACGCCGCCGAGCGCGCCGGCCGTCCCGCCACACCCCGATCCGGCCCCAGAAGACCCGGGCCAGGCAGACCCGCTTCCGGTCGGCCCAGCACTGGACGATCCGGCCCTGACAAATTCGGCCCCCACAAACCGGGTTTCGGCAAGCCCGGCTTCAGCAAGCCCGGCTTCAGCAAATCAGGCCCGCCAAGATCCGGCCCGCCCCGTTCGGGCGCACCCCGGTCAGGCCCCGGCAAGTTCGGTCCCGCGAAATTCTCCGCTGGACGGCGCAATGCAGGTGCCCACAAGCCCGGCAAGTTCGACGCAGCTAAGTCCGGCACCGGCAAGCCGCGCCCCAGCTTTGGAACCGCCAAACGCGGTCCCGGCGACTTCGCCAAGCGCCCACGCGCACGCGCAGGCGCGAAGCGCACTTTCCGCCCCGGAGGCCCACCCCGCGGCGGCGCATCCTCCCGTCCCGGTGCGCCTCCCCGCAAAAATTTCCGCAAACCCGGCGCGCCCCCCGGCAAACCGCGCAAAAATCGTAGCAAGGACGAAAGCTCCGAATGACACGCGGTCCCATCATCGCCATCGACGGCCCGGCTGGAGCCGGCAAGAGCACCGTCGCCCGCCATCTCGCGCAGCATTTCGGCCTGCTCTATCTTGAAACCGGCGCCATGTATCGCGCCTTCGCTCTCAAGGCCATCCTGGGCGATTACGACTTCGACGACGCCCCTTCCCTCGAACGCCTCGCGCACGATACCGAAGTCATCCTCAGCCCTGATCGCGCAGGCAACCGCATCTTCCTCGACGGCGAAGACGTCACCGAACGCATTCGCGACTCCGACGTCACCCAGGGAGCCTCCCGCGTCAGCGTTCACCCCGCCATTCGCGCCTGGCTCGTCGACCTCCAGCGCGACCTCGGCCGTGAAGGCGGTGTCGTCATGGAAGGCCGCGACATCGGCACCGTCGTCTTCCCCGACGCCGATGTAAAAGTTTTTCTCGATGCCTCGCCCGAAGCCCGCAGCCTGCGCCGCTACGAGCAAAATTCCAGCGCCACCACAACGCCCACGGCGCACACCAACCACTCCACCGTCGCCGACGCGCTCCACCAGCGCGACGAACGCGATCGCAACCGCGCCAACTCACCCCTCCGCCCCGCGCCCGACGCCATCGTCATCGACTCCACCACCCTCACCCTCGACCAGGTCCTCACCCAAATCGAGAACCTCGTCCGCCCTCTCTTCCCCAAAAAAGAAACCGCGCAGTAGACGCCCCACCGGCATCCACTACGCGGTCATCTTCCGCTTCTTACTGCTCTTTCACTTCCGGCTTCGCCCCCGTCGGCGACTTGAAGTGCTTCGCGCCCGCCACTTTCGTCGCGGAATCATCCGTGTCCGTCACCGCCAGCGTCGTGTTGCTGCCCTTGCGCAGCTCCAGATTCCCGTGTTCCGTTTCGAGTTCCAGCTTCACGCCACCGTGTCCCACGCTGCCGTCCAGCGTCTGCCGCCCGCCATCCGTTGACGTGCGCAGCGGAAAGTCCGTCCGCACTGCCTCGTCGCTGCTCGTGCTGCCGCTCACGCTGAAGTTCGCATCTTCCGGCATCGTCACAATCACGTTGCCGGTGCGATCCGTAATCTGCACGTTGCCCAGCGGAGAGGCCGCCGTCATATCCACGTCACCGTCGCTGTCTTCAATGTGCGCATCGCCCGCAATCTGCGATAAGTCGATATCCTTGGCCTTCGCTATCACCCGCACCGGACCCGACGCCCGCGTCACGCTCAGGTCGCTCTTATCCAGCGTCAGCGATCCAGCCAGATGCGGAATCTCCAGCGTCGTCATACTCGACTGGTAATGCACGGTTCCGCCCAACTGCTCCAGATGGATGTCCCCGAAGAAATCCCCGTCGATCGTCACCGCACCTTTGATCTCTGACAGCGTCACATCGTCGCCGCTGCCATCCAGCTGCACTTTCCCCTGCACGTTATGCGCGGAAAAGTCGCCGTGGTCGATGTGCCCCTGCGCGTCGCCGCCAATGTCTTCGAGCTTCACCTCGCCATGATCGGCCGTCACCTGGATGCCCCCGTTCAGGCCATCCGCGGTTACGTCGCCATGTCCTGCCGTCACCGTCGCATAGGCGGCTGCCGGCACTTCCACTGTCAAATCCACCCGAGCACCCTCTTTTTCCGGCACCGTCACCACCGCGCCGCCCGACGATGTCTCCACCTTCGGTCTCAGCTCGCCAAAAAGCTTGTGCGCTTCCGATTCCGAGGTCCGGTGCACCATCTCGTGCGCCCGCAGATGCATTTGTCCGTCCGTGGAGGGCGTCAATGTGATATCCCCGCTCGGATCGGTGATGCTCACCGTTGGCTTCGCCGCAGTTAGCACCTGGTCGATCTGCACGTCGTTGTCGTGCTCCGGTCCCATCCAGCTCCAGAAATCTCCGCCGTTGTCGCCATCGAAATTCCATGCAAACGGCCCTACCAGGTGTCCCTCGCGCGATACAAATCCCAGCCCGATCATCAGGATCACCAGCCATACCAGTCCGCCCATCGGACGCCGCCCCACCCACGGACTATGCGCGTCCAGAAAGTATTCGCCCAGCAGCAGGCCGCCCAGCCCGATCAGCAGCATCGGCCACCACCTCGCATACCAGGCCCAGAAGTCCACCGCGTCGATCCGGCCCGTCGAGAGCAGCATTGCGACGATGCCCACGCAGAGCAAAATCACTGGCCCAACAAATGAAGGCCGCCGTGCCCCTTTCCAGCAAGCCCGGTAGTACTCCTTCTGCGCTCGTGCCTGGGCCTTCCACTGGTCCCGTTGCGCCCGGGCGGCGTCCTTCATCTGCCGCGCCTGCCAGCGCGCGTCGTACGGCGGAGGTGCGCTTCCCATACTTACCTTCTCTCCTCGCCCGGCGACGGCACAATCGCCGTCGTGGACGTCGTTCCACTACTCTGTGTTCCCGTGCCCGGAGCCGCCGTCCCCTGTGCTCCCGCGTAGGTACCCGGATAGGAACCCGGATACGAGCCCGGATAGCTGCCCGGAGGATAGCCCGGCCCGCCCGGCCACTGCCCTGGAGGAGGTGGCGGATTCTGCGCCAATATCGCGTTCTCCGCCAGCTTCATAATTCCCCACACAATCAGGTAGAGCGGCCAGCTCCGCCCGTAATCAATCGGCGTGTACACATCCAAAATCGCCGTCACGCCAAATACCAGCAGGAAGATCGGCCCCCGCATCCGCCGCAAAAAGAGGTATTGATTCATTTCTCGCCTCCCGGCTGGTTCTCATGCTGGCTCGCACTCGTGTCCTGCGTCGCATCGCCAGGCCCACTGCCCGGCTTGGCTCCCATGTGCGGCATGAACCCCGTGTGTCCCCGCGCATTCCTCATCAGCAGCCACACCGCGATCGCCACGACCACCAGCGGCCATCCATGCCCAACCCATCCGAAGCTGAAGAATCCCATCGTGTTGAGCAGAAACAACATGCCCAGAATGATCAGCACTATGGCCCCAATAGGCTCCCGCCGCGCCCGCTCCAGTTCCACCTGCGGGAACGGTGGCATGGGCGGCACGGGTGGAACCGGCGGTACCGGACCCGGCGCACCACTCCACGCTCCCGGTGGAGGAGGCGGCGTTGCAGCCCACCCGCCAGGAGGAGGAGGAGTAGCCGTCGCAGTAAATCCCTGCGATACCGGTCCCCCACCCCATCTCGCACCCGGTTGCCCGGCTCTTGCCTGCGCCTCCGCGGCAACCACCTTCGCCCGTATCTGTTCGCCCCACTGCCCGGCTTGCTCGCCCCATTGATGCGCCTGTTGCCGGACCTGCTCACCCCAAACATCCGCCTGCCGTCCCCACTGCGCTGCCTGGTCCACATAAGGATTCGCGGGTGAACCCGGTGCTCCGGCCCCCGCAACCCCCGGAGGGGGTCCCACGGGAGGATTCGCCGGCGCGTGCCCGCCGATTCGGTTTCCCAACTCGTTCAGTCCAAAAGGATCCGGCAGCGGCAACCCATACTTCCGCGCCCGCGCTGTCTGATGCGCGTCGAAAACCTGATACAGCACCCAGAACGCCAGCAGCAGCCAGAAGAACCAGTAGCGATCCCCCATCCCCATCAAAATCACGAACACCACCACGTGCACCATCGCCTTGATGTACTGGCCGTTGTACATCGCGCCCACGCCCGGGATGAATCCCAGCAAGGTCGCGGCCCCCGTGTTGGTGCCCGACGCCGGAGGAGGCGTCCCAAAAGGATACGAGGCTGGCCCAGGCATTCCACCCGGAATCCCGCTGGGCATCCCGCCCGGTGCGCCCGCTCCACTCGGAGCACCCTGAGCGCTCGCCGTCCTCGCCGTTGCGTGCTCTTCACAGTAAATGTTCCCCTGGACAGTGCGCGTGCACGCTGAGCACAGCCCCCTTCCACAGTCTTGGCAGTATGCGGTAACCGCCGCATCGGGATGATTCACGCAGTAGTTCATGCCAGGCTCCTTCCCTTGCACCCGGCGGATAATGCAATCCGCCGCGGCCCGGCTTCGTGGGTATCCGGGGTCTTTACTTCATGTGTTGTTGCTGCAATGTTCTCTGCTCTTTTTTGCACTGCACCCTGTACGCTGCACCCTGTGCGCTCGACGGTGTGCGCTGCGTTCTGCGCTCTCAGCTCGATGGTCGGCTCCGCCCCATCGTTCCGGCTTGAGGGCGACTGCTTCTTCGGCGTTGCCGGCTGCGTCTGCGTATCTCGCCGCAGCTCCCGCACTTTCGATTGCAGCTGATACACAAACCGCATGTTGTCGTAGAACCGCACCACCGAACTCTGCGCTCCCCAGAACTGCCTGGAGATCGTGCTCCCAATCGTTCCCGGCCGCAGATCCGCCAGCCGCAGGCTCGTCAGTTTCACCCCAGCCATGTTCAGCGTCAGCGCGATCGAGAAGAACGCCATCGCTACCGTCATCAGCAGCCGCGTCTCCTGGAAGCTGCGCCTCCACGGCACGGCTACCGCGCTCGCTCCTACGACCTGCTCTGTGCCAGCTCCCGCAATCACCTGCACCGGAATCGCGCCCGCTCCGGCCGTCTTGTCCAGAATCTTGCTCACCAGCCCTGCCGGAACCTCCGGCTCGGTGTGCAGGTATTCCAGCCACTCCTGCCCCTGCTTCGCATGCGCCAGTAAGTCTGCGCAGCCCATGCAGTTCGCGCTGTGCGCGTGAAACGCTGCCGTATCGCCTGCGGGCAACAGCCCGTCCAGCGCATCCACCAGCAGCGCCTCCCATTCCTCGCAGCGCAGGCCGCCGCTGCCCGGGGTGGCGTCCGGCATCTTTCCGAATTTGTTTTGATCCGCCACGCTACACCACCTGCCCTTTATTACGCTCGAGTAAACGGGCCAGTTCCGCCCGTCCCCGGCTGATTCTTGATTTCACAGTACCTTCGGGTATGTGCAGAACCTGCGCGATTTCCTTATAGTCCAGGTCCTGCAAGTCCCGCAGGATCACTGCCTCGCGCAACTCCGGCGATATCTTCGTCAGAGCTTCCTGCACCATCTTTTCAATTTCCTTCTGCACTGCCTTGTCGTGCTGGCTCTTGCCCTGGTCCGCCAGCCGCTGCGACAACGGCATCTCTTCTCCATCGCTGTCCCAACCCGCATCAATCGAATCCGTTGACCGCTGCGCCCGTGACCGCCGGAAGTGATCCACCAGCAGGTTGCGCGTCATGGTCGTAATCCATGTTTGGAAGCTGCCCCGGGTCAGGTCGAAAGACGTCAGATTCCCGTACACCTTCAGGAAAACTTCCTGGGTCAGGTCCTCAGCGTCGCTCGTAGATCCCGTGAACCGGAAGCACAATCCGTACACACGCCTGTGATGCGCTTTCACCAGTTCCGTCCACGCGAACGAGTCCCCGTGCAGGCACCGCTCGACCAGGACCTCCCACTGCGCTTCCACAGGCTTCTCCAGAAGTTGTTGCCCGCTCCGTCCTAGAGTCCGTTCTCCGGCTCTCTCCGCAGCGCGCGCTCCGGACTGCTCTTTTTTCTGCCACCGTTCCGCCGGCCGTTCCTGGCCGCCGGGCGTCCGCAGCTGGCCTGCCGGCGCCGCCTGCGGATTGGTGTGCGGATTCCGGGCTCCCGCCCGCTCCCCAGCCCGTTCGCCAGTCTGCCGTGCCGGGAACCCCATCAGCCCCAGGTTCCACGAAATGGTGCCAGCCACGCTCATGGGCAATCATACGCAGACGGCCCCGCCGTGGTTCCTCGATTCCCGGAATTCTCTCCATTATCAAAGCAAATCCGCCCACCCCGCCACTCACCTTCAGAAGTTTTCAACGCCGCGACGTTCCACTCCCCAGTTCCCTTGACGAAAAAGCCTGGCGTATTCTTTTCCCAGGGCCACTGCCCAGTTCCTGTCCCAATTCGCCCCATCCAGCCCCATACAAAGCCAAACCCCTCACCCGCATCTCAAAAGAGCATTCCTGGCAATCGATGACGCTCCTTCTCATCCAAATCGCTATCGTCATGCTGGTCACCCTCACCTGCGGATGGCTCTCCCTCCGCATGGGCCAGTCCCGCGTCATCGGTGAAATCATTGGCGGCATCCTCCTCGGCCCCTCCGTCTTCGGACGTTTCGCTCCGCATGCCGCCGCCCACCTCTTTCCCCAGGCTTCCTTCGCGTCCTTCGAGATGCTCTCCACCATCGGCCTCGTCCTCTTCCTTTTCCTGATTGGGACTGAGCTCGAATACGAGCAACTTTACCGCCAGCGCACCACTGCCGCCTTCGCCAGCGGCATGAGCATCCTCCTTCCCTTTGCCATGGGAGCGCTCCTGGCCCATTCGCTCCGCATCCGCTTCGCCCCACACGGCGTCGGCAATCTACCCTTCGTTCTTTTTCTCGGCATTGCCATGAGCATCACTGCGTTTCCGGTGCTTGCCCGCATCCTTGAAGAGCGCGGCCTCCAGTCCACCACGCTCGGCACCACCGCCATCCTCTGCGCGGCCGTCGACGATGTCGTCGCATGGCTCCTGCTCGCGCTCGCCCTCGCCCTCATTGGCGCCGATGGCGGTCCCTCATCCCTTCCTTCCCGCCTCATCGGCCTCGGGGCTTACCTGGCCGTCATGCTCTTTGTTATCAAGCCGCTGCTCGTCCTTCTGACTCGCCGCTGCCGCAAGACCGGTCTCTCTCTCGAACTGCTCAGCATCGCCGTGATGCTGACCCTCGCCTCGGCTGCCGCTACCCAGGCCATCGGCGTCCACCCGCTCTTCGGAGCTTTCATGGCGGGCGTCTGCTTCCCGCGCGTCGCGGAGTGGCAAATCGCCCTCCGCGCCCGCCTCGACATGATCGTCTCCGTCCTCCTCCTGCCCCTTTTCTTCGCACTCACCGGCATGCGCACCCGCCTCGATCTCCTCAACGACAGCCGCATGTGGCTCTGGGCCGGCATTGTCCTCGTCGCCGCCGTCTTCGGCAAAATGGGCGGAGCCGCAGCCGCAGCCCGCTTTACCGGACAGTCCTGGCGCAACGCCCTCGCCCTCGGCGCTCTCCTGAACACCCGCGGCCTCGTCGAGCTCGTCGTCCTCAACATTGCCTACAACGTCGGTGCCTTCTCCCCCACCCTCTTCACCATGATGGTCGTCATGGCACTCATGACCACCATCAGCACCACTCCGATCCTTAGCCTCCTGGGCTTCAAGGATCAAAGCTCCCAACACCCCATAGAATTCGCCAGGCCGCTAGCTCGCAAAGCGTCGTAACCAATACATTCAGAGATGGTTTACAGGAAGAAAAATAAACTCGGGGTGCCCCATTTCTACCCGGGTTTGGCAGAAGTGGGTCTCGCGCGAAGCGCCCGCTTCACCCGCTGACCGCTTCTTAGCTGACCGGACTTACGCTGACCGCCGTCTTGCTGACGGCTTTCTCGCTTGCCGGCGGCAACGCGGGCGCATTTGCAAACGAAACCAAAATAAAACTAATCACCATCAGCAGCAGCCACGCTCCAAACTTCCCCAACCCCACCACCTGCCATCCATGCCGCTGCTGCGGATACACCCACACCGCCGCGAACGTCCCAATATTCTCCGCGCCCCAGATAAACAACGCCACCAAACAAAATCCCAGCAGCAGCGGCATCCTCCGATATTTCCGATACGGCCGGTAATACACCCACGTCCGCCCATACGTAACCGCCAGCAGCACAAATAGCCCCACCCGGATGTCCGGCAGGTAATGATGCGTGAAGAAGTTCGCGTAGATCAGCACCGCCAGCGCCACCGTCAGCCATCGTGGCGGATACCCCGTGTACCGCATGTCCACAATCCGCGTCACCCGCGCCAGATAGCTCCCCACCGACGCATACATGAACCCGGAAAACAGCGGCACATGCCCGATCCGAAAAAAATTGCTCTCCGGATACGTCCACGACCCCACGCTGGTCTTGAACAGCTCCATGCATGTGCCCACCACATGGAACATCAGGATGACTTTCGCCTCGCGCACGCTCTCCATCCGTGTCAGCAGCAGCACGGCCTGCACGGTCAGCGCCGCCAGAAACAAAAAGTCATACCGCGCCAGCCAGTGTGAAGGCCACAGGTGTCGGCTCCAGGTCCACTTCGTCGCCAGAATCAGCTCCAGCAGCACCGCGCCAAACAAGCATGCCCATCCCTGCTTGAACACAAACAGAAAGAATTCCCAAAGCCGCGCATCCCGCCGGCTCGTCGCAACATGGCTCTCCAGCCGCAGCCGGATCGCATGAAACCGCGTTTTCGTCGCACTCAGCATCGAGACCGGATCAGCACCAGGGAGACAGGATCAGCACCAGCCTATCCCAGCCGGCGCCATTATTTGTTGGCCACAATCTGCCGCGGTCGATACACTTCCATGCAACCGCCCCCACCCAGGAGATCCGCCGAATGGAACGACGTTCTTTTTTGCGCGATGCCGCTCTGCTCACCGCAGCCCTGCCAGAACTCTTTACCAACAGCGCCGGTGCTCAAACCGCCCCACCAGCCGCCGCTCTCCATGTCGTCGCCGCCGGCGAAGATCGCTTCAGCGAAACGCATTCGCTCGGCTTCAGCACCATCCTTTTCAAGGTCGCCACTAATGACACCGCGGGCGGCCTCTTCGTCATGGAGCACACCCACCTCACCCACGGTGGCCCCGCGCTCCATCTGCATCTCGATCAGGAAGAGTGGTTCTATGTGTTGGAGGGTGACGTCGCGTTTCAGATCGGCGACCAGCGCCTGCGCCTCGGCCCCGGCGAGTCGGCGTTGGCGCCGCGCCGCGTGCCGCACACCTTCTCGTCCGTGTCTGCCGCGCCCAGCCGCATGATCATCGCGTTTTGCCCCGCTGGCCGTATGGAAGCCTTCTTCCGCGAAGTTCGCGATCCCCACGTCACCGATCCCGCAGTCTGGCGCCGCTACGGCCTGGAGCTAATTGGCCCATCCCCGTTCTGGACATAGGTTGAATCACGCATGAGCGTGTCGTCTTTCCCGGAACCCAAATGCCAGGGTGGAATCGATGGTTGCAGCGCCGCGCACATCGCAGCAAAATGCCCGCCGTCTGTGCAAACGATAGCGGGCAAACGACGCTCTCCGCCGTATTACAGGCAGAGTGCGGAAACT
This sequence comes from Acidobacteriaceae bacterium, assembly GCA_035482355.1. Taxonomy (GTDB): domain Bacteria; phylum Acidobacteriota; class Terriglobia; order Terriglobales; family Acidobacteriaceae; genus Palsa-343. The sequence continues at coordinate 49,026 of DATHQV010000164.1, read as the reverse complement.
TCCAAAGGTGTGGCGAACGCTACAAGTCGCCGCCGATTTTCGTGAACTCGGCATTGATTTTGCTTGCAAGGCCGTTCAGGCCAACGATCACCGCAATGGAAATCAGGGCCGCGATCAGTGCGTATTCAATCAAGTCCTGGCCGGACTCGTCCTTCAGCAATCGATTCAATTGCAAAAACATTCTCTTTTCTCCTCAGATGAAATTGGTGCAGGGTTGCAATCTTCATTAATTCGCGACGCCGTTCCGAAGTCAATGCTCCATTTAGGGAATAGTTCCCCCGAAAGCGGCACCGGGACCCCCATCACCACTCCGGCGCCAATCGAAGGAATCGCACCTCAGAAGCGCCCCCAGGCAGCAAGTTGCTCGTCGCCTTGTGGCCTGCCATTCCGGCGCCTATCCGGTAAAAACTGCATGCCGCGAAACCAGCTGTTCGGATAACTCTATTGTTTGCAGCCACACCGTCTGGTCTTTGGATTGCATCTATATGTGTACAACGCGAGAGATCTTGCGCAGACAGGCAGAGCGGAAATGGAGCGCAGCATGAACAAACCCAAGGCAAGGATCGATAACTGGTCGGTCGTGGAGAGCGTTTCCGCGCCTGATTTCCGCGAACTCGAACCGGACCGCAGGCTCACGGGCACCATCTTCGGCCACGCCAACCTCCCAAATGGCGTCATCTATACCAGCGCCATCGTCAGCATCGACTCAGCTAACCGCCTCGTCGAAACCCGCAACAGCGTTTATGAGCTCGGCAACGTGAACGACGACTACGACCGCTGGGCCCGCGAGCACAAGCGCGCCGCCTAAGCGGTATCGACAGATGCACTTAGCCGCGGAGCGAAAACCTGGTGCCCCGGGGCCATATCCCCAAGCCGGTATGAACTGAGCGAAGCACAGTGGGCGCGGATCAGGGGTTTTCTGCCCGGACGCAAGGCACACGCCGGCGGTACAAAAGCGGTACGTTAAGGGGTATTTGGGCGCTATCGTCGTCCGAAGTCGACAGCGCCGATCTTCCCCCGTCGCCCTTACGTCCATTTGCCCTGGCCCTCGATAATCGTCACGTAACGGTCGATGGGCAAATCCGTAATGCGCTCAGTTTTACCGCCAGGCAGCGGCCACTTGATTTCGACCCAATCCAACTTTGGGCGCTTGCCGATACCAAGAACGATCCGCGGATCATGGCTCGAAAGGTAACTGCCACCCCCCACTTTCATCCGGCTCTGCTTGAAGTCCTGCGCCTGGTAGGTAATCCGCGCCCCAATCGCGTCCCGATTCGATTTGGTCCCGACAAGCTTGATTCCGAGCCAGTGATTCTGACCGCTGGTGGTGTTTCGCAGCAGGAGCGGGGCGCCGTCATTGACTCCAATGAGTACGTCAATCGCGCCGTCGTTGTCGAAATCACCGATCGCCAGCCCGCGCGCCGAAATTGGCCGCGCAAAAATTGGCCCGCTCTGCTGGCTGATATTGCGGAGCCCCTTACCCGTGCCCTGGAACAGGAGCGGAGGCTCTTCGTACGTTACCTGTGAGTGGATTCGGTCGATTAAATCGTCGGGGTTTCCATTCGCCAAAAACAGATCCAGATATCCGTCGTTATCGAAGTCGAAGAACTTGAGTCCCCAGCCACTCATCAAATAAGTAGCAGCGGCAATGCCGGTCGGTCCGCCTTCATCGTCGAAGGTCCCGTCATGATTGTTGCGGTAAATCGAGTACGATTGACGATCAAGGTTAGCGACGAAAAGATCCATGAAGCCATCCTGATCAAAATCTGCCGAGTCGACGCCCATTCCCGACCGGGCGCGCCCGTCGGAACTGTAGCCTGCGCCGGCGATTTCTCCGATTTCTTCAAACTTCCCATTTCCACGATTCAGGAAAAGAAAATTGCGAACGGTGTCGTTGCTCACGAAGAGATCCATCAGGCCGTCGTTGTTGATGTCGGTCGCCACCACTCCCCACGCTTTGCCCAGTTGGCCGGCGATGCCTGATTCTCGACTGACGTCTGTGAACGTACCGTCGCCATTGTTGCGGAAAAGCCAACTCGGCATGGGCCGGTAAACCGTTGGAATGCAGTAGTGCCGCAGGCCATCCTCATGGATGCCGCAGGGTTTGTTCAGCTCCTTGCTGAAATCGACAAACCGGCAGACAAAAAGATCCAGCAATCCATCGTTGTTATAGTCAAACCATACCGCGCTCGACGACCATCCCGGAGCCGCGACTCCTGCCTTCTCCGTCACATCGGTAAAGGTTCCATCACCGTTGTTGTGGTAGAGGATGCTTCTTCCGTACTGCGTAACGTACAGATCGGGCAGACCGTCGTTATCATAATCGCCGACCGCGACTCCCTGGCCGTACCCCCCGGCCGCAACACCTGCTTTTTCCGTCACCTCAGTAAAGGTTCCATCCCGATTATTGCGATACAGCGCGTTCCGGAGCGGCAAGCTGGGGTTATAGAAATCGCATTTGCCGCTGTTCACAAGATAGATATCCAGCCAGCCATCGTTGTCGAAATCGAAAAAAGCACAACCCGGTCCTGAACTTTCCGGAAGATATTTTTCAGGCGATGCTCCCGACGTGTGCACCCACTTGATGCCGTCTTCCGCAGCGGGAACCAGAACAAAAGGGTCCTGTGTTGAGGGAGTCAGGGCGAAAAGCGGACGCTGCGGAATCAGAAGCGCGCTTGCGATCATTTGTGACACAAATTGCCGCCGTGTCCATCGCGCTGTGCGTATCTGATCCATCATGTCGACGTGGTCTTTGTCCGGATATGTCTGAGTCTGCGGCGGAATACACCGGCGATATGAATACTACTGCGGTGGACCTCCAGCAGGTGCATCGGAATGATCAGCAGAATTGAGGCTCCGGAGAATCGCGAATTCCTTTTCTGCTTCGGCCTTGTTCCCGGTCCTTGCCAAGGCGGTCGCCAGCGCGTTGTGGATGTCGGGATTTCCGGGCGTCAGGCGCTCGGCGCGCTGCAAAGGGATGATTGCCTCCTGATATTTCTTGTCGCCGATCAGGGAAGCTCCCCATCCGAGGTAAGCTTCAGCAAAATTTTGATTGAGCTTCGCTGCCTGTGAAAAGCGGGCAATCGCTTCGTCATAGTCCTCGGCGTGCTGCGCAAGCACCCCCAGAATGTATTCTGCGTCGGCGTTCGCGGGATCGATCTGAAGTTCTTTCAGGAACTCCTCTTTGGCGCGTGCCGGAGCGTCCGGCCCGCCATCGGGCCGCGAGAGCAACAATCTGCCCAGCAGAAAATGAATTCCAGCAGCGTCAGGGCTTTTCTTGAGGATCTCCTCATATTCAAGCTCTGCAGGCTCCCATTTGCCCTGTTCTTCCAGCGCTTCCGCATTCAATTTATGAGCAGCCGTGGATTGCGGCGCAAATCGAGCGAGATCCAGGGCCGTGTGCGACGACAGGTCGGTGTAGGCATGCACGATGACATACAGCACATCGGGATCGCGACCAAAATCTCTGCTGAGCTTGCGAATAAAATCCAGAGTGGCCGGCCGATCGTCCAGGGCAAGAGCGCAGCGAATTCCGAGTACGCCGGCGAGCTTTCGCGTTTCCGCAGGAACCTGCCCCGCCATAGCCCCCTCGAGGGCGGAAATCGATTCACGACAGTGGCCTTGTTGGGCCAGGGTGATCGCTTGTTGCGGTGGAATTCGGGTTGCTGGTAAAGCTGATCCGGTGTGCTGAGCCCTGGAACTGAATCCAGAAAGCGCGGCAATCAATAAGAAGAAGACGGCGGACGACCCGACCCGGTAGCTACCCATTTCTGCCTGATCTGCTCTTCAAAGTATTTTCAAACCATAATAAATCACCGCTACAGGCGCGATCTGCGCCTGTAGCGGAAATGTGCGATGGTGTGATTTGTCAATAATAAATCTTTAAAGCCAGCTGAATGTTCCTTGGTGGTTGCGCTCCGGTAATCTGCCCCATCGTTGGTCCGATTGTTGTGTTCGGAGCATTGTATTGAACGTGGTTGAAGGCATTAATAAAGTCAGTTCGGAATTGCACACGGAGCCGCTCCGTCACGAAGAAATCCTTGTGCACACTGGCGTCGACATCTGTGTAACGCGGCGACCGGAGGTCGCTGAGTTGCGGTGCGCAGTTTCCGAATGATCCAACTGCCGGCTGAGTGAAGTTGTTGTTGTTGGTGAACCACTGGGTGCCGATCCCTGGAATCTTCGTATTCTGGATTGGCGGCAGCCCACTGCAGTCCGGCCGCGCGCCACGGCTGAAGGTGCCGGAATTGTCCGACGCTCCAAAAATCGGGAGTGGCCACCCGGTACGGATCGACACGATCGGGCTCACGGCCCATCCGCCGATCACTTCATCGACGGACTTCCGGACGTTGCCGGCAAATTGCTTACCGCGCCCAACGGGCAGTTGGTAAACAGCATACGCAGACAGCACGTGCGTGGCGTCGTAATAACATGGCGCCCACTCCGACCTCTGATCGTAGACATTCTGCCAGTACGCCGAGGCGCTCAGCGCGTTATTCCACGCTCCGTAATATCCGGTGTTGTCAGACATGCATTTCGAGTACGTGTAGGAGACTTGTCCCTGAAGCCCTTTCGACATTTCCTTCTGCAAAACGGACTGCAGAGAGTTGTACTCCATATTTCCATTTGATTTCGTGCCGGATATCGTTGCCCCTTCGTTAACTCCGTTATTATCCGCCGACAGAAGGTTTCCATCGCTGTCTGTCAGAGCCGGGTTGCCCAGCGAGCTGTAGAGTGGCAGGTTCTTCGCAAAATAAGGGCTGTCCGACGAACACGGCGGCGAGCTGCAGGATGCATTCGACTGGAGCACTCTCTGCCCAAAATCGAACGGCACCATCAGATGAATGCCCTTTTGCCCTACATACCCAATCTGGAAGGTTGTTCCACTCGCAATTTGCTGCTGGATGGTGAAGTTCCACTGATACGCGATCGCCGGCTGCACGTTGGGATCCCATACCCGCATGAGCGACTGGGCGTAGCAGGCGTAAGCCGGCGCCGCGCATGACAAGTTGGATCCGGTGCCTACAATGCCCTGGCTCGTATCCGTGAGAGGCAGGTTATCGTTGCTGTAAACCGCATTGATTTCCGCCGGAGTGTACGGCGGGTTGAGGGTAAGGCGGAGGTTGGTACCCGTACCTTCAAGATAGGACGAGATGGTGAACGCGCCCCGCACCACAGTGCGGTTGCTCATCCTTGAGGGTGTCCATGCGAAACCGAGGCGCGGCTGGAAGTCCCTCCCGCCGTAAAAACCGTTATAGAGCGCGCGGCTGGCTCCATCCTGGCCCGCGAGCTGAATTTGCCCGCTGTTGATGTTGTAATTGGCCTGTTCATTATTGCTTTCCACCCAGGGCGTATGCGCGTCGTAGCGCAGGCCAAGGTTCAGGGTGAGGTTGTCGGTGGCCCGCCATGTGTCTTCGGCGTAGATGCCAATCACGTTCTCTGACTGCTGCCATGTAGCGCCTGTGCTCACGCCACGCCCATACGTTTGCGGGAGGCCAAGTACAAAATCCGCGCCGCCGTCGCCCGTTCCGTTCCCGGCCGAAGAGGGGTTGACGGCAGTAAACTGTCCGTTGAAGTCCATCAATCCCAACTCGCCGTTATTACCGGCGTAAAACGTCTTGATCGTTTCGCGCCAATATTGGCCGCCGAATTTGTAACTGTGCCGTCCGCGGTTCCAGCTCACCGAATCTTCACCCTGCCAGACGTGGTCATCAAAACTCTGGGTCTCCTCGGACGCGCCCAAATTGTTGAGGGTGGTGTTGGAAAAATTGAGGGCCAGCAGGCCGGGCACGTTCGGAGGGTTGCCGTTTCCGATGCCCAGCGTGTTGCCGAGATCGCCTACGCCCGAAGCCCAGCTGTTGCCGCTGTTGAGCGTGATGTGGCTCCAGCCCAGGCGGAAGTTATTCAGAATGGTGCTTGAAAACGTCCTGGTCCAGTCGCCTACTGTGTTGTAAATCGGCGTCGTGGCATAGCTATTCGACAACAATGCCACTGAGTTCGTAGCGGGATTGTTCTGATAGGCCCGGGTGAAACGATAGGAAATGTTGTCCTTTGAATCGAGCGAGTAGTCGACCTTCAAGTCACCCTGGTCCACATTCTCAGCTGAAACTGCGGTGTTGATCGCATTATCCTGCAGCTTAGTGTTTGTCGCGGCGGGGTAGAGACTGGAAGCGAAAAGGTTCGACGCTACCGGGCTGATCATCGCAGAAGGAATCATGTTAAACGGGAAGGGGTTGCGCGGCGATGCCGGAGTAGACCCGGGCGTGCACGGCGCGGTGAAGGACGCGCAGGGGTTGTACAGCTGACCCGTCCCTTTGCAGTCTCCTGCAGTGTCAAAGCCCGCGCTGCAAAGCGCGCCGAAGTCGCCCGTGCGTTCAGCCGCAGTGGCAACGGTAATCTGCCCCTGTGAACTCGGTATATCGAACCGCTGTCCCTGATAATCGGCGAAGAAGAAGAGCTTGTTCTTCAGGATCGGGCCGCCGAAGGTAAAGCCATACATGTTCCAGCGAATTGCGCTTTTCGCCAGGCCCGTCAGGTTATTGGACCAGCTGTTCGCATTCAGGACATCGTTGCGGAAATACTCCCATACATCGCCGTGGAATGAATTGGTCCCCGACTTGATGGTGGCGTTGACAATGCCGCCCTCAAAATTCCCGAACTCGGCCGGAGCGTTGCTCGTGATCAGGTTGAACTCCTGAATCGCATCCGGTGCCGGCGTGTAACCCAGCAGGTTGTCAGAAACCTGATTGTTGTCCATACCGTCCAGCAGGAAGTTGTTTGCCTGCTCGCGGTTGCCGTTGATCAGCGGACGGCCTCCATAACCAGCGGTATTGTTGCCGTTGTTGAAGCTGCTGGGATCGGTTGTGACCGCGCCTGGAGCCAGCAGAGTGAGCTGGACATAGTTGCGCGAGGCGAGCGGCAGGTTGTCGTTGGTCTCCGCGTTGATGACAGTATTCACCTGCGTTGAGTCCGTTTCCAGAACTGGCGGCGCGCCGCTCACTCTCAGCGTTTCGGTTACCTGCCCAACCTTGAGCGCCACGTCGATGCGTGCAACCTGATTGACGGCAAGGACAAACGCGCTGTGGGAGACCGTGGCAAATCCGGATTTCTCAATCGTGAGCGTGTAGTTATCCGCCGGCAGCGCCGCGATGCGATAGAGACCGGCATCGTTGGACACGTCGCTGAAGCTGGTACCCCGATCCACCGATGTCGCTTTGACCGTTGCCCCGGGGACGGCAGCGCCGCTTACGTCGGTGATCGTACCGACGATCGATCCGGTGACTTCCTGACCCCTTACCGAAGGGACCAGAACGGTCAGAATTACCAACAGGGAACCGAATAACGAGATTGCTTTCTTACCCATTGTCGCGGCCTCCATGAAAAGTGAACTGCGCAATTGCTCCCGGCTTCTTCTGGTTCTGCAACATACACTCGACTCACTGCAGAATGAATGCGGGGCGATTCTATTGATAGACCTGACCGAGCGCATCGAAACGAACCGAGCAATGCGCGCTCGCACTGTGCTGCTGTCCGGAAAGCTTCACTTCTTACCGAAAGCATTTCTGCTGGGGAGCAGGGGAAAGAGCATCAGAAATGTGGCCCCTAGCGTATGGCGGTTTTCAGAAAAAAGCAACTACTTTTTTTAGGAAGTTTTATAAGGGTAGCTATATAGCACATTCGCAGCCCTATATAGCAATCCCAGGAAAGACGCCACGCCCCAAAGCGGCGGGGCTGCGGAGCTTCCCTGTGGACAAGGCGGCGACGGAGGCCGGAGAGGCGGTGGTTGGAGCGCAATGTTCGCAATTACCGGAGCGGCAGCGGGTTTGGGGCTGGTAAAGGGAAGGGGCCAACCCTCCCCCACCGTCTGGCAACAGGAACGGCAGTGTTTACATTCTCCGGGTTCGATGCTACCGTGTCCGCTATATAGCAATCAGTTCTCTGCCAGGATGCCGCCCTATAGCAGATCCTCTGCTCTGGTATTCGGAACGACTGGGGAGCAGGATGCATTCTTCCAGTCGGCCGGAACTGAATTCGGCGGCCGTGTGAATCTGCGCAAAACATGAGGTCAGACCGGATGAGACCGTCACCAGTATTCGCAGTGAAGAAAACGATGCGGAACCGCAACGCGGAACCAGCCTACAAGCAGATTCAGAAGGCCATCCGCCAGCGGATCGACTCAGGAAAACTGAAACCGGGAAATTCCGTTCCGTCAGAGCGCGAACTGGCGCGGCTGCATAAGGTGAGCCTGATGACGGCGCGCCATGCGCTGAGCGAGATGGCGCGGGATGGGATCGTGGAACGGCGCCACGGAGCGGGAACCTTCGTGGCCGGGCCGCGGGTTCAGTTCAACAAGTTGCTGAGCTACACAGAGCATATGGTGAGCCTGGGGCTGACAACCAATTCGCGCGTGGTCACGCGCGAGATGGCGACCCGGGAGCAGGAGATTGCGGCGCGGCTGGGACTCGCACCGACCGCCCGGCTGGGCAAGGTGGAGCGTGTCCGCCTGGCGGGCAATGAGTCGGTGGCGCTGGAGACCTGCTACTGGTCGGCCGATGAGTATCCGAACCTGGTGGACGCGCCGCTGGAGCGGGTTTCGCTGTTTGGCGTAATGGAACGGGAATTCGGCGTGGAGCTGGCGTACTCAGATGAGGAGATCGACGCGACAGATGCAGACCTGCGCCTGGCGGATCTTCTCGCAATCACCTGCGGGAGCCCGCTGCTGCGCATCCGGCAACTGATTTTCTCCACGAAGAGCCGCGCAACGGTGTACGTGGTGGGATTCTACCGGTCGGGGCGGCACACGCTGCGCGTGCGGCGGTTCCGTTAGCGCCAGAGAGTCGACGAGAACTGAAATTCCCTGATTGCATCTCAGGAAATCTGGCGCGCGGTTACCTGATGGCTGCGACGCCGGCGGGAGAGTCGATGTTCTGCTCGATGACCTTTAAGAGCGAATGCGGGGAAGGTGCGTCGCCCATCATCTCCCAGATCATGATTCCTCCATACTGCCGCCCGAGTTGCGTCTCCTGCGCCATAGTGCCTTCGCCAACATAAGAGAATGCCTGTCCGTCATCGAGAGCGCCCCCGCCGACCGTATCCACCCGCCAGGCATTGGGATATGCGGCCAGCACTTTGCCGTAGTCTTCCTCTTTGCTGTCGCCGGAGTTGGATGCGAAAAAGGGCACACCCAGCACGATCTGATTCTTCGAAACTTTCTTATTTTGCGCGTAGAACTGCAGCGCGTTGACTGCCGCAGCGCAGGACGAGTAACTCATGACGTTGATGAAATCGAATTGATGAAGCGCCGCATCGGGCATGGAGCCCTGAAGATAGGGCGCGACCGCCGCGGTTACAACTTTCCCCTCTGGATGGAATGTAGAGGTAAGCGTGGATACCAGCGTTGCGAAGGGAGCGCCCATGTTGCTGGGATCTTCGATGTCAAGGTCGACTCCATCAAGCTGGTGTGCGCGAGCGAACTTGTCCAGTGACGCGACCAGCGGCGCCGACAAACCAACGTTATAGAACTGAATGATGCGCTGATCTCCTCCGCCTCCACCGATGGAGAGCAGCACCTTGACGCCTGCGGTGTGGGCGGCCGCAACGAACGCGTCGATATCGGGATCGCTCTGGCCGTGGAGGCTGAACGTCATGTCGCTTTGCGCGGTACACGGGCCGCTGCATTGAGGCGGATTTCCGAAGGCGATGTTGAGGTGCGTGATGCGCGAGAGGTCGAGACCGGTGATCGAACCGGCGAGGCTTGAGCCGTTATAGGCAGGCACGTAGCCGACCAGCAGAGGTTTGATAGCTGGCGCTAAGGACGGCGGAGGAATAGTGGAGGCGGTTTGCTGCGCTTGTCCCGGCATACAAATGAGGACGCTGAGACCAGTAAGGAGAGCTGGTTTTCGCTGACGTTGCAGCCAGGAGTATTTTTCGGCCATCGTGCGGTCCTCCACGGGCAGGAATCAAAGACGGGTTATTTTGTAACGGCGTCGCGGTCGTGCGCATTGTCGAGCAGCGGTTTGCCTTTGACGACGGCGTTCAAAAGAATGCGCGTAGTTGTTGTCAGGTGCGCGGAGATCAGGCGAACTGCCAGCTCGGAGTCGCGGGCGAACGCGGCATTCACGATCGCCTGATGCTCCTTATTCACGTTGCGCCCTTTGGGCGCGAAGGGGACCGACAACCGCCGATAGCGCTCGCTCTGCGCATAAAGTAGCGAGTGAAGATGGAGAAGCCAGGGGCTGCCGCATCCATCGACAAGCGCGAGATGAAAAGCCGCGTGAGCAACCGCCCATTCTTCATTCGATCGCGCCGGATCGCCGGCGTCGCGTTCCGGCGTGCGAGCCAGACGATGTGCAGCGGCGACCAGGCGGGCCTCCCACTGCACATCCCCATCGGAGATGGCGTGACGCAGGCAGATGCTGTCGATCTCAATGCGCGCCATCGTCAGATCTTCGAGATCCGCGGCTGAGATGGGCGCGGCACGAAAGCCCCGCTGTGGCTCGGCAACCACCAGACCTTCCGAACTGAGACGCGACAATGCCTCGCGGATTGCGCCGAGGCTCACCGAGTAATGCGCGCACAGGTCCTGGATTTTCAGCTTGCTTCCCGGCAGAATGCGGCACGCGAGCAGATCCGCCCGCAAACTCAGATAGGCTCCCTCCGTCATGTTGGACGAACCTTCACCGATTGCGACTGTTTTCATTTCCCGCGCCTGAGCCCTCGTCAAACACCGTACCTCAACCACTTCCCGACTCGCTATAAAAATATATTATCCGTTGACAAATATAAATTATCTCGTAAGGTGAAAGAGTGCAAAAACGCGAGGCTGGATGGTTCGAGGCAGTAAGCGGACAGTTGAGCAATTGCCATCGTGTGAAAGGTTGATGAGCAATGCGGTTTGGCGCATTTCGCAGCGGTGAGCGTGAAGGATTGGGCGTCGCTACGGGTTCAAACGGAAACCTTCGCGGACTGTTTTCAGGAGACGCACGATATCCGGGCACGCTCGACAGCCTTGTTCGCAAGGGTTGTGCCGCGCTCAATGCTGCGGCTGCTGCGCTTGAAAAGGGTGAGGAGATCGATTCAGACAGCGTGACTTTTCTGCCGCCGCTGTCGGCCCCCGGAAAGATCATCTGCGTGGGACTAAACTATGTCGATCACTCATTGGAGAGTGGGTTTACTCCGCCCGATTATCCGACGATTTTTACGCGTTTCACTTCAAGCCTTGTCGGGGCTGGCGCTCCGATTGTGCGGCCCAAAGTTTCGATTCAGCTGGATTACGAGGGAGAGATGGTCGCGGTAATCGGCAAAGGCGGACGGCATATTTCAGAAGACGACGCGCTGGAACATGTGATCGGCTACTCGATTTTCAATGATGCGTCGGTGCGTGATTATCAAAAGAAGGCTCCACAGTGGACCATGGGGAAAAATTTTGACGGAACAGGGGCGTTCGGGCCGTACCTCGTGACTGCGGACGAGCTGCCGCGCGGTGGGAAGGGGCTTCGCATTCAGACCCGGCTCAACGGCAAAACGGTGCAGGATGCTTCGACCAGCGATATGGTGTTCAGCGTGGCGAAGCTCATCTCGTTGCTGAGCGAGGCGATTACGCTTTCGCCCGGCGACATTCTTGTGAGCGGCACGCCGGCGGGCGTGGGAGTGGCCCGCACTCCTCCTTTATTTATGAAGGAGGACGATGTGTGCGAGGTCGAGATCGAAAAAATTGGCTTGCTGCGCAATGAAGTGAAGGACGAGTAGACCGCGCCGCGGGAATTCGTTAAATCCAGCCAGCCTCCTGGCAAGGGTGGGCGACAGATGTCATTGAGCGATTTATTCTCTGGCGCACGGTCCGGAAGCGAAGTCCGGCTCCGCCGCAACACGCTTGCCCTGAGTCATATCGTGGCGACGACGCTTGCCAGCATCGCGCCCGCAATGAGCTTCTTCTTCGGGTTCGCGGTGATCGTCCAGGGCGCCGGGCTTGCGGCCCCCCTGACGATCATTACCGCGATGATCGTGATTCTGTTCCTGACGAATACAATTGCGGAGTTCTCGCGTTTTATTCCGTCGGCCGGCTCGTTCGTGACTTTTACCGGCAAAGCCTTCTCTCCTTCCATCGGCGCTGCCGTCTCGGTGTTTCTCACTTTCGGATATATTGTTGCCGCATCGACGGTAGTGTCGATTGCCGGTGTTTGGATCTCGGAGACGCTGAAGATTGTCGTTGGACTGTCGATTCACTGGGTTGTTCTTACCGCGCTCATCTCGGCAGCAACCGGATGGCTGGTGATGCGAGGTATCGGTCTGTCAACCTTCTGGTCGGGCGTGTTCTTCTATTTCGAGGCGGGCCTTCTGGTTTTGGGCAGTGTTCTGATGATGGCGGCACACCCGCAGTTTCTGAGCCTGGCTCCGTTCAAATACTCAAGCCTGACGCATGGGCTGGCCGGCCTGGGAGCGGGGTTTCCTCTGGCCGTGTATCTGTTTATCGGCTGGGAGAATTCGGCATCGCTGGCAGAAGAGACAAAAATGCCGCGCCGCAACATTCCTCGCGCGCTGATTACGGGCACACTGGCGATCGGCCTCTTCTATGTATTCCTCTCCTACGCAACCGCGGTGGGATTCCGGATGGACGCGCATGCACTGGGCGCCTCGCGACTTCCCTTCATCGATGGATTGAAGGTCTCAGCTCCCGCATTATTATTCATCGCATATGTGGCAGGTGTGACCAGCATTCTGGGTTCGCTCATCGGCCTGGTCAATGCGCAGGCGCGCATCCTGTTTAATTCCGGGCGCGAAGGACTCCTGCCGGAGTTTCTGGGCAAGATCCATCCCCGGCACCACACGCCGCACAGCGCCATGTGGGTGTTTCTTATCATCGCCGTCGCGCTGGTGCTTGGTTTCAGCCTGCTCGGCGGGATCGCTCCCCTGGATTATTTCGGCTATGCGGGCACGATGGGCACGATCCCGATCATTCTTACCTACATGCTCACGAACCTTGCGCTGCCCGTGTATGTGCTTCGGCACCATCGCAGCGAACTCGATATATTTCGTCATTGTGCACTGCCGATTGCCGGAACGCTGATCATGCTCTTTCCGCTGTGGGGTCTGATTCAACCCGGTCAGGCGCGCCCGTTCAATCTGTTTCCGTGGATTGCGTTGAGCGTTCTGGCCCTCTCCGTTATTTATGGAATTGTGATCGAGAGATTGTCGCCCGGCCTGGCGGGACGTATCGGCGCCTATGTGGCGGACGATTTTCAATAACCATCAAAGCTCAAGGAGAACCCTGTTATGAAGCCAATTCTTTTTCGTGGCGCGAGCGTTTGGGACGGCAGCGGCGCTCCCGCATTTCCGGCCGATGTGCTCGTGGAAAACGGCAGAATCAAGTCGATTGCGTACATGCCGTCGAGGCTTTCGGCGGAAGGAGCAACCGTAATTGACGCACGCGGCAGAACCCTGATGCCCGGCCTTGTAGAAGGACACGCGCATATTTCCTTTGGCGGCGCGGTGAATGATTCCGACCTCGGCAACATCCCGCCGGAGGAGCATGTTCTTCTGACAGTGCGCAATGCGAAGACGCTGCTCGATCATGGCTTCACCAGTGCCTACAGCGCAGCTACATCGAAGCTGCGGCTGGACGTGGTGATCCGGAACGCCGTGAATGCCGGCCAATTCCCAGGTCCGCGCATTCGCGCGGCGAGTCCGGAAATCACAGTCACCGGAGGCCTGGGCGACGAGCGCAAAGCGCACATGTATTACGAGAGCTTCGGGCTGATTGCGGATGGCAAAGAGGAGCTGACGAAGGCAGTGCGCTTGTGTTGCCGGGAAGGCGTGGACAACATCAAGGTGAACATCTCCGGAGACGATCTCAGCCCCGCAGCCCACGGCGGACTCACGGTAATGAGCGAAGAGGAGGTGCAGACCGCGGTGAACGTGGCGCGCGACTTCGGCAAAAAAGTGAACTGCCATGCGCGGGCCGCGGAGTCGGTGAAGCGCGCAATCCGCTGCGGCGTGGACGTGATCTACCACTGCGAGTCGGCGGATGAGGAAGCGATCGACATGCTCGAATCCGCAAAGGACCGCATCTTTGTGGGCCCGGCCATCGGGATCATCTACAGCACACTCTATGAAGGCGAGCCGTTCGGCTTTTATCGCGACTCAGAAGTGGGGCGGAAGATGCAGCGCACCATCGACAATACGGCTGCGGTTTATACCGAGCTTCGCAAACGCGGCGTGCGCATTTTGATTGGAGGAGACTACGGATTTGCGCAGTCGCCACAGGGTGACAACGCGCGAGACCTGAAGCACTTCGTGGATCTGCTCGGATTTTCCCCGAACGAGGCTCTGCAGTGCGGCACCCGCATTGGCGGGCAGGTGATGGGCCTCGGCGACCAACTGGGCCAGATCAAAGAGGGCTACATCGCTGACTTATTGTTGGTGGACGGCGATCCTCTGGAGGACCTCGACCTGGTAGTCCACGAGAAAAATCTGCACGTAATTATGAAGGAAGGCGCGCTCTACAAGGACCATTCAGAGACCGCGGTAATTGAGAACGTGTCCGCGACTGTGGCGTGAAAGTTGAGAGGGAGACGTGGCGAACCTGGCCAGTTACGCCTGGTCCCCGCCCGCTCCCTCTTTCGACGCCCCCGCGAGATCGAGCGCGAGGCGAAGCGCGCCCATCTGCTGCGCGTCTGCTCCAAGAGCGCTGGTGATGACCTTCGGCTGATCGCGCATCTTCAGCCGCTTCAGCATTTCCTCCGTTGCATTGCACAGGCCGGAATGCACTCCGACGCCGCCGCCAAGCACAAAAAGCGGGCAGTTCAACACCAGGTTGATGTTGTAGACGGCATGCGACAGCATGCGGGCGGTCTGCTTGAGGATGGATTGAGCAAGAGCGTCGCCAACGAGGGCGTGATCGAATATCTGCGTGGCGGTGAGGTGATTCGGCAGCGAGGTTTTGTCAGCGCTCCAGATGCTTTGCCACTGCAACTGGATGCCGTCGCCTCCGATGATACTTTCGAGACCGCCCGGCTCTCCCGGCTTTGACTGAAACTCCTTGATCCCCGGGACGAGCATGTATCCGATTTCGCCCGCCCCCCAGCTGCTTCCGCGAAATGGAACGCCGTTGAGCATGATACTTGCACCGACACCGGTTCCAATGCCGATAAAGACAAAGTCCTGCACTCCCTTTGCAGCGCCGATCCAGTGTTCTCCGATAGCCGCGAGGTTTACATCGTTGTCCACTATCGCCGGGGCGCCCAGAGCGTCTTCGAGCAGCGCGCGCAGCGGAATGTCCCGCCATCCCATCAGGTAGGAGGTTGCGATAACGACACCGCTGTCAACATTGGTAATCCCAGGAGCTCCGGCAGCAACAGCATTAAGCGCGCTGCAGGGAGCAGAGAGTTTTTCGAGCAGCTCGCGTATACCTTCGTTGATGAGGACGATGACTGCATGCGGATCCCGGACGCCGACGGTGGAAGAGGCCCGCCTGGCTACGACGGTTCCGGCCATGTTGGCGAGCGCAAGGCGCAGATTGGTTCCTCCTATGTCGATGCCTGCGACATAGCCGCCCCCTTTTGCTGCCGATGGCTCCTCCTGCGTGGCGATGGTGCTCCCAGCCTGCAGTTCCGTCATTCCTCCAACTACCTCGTGTGCGAAGTTTTGCATGTGTGGGTTTTCTCTTGCCCGATTTACTTATGACGTTGTTGCGTTGGCCTCGGTGCTGATGCTTTCCAGCTCGCGGCCTTTGGTTTCCGGAACGATGAAACGTACAAAAATCAGCGTGACGATACAGAAGATGCCATAGATGACGAAGGTAAACGTATTGCCCGCGGCGTTAATGAGTGAAAGAAAGGTGATCGACACGATGAAGTTGGACGCTCCCGATCCGATGGTAGCCGCTGCGACTCCGCGGCCTCGTAGCTGCAGCGGAAATACTTCGGAAACGAGAATCCAGGCGATGGGCCCCATGCTGAATGCGAAGCACGTAATGTAGACCATCAGGCAGATGGTGGCAATCACTCCGGGTGCTGCTCCAAATGCGGCCGGGCTGTGGAATGAATACGAAAGCAGAAACAGCGACGCCGTCATCCCGGTGAGTCCCACATAGAGCAAAGGTTTGCGGCCAGCCCGATCGACCAGCACCAGAGCAATGATGGTTGCGAGCACATTGGTAACAGCGACCAGAAGCGTTGCGAAGATTGCGTTCCGGTTCGACGTAATGCCGGCCAGCGAAAAGATCCGCGGGCCGTAATAGATGATCGTGTTGATTCCGGTGACCTGCTGCAGAACGGTGAAGCCAACAGCGATCAGAAGCGAGAAACGGACTGCGGGGCTCCAGAGAGCGCCCCAGCGCTTTTCAACCTTGACCTGGAGTCCGGAGCGAATATCGTCGACCAGCAAGCGAATTCCAGCCGCGTTTGTATATTGGCCCAGAACGGATTCAGCTTCGGCGATGCGATCATGCGCGTAGAGCCAGCGCGGGCTTTCGGGGAGCGTAACCAGCAGCAGGACGAACAACGCCGCGGGGATGGCTCCCAAACCGAACATCAGGCGCCACGCATGCTCCCCCGCAAGCCAGTATCCCGTGAGATCGGCAAGCGCAATACCCAGCGTAAGCGCGAACTGATACAGGCCGATCAGCATTCCGCGCGATTGCGGCGGCGCCAGTTCTGAGACATAGACGGGAGCGGTGACGGAAGTGAACCCGATGGCGACTCCGAGCAGAGCGCGGGCGATGATCAGCGTGAAGGCATTGGGCGATGCGGGAGCAAGCAGCGAGCCGGCCAGAAAGATTACGCCGCCCCACAGCAGCGTTGCCCGCCGGCCGATGCGGTCGGCAATCACGCCGCCAGCGGCTGCGCCAGCCAATACGCCGACTTGCACAACGCTGACCACAACCTCTTCCATGCGCGTGCTGAGCGAAAAAGATTCGCGCACAAAAATCAATGCGGCAGCGATAACGCCCATGTCGAAACCGTAGAGAATGCCGCCCAGGCCGGCGATGAGCGACACCTTCCAGAGAAAGCTGCGGCGGACCTCGGGTTGCGCGGTGATAACGGGTTCAGACAAAGTTTCCTCTTACTCAGCAAAGAGATTCGGACTACTGTTCCATGACACCATATTGAAAGCGCGGAGGCAGCCTGCATCCGTTTCTCTCGATCATGCCCAGCGTGAGCGCCTGCGGCACCAGCAGCGACGTGATGCCTTCCCACGGCTCCGGCACCGCATCGATCCTGACGGGAAGCAGCTTGTCGGTTGCATCGTAATTCTGTGCAGAGACAAGAACGACTTTGCCGCCCCTGCGATTGCACTCCTGCGCGAGCTTCACTCCAAGATCCGCAGCTCTGCCGAGCGCAAAGATGATGGCGACGTGCGAGGCGTCAACGTCGAGCTCAGGGCCGTGTTTGAACCCTGCGCCGGTATGCGGCGCGGCCCGGAACCCGCTCATTTCGCGAATGGTAAGCGCGCTCATGATCGCGCCTCCGTAGGCGGCTCCGCGGCCGATGACTTCGATATTGGCGGCTCCGCGGCAGAAGGATTCGAGCGCATCACGCCGCGCGAAGATCGGGTCGAGGTTTGCGGCAAAGACGTCGGCAGCGCGATCGGCAGCCTCTTTCCAGGGAAGCTCGAGAATCTCCGACGCAAGGATGATGCCCGCGGCGGTTGAGTTGGTATACGTCTTGGTTGCGTTGCCGTATTCGGGCCCAGCGAGGATCGGCAGTTTGTACTGGGCGAGGCTCCAGCAGATGCTGGCGGGATTGTTGCAAATCAATCCCGGCGCGTTGCCGTTGCTGTTGCCGATTTTGAAGAGTTCGACGAGTTCCGCGCTTTCGCCGGACGTAGTAAGAAGGATGGACACGGCCGCATCGCCCCAGGTCGACAGAGCATAGTGCAGCCATTCGCCGGCGTCGGCAGAGACGGAAAACCTTCCATGCGTCTGCAGCAGAACCGAGCCGCCGAAGGAGGAGCAGAAGGAGCCCCCCATTCCGATAAACAGGATCGGGCCTTTTTTCTGCGCGGCGTCGCGCAGCTTTTTCAGCTCGGCGCGAAGGGAGGGATCGGAATGATAAGACTGAATCAGCTGGCGAAGCCGGGCAGGCTGTTCGCGGCATTCGAGCTCCAGGATCTGTGTACCCGTGGCCGAGAGCAATTCCTTCGGGGGCTCTACGCCTGCGATCCAGCGCGGCTTTTTGGGGCTTATCTCTCCCATTTCATCTCTCGTCACACGGTCTTAAATCTCTCATGATTCCGGGAGTCTCGCCGGAATTTAAGCTGATTGGCGCAGAAAGCACACCGCAATGCGCAGATCTGCGAGGAAATCCACGATGGCATCCTGCAGCGGAGCGCGGAGGCATGCTTTCAGTTTATATACTTCCTAATGATTCGTAAGTATCATTCAAACTGGAGAACATGCAAGAGCTTTCTTTTGCGCCAAAAGGCGCAACGTGCATAATCCGGGTGACTGTGCGGAAGGGCTGGCATATAGTAACCCATTAGATTTCTCTCTGCTCCGGGACTGCGTGAAGAAAAAACCGATTCCAATTGGCAGACCATCGGTCCTGCGTCATGCGAATGCGCACCGCATTTTGAATTTGTTGCGCGAGTGCGGCTCCTGCTCGCGGGCCGATCTTGTGCGCGCCTCCGGCCTTAGCGCCCCCACGGTTACAAACGTAGTCAAAGACCTGCTGTCGGAAGATCTGGTCGAGCCGCTCGGTGAGGGGGAATCGAGTGGCGGCCGTCCACCGGACATGATTCGTTTCAAGGCGGAACGCGGTTGCCTGCTGGCCGTAGAGATCACTGCACAGAACATCTCTCTGCTGCTCACCGACCTGAACGGAAGCGAACTAGATCTGCTGAAGATTCACCTACAGAATCGAAAGACCACGCCTGACGCCGTTTGCAGCTACATCGGTGAAGAGCTGAAGACGCTGCTGCGGAAGCACAGGAGAACGCGCGAGCAGCTGCTGGTGGTTGTGGTGGGCGTACCAGCCATCACCAATGTGGATGAGGGCAGCGTGCTGTCGATCAGCACGCTGGAAGGCTGGCGCTCCGTGCCGCTGCGCGCCATGCTGAGCAAGGTCACCAACTGCCTGGTGATCGTGGAAAACGACATGAACCTTGCCGCGCTGGGCGAGAAGTATTGCGGCGCAGCCCAGGCAGAAAAGGACTTCGTGTTCATGCATATCGGCACGAATGTCGGCGCCGGCATTTTCCTGGGCGGCAGAATCCATCACGGCTCCCATTGGTCTGCCGGAGAGATCGCCTATCTGCGGCTCCCGTCGACTTCGCGCAGGCTGCCCACCATTCACGAGTTCGGCGAGCTGGAAACCGTGCTCACCAGCTCCGGCATCCTGAAAAGCTGGCATGACGACGGCGGAAAGTCCTCGCCGAGTACCAGAAAAATGGACGCGGTCGGAATTCTGAACCTGGCGCAGGCGGGCGATGCGAAAGCGGAGAAGATTGTCCGCCAGCGAGCGGAGGTTGTCGCGGACATCATCGTCAACCTTTCGCTTGTTCTCAACCCGGGATTGATTCTGCTGGGGGGAGAAGTGGGCAGCCATCCGGTGCTGATCGATTTTGTGAGAAAGCAGCTCGAGGGCAATGAATTCGCCGTGCCGAAGGTGTCTCCCAGCTCGCCGGGGAATCGCGCGGTGCTGTCCGGTGCGATCGCGCTGGCGCTCGATGCGGTTCCGGGCGTGGTGCTTCCCCAGCCCACGATCTAACGTCGCATCCTGCGTAGGTAAACTCGCGCTACGATTCTTGACAGTGCTGCAAACGATGTGCTCGACTACCCTTTGTTATGAAACATTATAAACAGCGCTCTTCAAACCGCTCCAAAATGGCCTGTTAGATGACAACACGCCGGAACTTTGTGAAGCTTGCCGCAGCGAGCGGCCTGGTGGCGGCGGCTCAACCGCTGATGGCGCTCACTCATCTTGATATCGGCGTGGGCACCTACAGTTACCACAGCATGCCGATGGAAGCGATGATCGAGCAGCTGAACCACCTGCGCGTGGGCAAGATTGAGATGTCGCGCGTGGAGTTTATGCTGCTGAGCCATCCGAAGGACGAGTTGTTCCGGACGACGAAAGAAAAGCTCGACCGCGCGGGGATTCGCTGCGTGTCCTGGTACGCGGCAACGATCAACAACGATCAGGACGTGGAAGATGCGATTCGCTTTGCCAGGCTGCTGGGCGCGGGTAACATTACCGGAGACGCAACCGGCAGCGTGCTGAACCGGATTGACGAGCGTTTAACGCAGGAAGGGCTGACCTTCGGGCTGCACAACCACTTCTTCCCGAATATCCGATTCGCATACGAAAGCCCGGAGGATGTCCTGAAGGCGCTTGCACCGCTGTCGAAAACGATGGGTGCGACCGCGGATACGGGCCACTTTGCGTCCTGCGGATACGATCCGGCGGAAGCCCTTCGTGCTCTTCGTCCGCGCCTGCGGATGGTCCACCTGAAAGACGTAAAAGCGAAGGGCGGAGAAGTGAATTTGCTGCTTGGCACGGGAGTCGCGCGGATTCCCGAGGTCATGCAGGAGCTGCACCGCCAACAGTTCCCCGGCTTGATCGCCATCGAGTACGAGCACGAAGGCGACACGAGCGACGACATGGCTCAGGAAGTTGCCTACGCGCGAAAGCTCGCGTAGCCGAGTTGCACGGAGAAACACGATGCGGAAGCTGTTGAATCTGGTTTTGATCTCGATGCTGTCGCTGGCGCTCCATGCGCAGACATCACATCCTATTCTTGCCGTTGGCTCAAAAGCGCCCGACTTTGCGCTTCCCGGCGTTGACGGCAAAATTCACAAGCTGAGCGATTACGCGGGCAGCCCGATCCTGGTTGTGGTGTTTACCTGCGACCATTGCCCGATCGCGCAGATGTATGAGAGCCGCATCGAGAAGCTCTACGAGGACTACAGTAAGCGCGGCGTGGCGATCGTAGCAATCCAGGGCAACGATCCGTCGGCAACGACGATTGAGGAGCTTGACTCCTCCGATCTCGGCGACACACTGAACGACATGAAGGTCCGCTACCAGTACAAGCACCTTCATTATCCGTATTTATATGACGGCGACACCCAGGCGGTGACGCGCGCCTATGGGCCGCAGGCAACACCGCATGTTTTCGTCTTCGACAATGACCGTAAGCTGCGCTATGAAGGCCGCTTTGACAACAGCTATCGCATCGAGAAGGTGACGACGCAGAATGCACGTGACGCGATTGACGCGCTGCTGGCCAACAAGTCGATTGCGGTGACCCACACGGGCGTGTTCGGATGCACGACGAAGTGGGCGGAGAAGCGCTCGCTGGTCGCGGCTTACAAGCAAAAGCTGGATGCGGCTCCGGTTACGGTGGATCTGGTGGATGCGGCGGGAATGAAGAAGCTGCGCGCGAATGCCGGCGACAATTACACGCTGGTCAGCTTCTGGGCGACGTGGTGCGGATCGTGCGTAGCGGAATTTTCCGATCTTCAGGATACGTTCCGCATGTACAGTGACCGTGGGTTTCAGCTGGTGACGGTATCGGCAAACATGCCGGATGAGAAGGCGGGCGTTCTTCGCTTCCTGCAACGAAAACAAGCGACCAGCCGCAACCTGCTCTTTGCATCCGACGACACGGCCGCGCTGCAGGCGGCGTTCGACCCGAAGTGGCAGTCTGCCGTGCCTTATACGGTGCTGCTTGGCCCCGGTGGCAAGGTGCTGTACAGCACGATGGGCTCGGTCGATATTCTGGAGTTGCGCCGGAAACTGCTGGCAGCCATGCCCTCCGACTACATCGGCTTCAACAAGTACTGGCAGGGACAATAGCCCTCTGCGCCTACGGTTGCAGCGCGCTCGTCTGATGCGCAGCCCAGAAGATTGAGTTCCTGAAGATGGTCGTGAAGGCCTGGTTTTCGAACAGGTCAGGATGATGGCCCATGAAGATATAGATGTTGCGGGCCTTGTAGTGCTCGTTGGTCCAGACGACGGGATGATCGCCCATCTTGGTTTTGGTGTCGGGCCTGTAGGTGCTTTCATCGACGCTGGCCAGCACGTGAACGTGGGGACGAGGCGATTTGTCCCATGTGTACCACTCCTCCTGCTTCACCAGAAACGGTGATGAAACGCCTTTCATCGTGGGGTGCGAGGAATCTTCAACAGTCACCGTTCCATCGGCGAAGGTGGGAATATATGCAGTAAAATGGACGCCCCCCATGAAATTCGAGAACCAGGGCCACATCGGAAAGCCGTCGAATTCGCCGAGCAACGTGGCGTGATGAAAGCCGATCCATCCGCCCTTGCCTTTCTCGATGTAGCGGATGAATGCGGCCTGCGCGGTCGGTGTCCAGTTGTAAGGCGGATAGTTGAGCTGGATGAATAGCTTGTAGCGAGAGAGGAATGCCTCGTTGATCGGATCGGTGTTTTCGATGTAGTCGACAGTGAAGTTGTCATCCGCAGCCAGTTTGTTCAGCCAGATCTTCGCAGCCTCGACAAAGGGCTGGTGGATTCCACCGTGCTCGGCAAGCGCGATGATCCGGAATTGCGGGCCCCGCGGCTTCGCAGCCGCACCTGCGGCAACCGTGCAGAAAACCACGCCGATCAGGACGCACGCGATTCGATACAACAACCCCTGCGGATTCCGCTTGTGCTGCATGTTCCAGCCCCCGTGAATGATTGAAGATCGAATTATTTTCCCGATGGCTGCGCTGTCATTTCGAGCGCCCAGATTGCCATAGGACGCATATACATTCCGGCCCTGAAGTTGCCGGTGACGTCCCATGCTTCCGGCGTACGGTACCAGTAGCCCTTGTCCTCGTAGATCACATGGTAGAGCCCTCGCGTTGTCTTCCAGGCCTCATCCTTCATGCCCAGGCTCATCAGTAGTCCCGCGTAGCCTTCGGTTGTTCCCACCCAGACCTCTTTTGCCTCGGCGTTATCGACGATCGCGCCCTCAGGCGTCATTCCGTTGGCCGCGCCCATCTCGCCGTGGCCGAATTTCATCACGTTGTAGTCGAAGATCTTCTTCGCCGCGGAGACCTGCATAGCGTGGGGCACGATATCGCCGAGGCCGGTGAGGTTGGCGTACCACTGGCCGGCGAGCTGATCGGTCTGAATATCGTCTTTCGAATCGCTGCCCGTGTCGTAGCGGAAGTATTCACCGTTCCAAAGATCGGCAATGTAGGTCTTCTGCCCCTTCAGGAAGAGCGCATGATACTCCGCTGCTGTTCTTGTATCGCCCAGAATGCGGGCCGTCTCTTCACCGGCGCGTAGAGCCGCCAGCCACAGATTGCCGGAGTAGGCGCTGACGCCGTGGACAACCCAGTCATCGTAGGTCTGGTCAGGATAGTCGCTGTTTTCAGGAATTCCAACGCCGTGATCGAACTGGCGCAGATACTGGATCGCATCCTTCATGGCCGGCCACGTCTCGCGCAGGAAGGCCGTGTCTTTGCGACCGGTCAGCACGTAGTCGCGATAGACCATGAGCACGAATTTGGAGTTAAGGTCCTTCCAGTTATTCGTGTCCTGCCACCCCGGTTCGTTCACTGCGATAAAGGGATCCCCTTCAGGGACGCCGAGGTCGTGCGGCACCGCACCAATGTTTTTTCGTTTATGCGTGACCGGCTCATCGGTCAGCTGAGACTTCCAAACCCAGAGGCCCTGCTCGGACCATTCCTTTGGAACGGTGTCGGCAAACTCGCGCAGTACCTGCTTGTCGATGTCGGGCCAGAACTTCAGCAACGGAAGCGATGCGTAGAAGCGAACATCGAGTGTTCCGTAATAGGCGTAATCGAAGCATTCCAGCAGAGCGAAGCTCGGCGTAGATTTTGGATTCGAGCCTTGCTGTCGCCCCCAGAATGTTCCGCCGTCCGTCAACACGTAGAGCTCGTTGAAGAGCATGCTGCGATACCAGAGAGGTTTGCTTTCGTCGCTGATATAGGGCGCCTGCCACTTGTCGATCGCATCGCTCCACTCGGCAGAGTGCAGCAGCCCGTCGCGGGCGATCTTCCATGCGTTGTGACCTGATGTGCCGTAAAAATCGGTGTAGCGGCGCTCCCACTTTCTTCCTTCACCGAACTGAACGACGGGGAAGTCCCATGCGAGAACCATGGGGATGACCTTCTTCTCGCCGGGACGAAGAGTGAAGCGCAACGCGATGGCTCCGGCGAGTTCTTCCTTGTCGCTCACCCACGATTTTGTGTTGTCGGAAAGCCGCCCATCTTTTGCGAATGGCACCCAGACGGACTTGCCATCTCCACTTGCCTGATACGTGGTCTGATAGGTCACTTCGACACCGGGCGTTTCGATAGCCGCAATGGCGAACTGGCCGTCCCACTCATTGGGCAGGGTTCCCGCGCGGTTTCTATCGAAGACGATGCCCTTCATCGTTCCCACGCCAGGTACCGCTTCGCTCGCGTAGCTGTTGAAGTTTCCCTGGCTCGGCGCTCCCTTGAAGTCGCGGGTAAAGGTTCGGAACCAGCCGGACATATTCGCCCAGGAGAGCAGGACCGAAACGACCACGGTCTTGTTCGTGGGATTCTCTGCGTGCCAGCGGTACACCGCGACGGGATAGCTGGATTCGCGATAGTTGTTGGGCAGCACAGGCGAAAACTGCTCGAGCGTGACGTGAGCGGGAAATTTGTCCCACTTGTAGTCGAACCATGCCTTCGGGAACAGGCCATAGTAGTCGCCGGCGCCCACGGGATAATCCCATTGCCAGCTGGACAGTTCACCCTTCGAGGGGTGCCCGTTGAGCAGCGCCTGCGCGACGCCGTGCGCGTCTCCTTCCGACTGCTGAAACATGGCGAATTGATCGGCGTAGACAGTCTCGTATTTATGGACAGCCGCCTTGATGTGCCAGCGAGAAAAATCGCCACGATAACTGCGTGAGAAGGTTCCGGCTCCAAGGCCGCCAACCGGAACGCCCTGCCACGACCCGTCGTCAATGTCGCCAGGCGTGCGCGCCACTCCGGCGTTCTGGAGCGGCAACCCCAGCGGACGTGTCCATGCGGCTTTCGGGATGCCATCCTGAGCGCGCATGGATCGCCCGGCGGAAAAGAACAGCACGATGGGCAGGAGAGGGAATGCCAAAATGCGGATTGCTGATCGCTTCACGAAGCCCCACAGTATGTTCGCTTTTATACGCCAGTTCACCGACGGTGCGATTCCAGCAGGAAAGGCCGGGATTGGCGCGTTTAGCCGTCCCATCCTGAACTTTTTTGTGGAAGAGCTTGCCAATTCGTCCGGTCGAGGAGTACATACTAACTAATCGTTACGAAGGATGTCACGGTTATTTTTTGCAATACCGGTTGTCCTGAAGATTGGGAAGGTCCGCAGTGCACGGCGCGACCGAAACTCACCCGGAAAATACCGGGCTACGCGATGAACGGCGCCGGTTCCGGGCCGCTGGAAAGGAATGGAAGAGGAGATGGGCTTGATTCAGGAGAGGCTGCTGAATATGTGCTGCAAATCAATCGGATGGCTGGTGATGTGTTGTCTTCTGCTCAGCGCAGCCGCAGTTGCGAACGCTCAAAGTTCCGCCACCGGCGAAATACGCGGCACGGTCACCGATTCAACCGGCGCTGTACTGCCTGGCGCCTCGATCGCTGTGCTGAATATCAATACCGGCGAGCAGAAGCTTTTCACTACCAACAAAGTTGGCCTGTACGACACAGTATCGACTCCGAACGGGCAATACAAAGTCACGATCACGGCCCCGGGGTTTGAAAAGCTGGTACTCGGTCCGATCACGCTGGACATTGGCGTCATTACGCTGAACGGAAGTCTGAAGGTGGGGAGTGCGCAGGAACGAGTGGTGGTCACCGCGAACACCGCGGCTCTGCTCCAGACGGAAAGCGGCGAGCAGTCCACGACACTCGATGAAAAAACCATGCAGCAATTGCCGCAGGTCGGGGCGGACTGGGCCAACTTCACCATCCTTCTGCCCGGCAGCGCGGGTGCCTCGTCGGCAAACGGCGTGACGAATCCCGGAGTGGCTGTTTCGCTGAACGGCAGCATGCCTTACAGCAACAATTTCCTCTCGGATGGCGGCTCGGTTACCAACCCGCACAGCGCCGATGTGGAAGACGATACCTTCGACACAGTGTCCGAGGTTCAGATCCTGGATTCAAACTTCTCTGCGCAGTATGGAATTGGGGGGGCAGTTTTCAATCAGATCACGAAGGGCGGCACCAACCAGTTTCATGGTTCTGCCTACGAGCACTTCCAGAATGATGCCCTGGACGCCAGAAGTTACTTTAACGCGCCCGATCAGCCCATTCCGCCATTGCGGTTCAATCAGTTCGGAGGCTCGATCGGCGGGCCGATTGTCCGGAATAAAATGTTCTTCTTCTTCAACTACGACAGGACCATCGATAACCAGAACTACACCGGCTTTACCAGCATGCCGACGGATCAGCTGAAGGGCGTGAATACACCCAACGGACAATTCGACCTGACGCAACTTGAGCCTCTGGATGGCAACGGGAACAGAATCCCGGTTACGGACGGCAACGGCAACAACATCATCAATCCGTGCACCAACAGCGTGGTCTACCAGGGAGAAATATTCGACCCGGCAACCCAAACCACGGTGAACGGCCAGATGTGCCGCTTTCCCTTCGCAGCGGACAACATCATCCCTTCCGGCAGGATCGATTCTGTCGCCAAAAACGTCCTCCAGTATTTTCCGAAGCCCAACCAGAACACCAGCCTGGGGATTAACGGCGACTATTACTATGTAGTCCCAACCCCCTATCCCTCCACGCGCATCTTTGGGCGGGTCGATTACGACTTCAACGACAAAAACCGCCTGACGTCCTCCATCGCCGTCAGGAACGCGACTTCTCCCGTCTACTCCGAGTGGACCTGCCCGGTTGCGTGCTACCACGATGACACTTCGGACTATTCAAGCCAGACTTCGGATGTGTGGTCTTTCAGCTCCACATTCGTCAATGAAGCCCGGTTCAGTTTCAACCGGCAGGGGAGCTTTCTCACGCCGTTCTCGCTGGGCGCAGGCATACCGGCGACGATCGGGCTGCAGTATGCCAAGGCCAATGTTTTCCCCAATCTCTACATTTCGGGGAACATCTGCTGCGATTCGCCCTATGCAGGCACGAATACCATCTACGCGCAGAATGTCTACCAGCCCTCTGACGTAGTCACGCTCATTCGCGGCAGGCATGTTCTGCACTTCGGTGGAGAACTCATCATGCTGGAGGACAATTCCACTTCCTGGGGCAACGTCGACGCCGGAGATTTCAACTTTTCGGGCCAGTACACGCAGGCAAGTCTGGCCGCCAGCGGCAGCGGTGCAGGCTGGGCCGACTTCCTGCTGGGCGATGTGCAAAGCTGGGGAGCGGGAAACTCACCTTTGTTCGGCGGCCGCCAAAAGGATCCGCAGCTCTTCATTCAGGACGACATCAAACTTCGCCCCAATTTCACGGTGAACGTGGGTCTTCGCTACCAAATCCAGGGAGGCTGGAGCGAAGTGCACGGCCGCATGGGCGACTTCGATCCGACAATCTTTAATACTGCTTCGGGCAACTACGGCGCCATGTGGTTTGCGCCGGCACACCATCGCACTCAGGCACAGGCGAATGTGTATTCCGGATTGCTGCCGCGCCTGGGATTCGCATATTCTTTGAAGTCATCGACCGTCATTCGCGGAGGGTGGGGCATGTACACCAGCCCGTGGAGCGTCGATCAGTATGGAAATGCGAAGGGCCAGGGATACGGCCAGTCAGGAAACGCGCAGGACCAAACCAACGGCATCGCCCCAGTCACGTCGCTCTCAGGCCCGGGCGTCCTCTATGGCACCTCGACTCCTCTTCCCTACGTGAACGCTTCCACATCGCCGACCGCATACAACGGTCAGAACGCATTGAATTACGATCCGTATCACACTCCACTGACTTACTTCTATTCCTGGTCGCTCGGAGTACAGCACGAGTTCAGCCATAACATCACGTCTGAGGTCTCCTATGTCGGCAAACATGGGGCCAATATGCAATTCAAGGGTGACATCAACCAGGTCCCCGCACAAAACCTGTCGCCGACCGACAATCCGAGCGGACGTCCCTATCCCCAGTTCCAGTCCATTGGTGGAAGCACCTTCAATGGCGTCTCGAATTACAACGCGTTGCAGGCGCAGGTCAACAAGCGGCTGGCAGGCGGCATCGCATTCGGGGCCGCCTATACCTGGTCGAAATTCCTGAACGACATGGACGTCTCTCCATTCAATGGTCAGGGCGGTACGATCAACTTCCAGAATGCCCACGATGTCGGCAGCAACTATGCGCCCTCCAACTTCGATATTCGGGAGTCGCTGAAGAGCAGCATTGTGTATCAGCTGCCGTTCGGCCTCGGGCGAACCTGGCTGAATAAGAATCGTCTTCTGGACGCGGGCATCGGCGGATGGCAAGTGTCGGCGATCGTGATCAATCAGACCGGCAATCCGTTCACCGTGACGTACAACGGCTCCAATAACTCTTATTCGCAGGCGGGCGCATGGTATCCGAATGTGCTGCACAACGCTCAGGCGGGGATCAGGAAATCCATCAACGAGTGGTACGACCCGACGGCGTATGTGATTGCATCGAACGCAACCTTCGGAGACTCGCGGCGCAACTCACTGCGTGCACCGGGGGTAGACACGACGAATCTCTCAATGGGGAAGACCTTCCATTTCACCGAGGGCATCGGTCTGCAGTTCCGCGCAGATGCTTCGAACGTGTTCAACCATCCGGACTTCGACGCGCCCGATGGAAATTTCAATGATCCTGTGAACCTGTCGACTCCGGGGAGGCCGCAGGGCGCTGGTACCATCGGCGGTACTACCGTGGGCGGCCGAAATATGCAGATCACCGGACAGATCACGTTTTAAGTGCCTCCTTGCCTGAAGGACGACGATCGCATCCATCGTCCTTCAGGTTTTCCTTTTTGAGCTCAACCCTTTCTGACACAACTGTGCTCCTCCCTCCGCGGTACGATCTCGACATGATCCGAAAAAGCATCCAGGGCTCATCGCTGCTCGTGCTTTTATGCCTTGCCCTTCCCTGTTTCTGTCAGAGCGCGCCAACTCCTCAACAGCAGATCGAAGCCCACCTTCAGCAGGCGCATCGCCTGTTGAGCGAAGACAAGCCTGCAGCGGCCATCCCCGAATTCCAGGCAGTGATTGCGCTCGATCCCACAAACGTCGACGCTCGCGGCAACCTCGGCGTCCTCCAGTTTTTCGCGGGCGACTACAAGGCTGCGGTTCCAAACCTTCGTGAGACGCTACGCGCCAAACCTGACCTTTGGAAAATACAGGCATTGCTGGGCATGGGCGAGCGGCGCACCGGCGACACTGAGGCCGCCCGCGCCGACCTCGAAAAATCGTTCCCTGAATTACAGGACAAGAAAGTTCGCGTGGAAGCGGGTCTGGAACTGATCGAAATTTATACCGCCAGCGATGATCTGGACAAAGCGTCTGGCATCGTGGGCACGCTGCGCGCCATCGATCCGGAAAACCCGGACGTGCTCTACGTCGCGTATCGCGTCCATTCCGACGCGGCCCGCGAGTCGATCCTCAGCCTGTCGCTGGTGGCGCCAAAGTCCGCACTCATGGTTCAGGCTGCGGCCCACGAAGCAGCGAAGCGCGGCGATACGGCCGGCACAATTCGAGACGACCGCGAAGCGCTGAAGATCGATCCAAAGCTGCCAGGGCTGCATTATGAGCTCGCCGAAATGCTGAGTACACAACCGGCGACGCCGGCGATCACCGCAGAGGTTAAAGCCGAATATGAAGCCGCGCTGGCGCAGAACCCCTTCGACGAAAAAACGACACTGCGGCTGGCAGACATCGCCCTGCGCGACAACGATCAAAAGAAGGCCTATGAGCTGGGCTCGCGTGCGCTGCTGTTACAGCCTGATGATCCTGAGGCCAACTATGAGCTGGCAAAAATACAGCTCAGTATGAATCAGCCGGAAAAGGCTGAGCCGCTCTTGCAACATGCGGAAGAAGAGGATCCGACGAATGTCATCATCCACTTTCGCCTGAGCACGGTATACCATCGGCTGGGCCGCACGGCGGATGCACAGCGCGAGGTCGAGCAGTACCAGAAATACAAGGACCTGAAAGAACAGCTCCGAAATACATGGAAGGATCTGCACTTCAATCCGGAGAAGCCCGATGTGTACGACCAGGATGCGCAGCAGAAGTAGCCGTCGTCTTCTCCGGCTGGCGCACACACCTCTTCGATTCCTCCTTGAAAACCATGGGAGTTCTATGTTCACAAGAATGCTGGTTTCATCGTTGATCCTGTCTTCCTTCGCGTCGGCGTTTGCGGCTTCCTATTATCCTGAGCGCCCTGAAGACGCTAAGGCCGTCTATGTCACTCCGGCGGATTTTCCGGTACATGCAGATGGAATTGCCGATGACACGGACGCCCTGCAGCAGGCAATCGACAAACAGGAAGAGACGAACAGTGAGGGCGTGGTGTTGATTCCGTCAGGTCAATATCGCCTGACGAAGACGCTCTATGTCTGGCCGGGAATCCGCCTGATCGGTTATGGCCCGACGCGCCCGGTGTTTCTGGTCGCGCCGCATTCTGCATATTTCCAGAACGGCCCGGCGTACATGGTCTTCTTCGCCGGCGACCGCCCATCGCGGGCCAAAGCTGCGGGCGAGCCGTTCAGGATTGAAGACGCCAATCCCGGAACGTTCTATTCCGCCATGAGTAATATCGATATCGAAATTCAGGATGGAAACCCGGGAGCTGTGGGAGTGCGCGCGCGCTATGCGCAGCACTGCTACCTGGCGCACATGGACTTTCACATCGGCTCAGGGCTTGCGGGGATTCATGACGGAGGCAACGTCGCACAGGATGTGCGCTTCTTCGGCGGCCAGTATGGGATCTGGACGCGTAAGCCGTCTCCGGGATGGCAATTCACCGTAATCGATGCGACATTTGAAGGGCAGAGCGTGGCGGCGATTCGCGAACACGAGGCCGGCCTGACGCTTGTGCGCCCGCAGTTCAGAAATGTTCCAACAGCAGTTGCCATTGACCCTGATTATTCTGATGAGCTGTGGGTGAAGGACGCGCGGCTCGATAACATAAGCGGGTCGGCCTTCGTAATCAGCAACGAGAAGAATGCCCACACCGAAATCAACATGGAAGGCGTGATCTGCCGCAACGTTCCGGTCTTTGCTTCCTATCGCGAGAGCGGAAGACAAGTTGCCGGCAAAGGCGCGCTCTATGAGGTTAAGACCTTCTCGCACGGCCTGCATTTCGACGACATCGGAGACACCCCGTCTATTCGCGATGTATTTACGGCATCGGCGCTTGAGAAGATGCCGCCTCCACTTCCTCCGGACATTCCTGACCTGCCCCCGATGAATACGTGGGTGAATATCCGCAGCCTGGGCGCGAAAGGCGATGGAGTAACAGACGATACCGAAGTGCTGCGGAAGGCAATTGATGAACATCGCACCATCTACTTTCCTGCCGGTCAGTATCTCGTTACCGACACGATTGAGCTGAAGCCCGACACGGTGCTGATCGGCCTGCATCCCAGCATCACGCGCATTGTGATTGCCGACAATACGCCTGCATTTCAGGGTGTCGGCGAGGCCAGGCCGATGATTGAAGCGCCGCAGGGCGGCACAAACATTGTTACGGGTATCGGACTTTATACCAACGGCATCAATCCGCGGGCGGTCGCAGCCAAATGGATGGCCGGCGCCAATTCCATGATGAACGATGTGCGCTTTCTCGGCGGGCATGGCACGTCCGACCTGGATCCGGCGCACACAGCAGACCGCCGCTCGTGGAGCATCTATAACAACACGCATACCGCTGACTCAAACATCAAGCGCAAATGGAACGCGCAGTACCCCAGCCTGTGGGTGACTAACGGCGGGGGCGGAACCTTCCTCGATATCTGGACGCCAAGCACCTTCGCACAGGCCGGAATGTATATATCGAATACTTCTACCCCCGGGCGAGTGTATGAACTGTCCAGCGAACACCATGTTCGCAACGAGGTGATGCTGCGCAATGCTTCGAACTGGAGCATCTATGCGCTGCAAACGGAGGAGGAGAGCGGCGAGAGCGCATTTGCGTTGCCAATCGATGTGCAGGACTCGAGCAACATCACGTTTGCAAACTATCATTCGTATCGCGTTGTCAGCACTTATCAGCCGTTTTCCTACGCCGCAAAGGTGACTGCATCGAAGAATATCCACTTCCGCAATTTCCATTGCTACAGCGACAGCAAGGCTTCCTTTGACAACGGTCTTTATGACCAGACACGCGATATCGAGATCAGGGATCGCGAATTTTCGTGGCTCGATATCTCCGGCGATGCTCCTGGCGCAGCTGTGGCGAAGCCGCACGCCGTGTTCGAGGCCGAAGCGAACATTACGAAGCTGGCAGGCGGATTCTTCAATATATCGGGCGGTGCGGTCTCACCCTCCGGCGACCCTTACTTTATCGAGGCGCGGTGGAACACCATTTATCGCTGGAACGCAGGCACACATTATCTGCAAACGGTCCGCGAAAATCCGCTTCAGCCGGTGAACCTGGCATTCGATAAGTCTGGAGATTTGCTGGTAGTTTCCTACGCGGGAAAGTCGACCGTGTATTCGTTCAAACCCGACTCCGGCGATGAGAGCATCACGATTCTGCAGCCTGAACCGCAGACGCCGCGCCCAGGGATGACGGCGGTGCTTCCGGTGGATTACTGGCGAAACGAGAACGATTTTCCGATGGCGATCGCCGCCCCACGCCCGTGGCAATTCGTTTCTCCTGACCAGAGCATTTTCATTCCGGTGAAGCAGGACTTCATCAACGACGATCTTTATTACGGGATCAGGATGCAGGATGTAGTTCGCGCCTTCGGTCTCGTTCCTGTAACGGCCGGGCAGCCATTTTATGTGTCGGATGAGTCGGAAGAAAAGACCTGGAAAATCAATGTCGGCCAGGATGGATCGATCTCGGCGCCAACGCTCTTTGCCGAGCAGGGCGGCGAAGGAGTAGCAGTGGATACCGAGGGAAATGTCTACCTCGCCGCTGGCCAAATCTTCGTCTACAACCCATCCGGCGAATGGATCGATACGATCGACGTTCCGGAGCGGCCGATCCAGCTTCTGTTTGGCGGCAGCGATCGGAAGACGCTCTACATCCTGTCGCACACCACCCTGTATTCAGTCAGAACGCGCTATCGCGGACGTTGAGTTCCCGGCGGGCTCAGGAGGCCGCCTGAGTCACGGCCTCCGAGCCACAGCAGCGCGTTCTCGAAGAAGAGGTTCTGCTGAGGGTTAGTGAAAATCTTGTCGCCGTGGCCCACGTTTGTGTAGAGCATCTTGTATTTTGTGTTCGTCCATGTCACCGGAATATCGCCGCCCGCGAGGGTGTCCTTGAAGCCGATGGGATAGTTCGACGGAGCCAGAGTCATCAGCACTTTGATGTTCGGCTCTTTTCGCGGATCGGGATTCCAGCTGTACCATTCGTTGGCGGGCGATAGAAACGTTGCCGGCAGGCCCTTCACCGCCGGATGCGACGGATCGTCGATGGTCAACTCGGCAGGCAGCGGAGGCCAACTGTTCCCATAGAAAACAGTTCCGAGAAAATCGGCGAACCACGGCCAGACTTCGCGGTTATCCATCCAGCCTGCGATGTGGAAGCCCAACCATCCGCCGCCGTGCTCCATGTAGTCCTGAAAAGCTGCACGCTGAGGGGGAGTGGAGGGACCGTCGTCTAGCCAGAGAACGACCTGATACTGCTTCAGCGTCGCGGGGTTCAGGTCGTTCCAGTTCGATGTCGTCTCAAAGTCGAACTGATCGCGCTGCGCCATGGCCTTGAAGAACGGCATAGCCTGCATGGCGAAGTCCACGTGGTCTTGTTCAACGTGAGTGGAATAGAACGCCAAAACACGGAAGGGCTTGTTCTGCCCAAAGACCGCAGTTGCGGCGAAGGCAAAGGCCGCTACGAAGCACAGAGATCGCATGAACCGGGCCATGGTCGAGTCTTCTTCGACGGGAGCAAATCGCATGCCGCCTGCTTTCTAACGTTTGCTAATATAGTGCAAACGAGGCATGATTCACAACATGAATCTCTCCGTTCGCATCCGCCAGCGGATTTCCTCCTGCCCGGGCATCCGCATGGTTTCATTTGCCGGCGCTCTATTGGCGATCGCGCTCGTTTCGGCAGCACCTTGCGGGGCGCAGAGTGATCATTCCGCGCCGCAGGGGCGGCTCATCACCAGCCATGGCGTCGAGGTGAATCCTGTTACGCACAAAGTGTATGCAGTGAACGAAGGTGCGGGCATGGTGGCGGTAATCGATGAACGAACAGGCGCAACGAAATTGGTGAAAGTGGGCGATGGGCCGATTGCGCTGGCTGTTAATTCGAAGACGAACAGAATTTACGTCGTCAATACCGACAGCGGAAACATCAGTGTGATAGACGGCGCAGGCGATGCGGTGATTGCGACCGTGAAGGGCGGTTCGCATCCCTACACGATTGCGCTGGACGAGGTCACGAACAAGGTTTATGCAACCAACACGTACAGCGATTTCGTCGCTGTTATCGATGGGGCCACAAACTCGGTCCAGCCCCTGAGCGTTGGCAGCGCAGACGGAATCGCCGTCGACCCTCGCACCAATACGATCTTTCTTACCACCTACGAAGACCCCTGGATCCGGATCGTCAACGGTGCGACGGGCGCCATGACGAAGGTAAAAGTAGGACCGCATATCTGGGGGATCGCCTTTGACCAGGAGCTGAACACCTTGTACCTGGCGCACACCGGAACCGCGGACGTGACCGCTCTGAATGAGAACACACTCAATGTGACCAAAATCTCTGTTGGTGCGATTCCGTGCGCTGTTGCCGTGAATCCTCTCACCCAGCGCCTGTATGCCGTAAATTACGGCGATCAGACGCTGAGCGTGATCGATGCACGAACGAGCGAGGTGCTGGCAACGCTGCCGGTGGGCAAGCATCCGCAGGCTGTCGCGGTCGATGCGGTGCATAACCGCGTGTATGTAGCCAACGTCCACGGCAACAGTGTTACGGCGATCGATGGCGCCAAAAATGCCGTGATCGGAACATACAACGCGGGTAACAACCCCTACGCGTTGGCGATAGATCCCGAGGGCATCCATCTCTACGCTGCCAATTACGGAGAAACACCGGTTACCTCCGTGCCAGTGTCGCAGTAACAAGGGGGCCCGGTTTCCGCACATTGGCTGCTTTGAGTGCGTGCCGAACCCGCAGAGACCAGGAGTTCCGATCCAGCCCAATAGAATCAAATTCTCACCGGAACCGACTATGTGAAGGGGGCCATCAGCCAGTTCCCCTCACGGCATCGCATTCCGCCCAAAGAACTCCCAGGCCTCCGCATTCACCCGCTTCGAATCCTCTTCATAGAAATGCCGATGGTTCGGAATCACGGTCAGCTGCACCGGAAATCCGTGCGCGGCGAAGGCATCACGCGTCGCCTTCACCGTCGGCACCGGAAACAACGGGTCCTCGTCGCCCACCCACAGCGCCACCGGCGTCTTCCGCTGCGCGTACCGGAACAGCTTTTCATTGTCATCCAGCGACCCCGCATGCGCACCAACCGCGGCGAAATATCCCGAATCAAGCAGCGCCAGCGCCAGCGCATAATTCGCGCCGCCCGAATGTCCAAACAGATAAATGCGCTTTGGATCAACGGCATGCCGCGCCGCAACCTGCTCGACCACCGCATGCAGAAACGCCGCAGAATCCACCTGCGAATTCCAAACGTCGCTGTGCAGCGAGTTCGGCGCGACCAAAATAAATTTCTCCTGCGTAGCCAGCCCGCGCCACGCATTGGTCATTTCCGATCCATCGTGATCGGAACCATGCAACAGCACCACCACCGGCAAAGCAGCCGCATCGGCCGCGCTCGGAATCAGGCAAAAGTAAGCCCGCTGCACGCCCTTATAAGTGAACGTCAGCCGCTCAACCGGATCCGCCGGCGCCACCCGTCGTCCACGCGCAGGCGCAGCCATCATCAGCGCCGCGGCCACAACCATGGCCTGCCACACCACAAACCGGCCATCCCGCAAGCCCCTCATCGATCGACGTTCTCCTCAGGCCGTACAAACGACCTGCGCCTATTAAACGGGAAGGCGCCGGCCTAATTCCATCGGAATCGCGCTATCTGAGGCCGCATGCTCTAAACTCATCCCAGCCACTCATCTCACCCTGAGGCCTCAATGCGTCTCCACACCGCGCCGCTGCTCCTTATCACCGCGCTCACCGCAGCCGCGCAACAACCCGCTCCCGTTTCCGCCTCCGCCCAGTTCCAGGCAATACAGTCTCGCCTCCGCGCCTCCCACGCCGCCAGCGACTGGCTCGCCAACCTCGCCGCCGCACAGGATCAGCAGGCCCTCCTCAACGACGATCCCGCCGCGCTCCTTGAAGTCGCCCGTGCCGAGGTCCACATCCGCGACGTGCACCTCAACGGCGACGTCGCCGCCATCCGCGAACTCCAGCAGTTCGTCCGCATGGGCCAGTCCACCGACTTCATCGAGAAGACCCCCGACTTCGCTACCCTCCGCAACCGCCCCGAATACGCCGACCTCCAGCGCGACATGGCCGCCAACCGCGCGCCCATCGCGCTCGCCGCCACGGCCCTCGTGCTCCCCGACGCCAACCTGCTGGCCGAAGATATTGACGTCGACACCGCCCGCCATCGCTTCCTCATCACCAGCGTCCGCGAACACAAAATCGTCGCCGTCTCCGTTACAAATTCCGCCAGCGGGCCCGCTGCCATAACGGACTTCGCCCCGGCCCCCGACCCGTGGCCCATCGTCGCCATCAAAATCGATCGCACCCGCAGCCGCGTCTGGGCCACCGAATCCGCCATGCAGGGCCTCAGCTTCTCGCCCAAATCCGACTGGGGCCGCACCGCCGTCCTTTGCTACGACCTCCGCACCGGCAAGCTGCTCCGCCGCGTCGAAGGCCCTCACGGCAGCGCCTTCGGCGACATGCTCCTCCTGCCCAACGGCGACGTCATCGTCAGTGACGGCGACGGTGGCGGCCTCTACCGGCTTGCCTCCAACCCCGCCTCACCCGACCATCTCGATCGCATCGACCACGGCGAATTCATCTCCCCGCAAACCCCCGCGCTCGCCCCCGACGGCCACCGCCTCTTCGTCCCCGACTACGAACGAGGCCTCGCCATCCTCGACCTCACCACTCAAAAAGTCAGCTGGCTCGCGCCCCAGGGCCGCTTCGCCCTCAACGGCATCGACGGCCTCTATTGCAATCGCAACCAGCTCATCGCCGTCCAAAACGGCACCTCGCCGGAGCGCGTCATCCTCTTCACCCTCGACGCGCCGCTCGCCACCATCGTCTCCGAAAAAATCATCGAGCGCGCCACGCCCACGCTGGGCGACCCAACCCACGGCGTCCTCATTGGCCGCGACTTCTACTACATCGCCAACTCCGGCTGGGACATCCTCGATGCCCACGGCAACATCAACTCCGGCGCCAAACCCTCGCAGCCCCGCATCATGCGCGCAACGGTGCCCGGCCCTCAGCCATCCACAGGTTCCAGTCCCAGGCAGTAAAGTCATCCCTACCGATGATCACCGCCAGCCAACGCCCCGCGCTACGCCGCATCCTCGGCCTCGGCTTTGGTCTCGCCGTCATCTTCGGGGGTACCGTCGGCGTCGGCATCCTGCGCATGCCCGGCATCATCGCCGCCCAGCTCGGCAGCTTCTGGCCCATCCTCCTTGTGTGGACCGCTGGAGGCCTCTACGCCCTGCTCGGCGCTCTTTCCATCGCTGAACTCGGCACCGCGCTGCCTCAGGCCGGCGGATTCACCATCTACGCCAAACGCGCCTTCGGTCCCGTCACCGGATTCGCCGTAGGCTGGGCCGACTGGCTCAATAACTGCGCCGTCATTGCCTACGGAGCCGTTGCCGCCGCCGAATATCTCGCCAGAATCTTCCCCCGTGCCGCGTCCCGCGAATCCTGGCTTGCTCTCACCCTGCTCCTGCTCCTCACCGCGCTCCACTGGATGGGTCTCCGCCTCAGCAGCACCGTGCAGCAACTCACCAGCGCCGTCACCATCATCACCTTTCTCCTGCTCGCCGCCGCTTGTTTTCTGCATCCCGCACAGCCCGGCACCGCAGCGCTGCCCATCCTGCGCCACGCCGGATTCTTTTGGGCGCTCGTCCCCATCGTCGCCGCACTCCGCGCCATCGTCGTCACTTACGACGGATGGTACGAAGCCATCTACTTCACTGAGGAAGATACCGACACCGCGCGCCACTTACCCCGCGCCATGATTGGCGGCGTGCTCATCGTCCTCGCTCTTTATCTCCTCATGAACCTCGCCTTCCTCCACGTCCTCTCCATCCCCGCGCTCGCTGCCTCCACGCTGCCCGCCGCGGACGCTGCCCGCCTCGTCATCGCCCACGGCAGCGGCACCTTCATCACCGTCCTCGCGCTGCTCACCCTGCTCAGCCTCATCAACGCCGTCCTCCTGGGAGCGCCGCGCATCCTCCTCGCCATCGCCCGCGACGGCATCCTCGGCGCCCGCGCCACACAAGTTGCCCCCAGCGGAACGCCGCGCCCCGCGCTCCTCATCACCGCAGCTACCGCGGCCCTCTTCATCCTCAGCGGAAAGTTTGAGGACATCATCGCCGTCGCCGCCATCCTCGTCGCCGCGCTCTACTGCGTCAATTACATCGCCGTCATCGTTCTCCGCATCCGCGAGCCGCAACTGCCGCGCCCCTTCCGCGCGTGGGGATATCCCTTCACCACCTTCGCCGTCCTCACCGGATCCTTCCTCTTCCTCATCGCCGCCTCCCACGACGATCCATCCAGCACCCTCCGCGCCGCCATCCTGCTCGCCGTAGCCATTCCCGCATATCTGTTCTTGCGCAGGCGTCAACGCGTTACCACACTCAGCTAGATTCATCGACGCCACACTCGCAACGCAGCGTTGGTTAATAGAAAAAAGATGTCATCCCGAGCGGAGCGCCGCCACAAAAGCCTCCAGCGAGTACAGCTCCAATCCGGCGCGCAGTCGAGGGACCCCCCCGAAGGGGAATCGGTCGCGAAGCGGCCGGGAAGATAGCCGGCACGGTCACACTGAAGGAAAGCTCGAAGTCGAACCAATCATCCGAACCTGTGAAACCATCAACCAAAAGGGAATTACGCACCTTGAAAGACACTTTCAACCATGCAATCGTCCGCACACCCGGCGCCAACTTCGCCGACGGACTCACCACCGTCTCTCTCGGCACGCCCGACTTCGCCACCGTGCTCCAGCAGCACGCAGCGTACTGCGAAGCGCTCGAAGAGTGCGGCCTCACCCTCACCACGCTGCCCGCCGACCTCCACCACCCCGACTCCACCTTCGTCGAAGACACCGCTGTCCTCACTGAAGACCTGGCCGTTCTCACCCGTCCAGGAGCGCACCCCCGCGCTGGTGAAGTCGAATCCATCCGTAGCACCATCGCCGCCTTCTACCCCAAGCCGCATCAGATCGAAGCGCCCGGCACGCTCGACGGCGGCGACATCTGCGAAGCCGGCAGCCACTTCTTCATCGGCGTCTCCCACCGCACGAATCCTGAAGGAGCGCGCCAGCTCGCCGCCCTCCTCGCACCTCACGGCTACACCTCGTCCATCATCGATGTCCGGCAAATGACCACCATCCTCCATCTCAAAAGCGGCATAGCGTACATCGGAGACAACACCCTCGTCGTTATGGAAGAGATGGCCGCCAACGAGCAATTCCGCAACTACCAGCGCATCGTTGTCCCGGCACGCGACACCTACGCCGCCAACTGCGTCCGCGTCAACGACCGCGTCCTCATCGCCGCCGGATTCCCGCAACTCGCCGCCGACCTCACCCAGCGCGGATTTCACCCCTTAGTCCTCGATATGTCCGAGTTTCAAAAGATGGACGGCGGCCTCAGCTGCCTGTCCCTCCGCTTTCACGCCGGAAAGGATGAGGCGGCGTTGCCCTGAAATAGCCGCGTTGCGTAGGTCCTGTTTGCTGCGGATCCTCCGAAAAAGCAATAAATATACGACTTCGAAGGCTTGAACGCGGGAACCGATTGCCCTGTCGCGGTGTCTTAAACATCTGTGAACAGAGGGGCTGAGGTGGAAGAATGAAAGCCCGTTTTCTGGCGATGCTGGCGGCTCCTTCTCTTCTGGTCGCCTTCACTTCCCACGCGCAGCTTTCCCTCACAGACGAGGAGGCGATCGCGTACACGCAGTCTATCGAAGTGAAGACGCTCGACCCGTCGCTGTCGTCTCAGCGTCTTGGGGATTGGCTCCAGTCAGGGCCGCCTCATTTGAAAGTGTTGAAGTGGATTTCTGATGAGACTTGCGACACTAGGCCTGACGCGAATATCGACTATCCGCGCTGTGTGCGCATCGAATTTGAACGGGGCGGTCAGGCCGGTTATTTTCTTGTTCTGATCGGTACCGAGCGCAAAGGTATCATCGGCCCTCCTCGGCTTTATGAAGGGATTGGCGTCTTTGAGGGAGGGTTCGTGAATACGGGTGGTGCCGAGCGCCTCTCCGGCCTTCCCGGCCTCCTCGATCAACCCGTTGTCACCGGTGGCGTGAACGATTTCTACCAGAGGATCGTGGAACGGCACCCGATCGGCATTCCAACAGGCGCGGACAAGACAGCCCTCTGGCCATCCCTCAGTCGGCGCTTGACGCAGCAACTGGATGCCGCGCAAGCGTGTCAGGATGACTATTTCCGCCAACACTCAAACGAAAGCGCAGGTGCAAAGCCGGCATGGCTCGATACCGGTATATTCGTCGGCCACGGCAAACGCGCTTTGCCCCTGTCTGCGTTCGCGACTCATAAAGAGCCACAAAAAGACGGGTCATTCGCTGTTTCCGTTAGCCTCACTTACGTGAAGCTTCCCGGCTTTGTTCCTGATGAGGCGAACTGGGCGGTCATCGCCAACGTCGTCCCGGAGGATAATAGGTTCGTCGTCGATGACGTCCGCCTCTTTGACGGACTCGACACCGACGGCCCGTCCCATTTGCTGAGTGAATCCTTAGCTGGCTGCGACGGTACCCACTGGACCGGAGAACACATCGAAAACAAGCCGCCCGCAGCCTTGCCTCTTCCGCATTACACGGACTGGGACGCAGTGAACGCCGTGCGGAAAGCCGCCTATGACGAGGAGGTAGCCTTCGCCAAGGCTCTCGATGTGCACCAGCTTGACCCATTGCTGCCTTCGCAGAGTCTGGAAGACTGGCTCAAGTACGGTTCCCTTCACGTCAGTCACATCCAGTGGGATGGCCTCAAGTGCAATATCAAAGAAGGTGGGTACCGCAAGGAACGCCAATACCTCGTCACGCATGAACCGGACGGTCGCCTTTGTGCAAGTGTTTGGTTCCAGCGTGGCAATGCACTTACCCGTATCAATGTCAGCACTTTCGTCAAGGGCAAGTCCGTGCCGCCGGAGGTGACGTACATCGGAGTTGCGGATAAAGACGATCGCCTTCTGACACCCGTGCCCGCGGATGACAATATGGAAGAGGCCCCCGACTCGCTCTTGCTCTCCGATCTGCCCCGCCTTCTGGACGAAGAAGCTGTGATCAATGTGACGCGAAACCTCTACGATGCGGTCGTGGCACATCACCCGCTCGGCATCCCACATGGGCAAAACATGGCCATGATCAGCCCGCTCGTGAGTCAACGCTTGCGCCAGCAGTTGCAGACCGCGCAGGCCTGTCGGGCGGATTACCTCCGCCAATATCCTCGTCCTGGCGCAATGCCGAAACCAGCGTGGTTGAACGCAGGACCCTTCTCCGGAGACGGCGCGTTGGCATTGCCGGGTGCCGATTTTGTGGACCACAAAGCGCGACAGGAGGACGGTTCTTTTCAGGTCCTGGTGTGGCTTTCACACAAGAACTCCGCTGCACCGGAATCCGCTCCACCCGCATCCCGGTGGAGAATCTGGCATGTGTCCGCCCTTGTGAAATCAGAAGACGGCAGATTCGTGGTAGACGACGTTCGATTGTTCGGTGATGACTCGATCGATGGTCCATCACGACTGCTCTCCGATTCATTGACCGGTTGCGACGGTCCGCGTTGGGTTGGCATCGGTAGCACGACCAGATAGGCCCGCCAAAACTTCCTGCATCCCCTCACCTCCCCGCCTTCGTATAAGTCAATAGAAGGCAGAGGTTCTCCTGGGCGTCCCTGAGTACACCTTCCGCAACCTGATGCTGGAACACCAGTCCATGGTCTTCAGCATCGCGCTCCGCATCCTCAACGACCGCTTCCTCGCCGAAGAGGCCGCCCAGGATGTCTTCCTGGATCTGCACGCGCACATCGACGAACTCGAGTCAGCCGGCCATATCGTCCACTGGCT
Organism: Acidobacteriaceae bacterium; assembly: GCA_035482355.1. Taxonomy (GTDB): domain Bacteria; phylum Acidobacteriota; class Terriglobia; order Terriglobales; family Acidobacteriaceae; genus Palsa-343. The sequence continues at coordinate 6,681 of DATHQV010000164.1, read as the reverse complement.
CCGCCGATGTACCGTGCACCGCTCCATCGATCGGGTCCGCCAGCGCGACCGGCGTCCCGAAGTGGCCATGAATTCCGAGGATCTGCCCGAGCCGGCGACCGAGCCTTCTCCCGCAGATCCATTCCTCAGCCGCCAGCTCCGGCAACTGGTGGCCTCGCTTCCCGCTACGCCGCGCGCCATCATGACGCTGCGTTACCAGGAAGACCGAACGCCGGAAGAAATCGCGGAGCTGCTCGCCATGCCCGTCGCCACTGTGAAGAGTCACCTGCGACGCACCCTGCACCTCCTCCGCGAAAAACTAACGCGCGTGCTGCGATGAAAGGTTTTCGATGATCGACACCAACGCCGAATTCGAACAGGCCCTCTACGCCGCCTTTGCCCGCGAAGCCGCTCCGGCCACCCTCATCCCCGCCGTCGAACGCCGCCTCCGTGAAGTCTCGACCCCCAACGCATTCATCCCCACCTTCGCCGGCCTTCACGTCCGCACCCAGTCGCGCTACACCAGCCTCATCTCGCTGGGAGCGCACGCCGCCATATTCTCCCTCCTCTTCCTCTTCGCGCTCAATCAATGGCACGCGCGCAAGCTCCAGAAGAAAATGCTCGCCACCAGCGTCGAAGTTCCCTTCATCCCCGCAGCGCCCTTCAAAGACGCCATGGGAGGAGGCGGCGGAGGAGGCGATCACTCCGCCGTCGAAGCCTCCAAAGGCCGCCTCCCGCAAATGACCAAAACGCAGCTCGCGCCCCCGCAACTCCTCAAGCTCGATAACCCGAAGCTCCCCGTCACGCCGAGCATCGTCATGCCGCAGCCCATCCAGCTGCCCGACGCAGCCAACATGCCCAACATCGGCGTCCCGCAATCCAGTCAGGTTGCGCTCGCCTCCCAGGGCAGCGGCGCCGGCTCAGGATTCGGCACCGGTTCCGGCGGCGGCATCGGCTCAGGCCGCGGCAACGGGGTCGGCACCGGCGAAGGCGGAGGCTACGGCGGCGGACTCATGAAAGTCGGCGGCGGCGTTTCTTCGCCCATCCTTATCTACTCTCCCGATCCCGAATTCTCCGACGAAGCCCGACGCGCCAAATATCAGGGCCTCTGCCTCGTCGCCCTCGTCGTCGACGCGCAGGGCAATCCCCAGCAAGTCCACGTCGCCCGCCCCCTCGGCATGGGCCTCGACGAAAAAGCCATCGAAGCCGTCCGTCAATACAAATTCAAACCCGCGCTCTACAAAGGCAAACCCGTAGCCGTAGCCATCAACATCGAAGTCAACTTCCGCATCTACTGAAAAAATGTCATTCGAAAAAAGAATGTCATCCCGAGCGAAGCGCCGCAACAAGAATGTCCAGCGAACACGACACTCAATCGGCGCGCAGCCGAGGGACCCCCCGTAGCTGGCGCCGCTCTCCCGGCCACAAATCTCATCAGCGAGGGGAATCGGTCGCGAAGCGGCCGAGAAGATCATCAGCGCGGAAACGGTGACTCAGCCTCAACACGATCCTTCCGAACATCACCCAGATCTGCGGTAGCATAGTCCATCGCAAATATGGACCGCCGCCGCATCGCCGTCACCGCGCTCCTGCTCGCAGCGCTCTTCACCGCGTTCCTCGCAAGAACGCCCATAGTCCACGGGGCAGCGAAGCCGCTCGCCTGGAATCAACAAGCCGCCGCCCACTACCTCGACGACCGCGAAGTCTGGTGGCAAGCCTGGCCCCGCGCTCAAAAAGACCACGGCACCGTCTGCATCTCCTGCCACACCGTCGTCCCCTACGCCATGGCGCGTCCCGCTCTCCGCCTCGACGAATCCGCCATCCCCGCGCCCGAACAAGCCATGCTCGCGAGCGTTGAGAAGCGCGTCACCAGCTGGTCCAACATGGCGCCCTTCTACCCCGACGAAAAATACGGCCCCGGCAAAGCCGCCGAATCGCGCGCCACTGAGGCCATCCTCAACACCGTCATCCTCGCCAGCTTCGACGCCGCGCAGGGTCATCTCCGCCCCGTCACCCAAACCGCAATCAACAATGCCTGGGCGCTCCAGGAATCCTCCGGCCCCCTCGCCGGCGCGTGGAAATGGCAGGAATTCCACCTCGGCCCCTGGGAATCCACGGAGTCCGGTTACCAGGGCGCAGCCCTCTTTATGGTCGAGGCTCTCAACCTCCCCAACAACTTCGCAGCCCAGCCCAACACCCGCGCCCACCTCGACCGCCTCCGCGACTACCTCAGCCGCCAGTACGCCGCGCAGCCGCTGGTCAACCAGCTCTACGTCCTGTGGGCCTCCGCACGCGATCCAAAACTCCTCACCCGCGCCCAGCGCGAATCCCTGCTCGCCGCACTGCGCACCCTCCAACAGCCCGACGGTGGTTTCCGCCTCGGCGCCCTCGACCAGCGCGAACGCGTCGACCATTCCCCGGCGCCTACCGCCAGCGACGGCTACGCCACCGGCCTCGCCGCCCTCGCCCTCGAATCCTCCGGAACCTCGCGCCGCGACCCCACGCTCCGCCGCAGCCTCACCTGGCTCACCGCCCATCAGCAACCCGACGGCGCCTGGACAGCCGCCTCCCTCAACAAACAGCGCGACCCCTCGAGCGACCCCGCCCTCTTCATGACCGACGCCGCCACCGCCTACGCCGTCCTCGCCCTGGAACGCCAGCCGTAGGCCGTAACGAACCCCAAATAATGCCGCAACGAATCCAAACAACAATGATGAATTGTCATCCCGAGCGAAGCGCCGCCACGGAAGTGTCCGGCGAGCGCTGACCTTCACCGGCGCGCAGTCGAGGGACCCCCGAAGGGGAATCGGTCGCAGAGCGGCCGACAAAGTGCCCCCGCGGTGAAAGGAGAATTCAATCTGACGGGAGACCCTGCCCCCCAAACGCAGAAAAGGCCCGAAGCGCAAGCCTCAGGCCCTCTTCAACAGCAAATCCCCGCGCTACTTCTTCCGCTCCAGCGCCCACGCCGCCGCGCACATCGCCCCCAGAATGAACAGGGACAAGCAAAAACGCCACCACACAATGTGGATCTGAACCGACCAGGCAGCCAACAGCTGCGGCCCCATCAATACATAATTCATAGTTTGACCGCAATTGTAACCCGTCCATTCCTCCGCGCCATCCCACCAAAATGTCAGTCATTCACTCAGTAACCGCCCCGCCTCGCCCCGAGGGCCCCGGTGTCATCCCAACCGCCCCCGCCTGTCATCCCGAGCGAAGCCGAGGGACCCCCCGAACGAAGTTCGGGGAAGTTATCCACGACGCGCGAGCGCAGCTCGCGCCTCAACATCACGTAAAATAAACCTACCGCCCACAAAGGAGCGCCGCCATGCTCATCACTCTGCTCGACCTCGAACGCGAGCCTGTTTCCTTCGATCTGCGGCTCGCCCCCGGCGCCATCGATTTCACCGACGAAGCCACCCAGATCGGCGACCTCACCGTCCAGGGCACCGCTGAAGTCCTCCACGAGCACCGCGGCCCCCGCGAAATCATCTCCGACATCCGCGCCCGCGCCAAATGGAGCGGCACCTTCGAAGCGCCCTGCGCCCGCTGCATCGAGCCCGTCCGCCACGAGCTCGGCGGCGACTTCGACCTCATCTTCCGCCCCTTCGGCGCCGACGCCGGCCCCGCCGACCGCTCCCTCGCCGCGCCTGACACCGAAATCGGTTATTATCAGGAAGAAGGTCTCGTGCTCGAAGATGTTCTCCGGGAGCAGGTGCTTTTGTCCCTCCCCGCGCGTTCGCTTTGCCGCCCTGACTGTAAAGGACTTTGCCCGCGCTGCGGACGCAATCTGAACACCGAACCCTGCGCTTGTGAGGACACTCCCTCCGACCCAAGGTGGACGGCGCTTTCAGACCTGCGCAGCCGGCTCAGCCCGGAAAATCATTAGAGTTTTACCGGATATTCGCGGAGCCCTGCCATAATCAGCGCGCGCCGCCCTCCGGGAAGCGAAAGGAATTTGCAATGCCCAACCCAAAGCGCCGCCATTCCAAACGGCGCACCTCTCTTCGCCGCGCCCACGACGGCCTCACCGTCGCCGGCCTCTCTGAGTGCCCCAACTGCCACGAGCGCAAGCGTCCGCACCACGCCTGCCCCAAGTGCGGCACCTACAAGGGTCGCGAAGTCCTAGAAGTCAAGGAAGCCAAGTAGCCTTACGGTTAATTCCCAGCAGATGCTCATCGACATCGCTCTCGACGCCATGGGTTCGGACAAGGCTCCTGAACCCGAAATTCGAGGCGCGATTCTCGCCTGCCGCAGCCTGAACGTCCGCGTCCACCTGGTGGGGCCGGAGCCGATGCTCCGCCCCCGCCTCGCCGCGGCTATGGGCTTTTCCCGCCTGCCCATTGAAATCGTGCACGCCGACGAGCACATCGGCATGGACGAAAAAGCCGCCCAAGCCGTCCGCACCAAGCGCAACAGCTCCATGCGCATCGGCCTCAAGCTCGTCAAAGATAAAACCGCTGCCGGATTCTTCACCGCCGGCAACACCGGCGCCGGCATGGCCACCGCAAAAATGGTTCTCAGCGCCCTCCCCGGCGTCGATCGCCCCGCGCTCGCCATGGTCATGCCCACCCTCTCCGGCTCCCCCTGCGTCCTCCTCGACGTCGGAGCCAACACCGACTGCAAGCCGCAAAACCTCGAGCAGTTCGCCGTCATGGGCGAGCTCTACGCGCGCTCCGTCCTCCGCATTCCCCGCCCCCGCGTCGGCATCCTGTCCGTCGGCGAAGAAGAAGGCAAGGGCAACGACCTCACCCGCGAGTCCACTGAACTCGTCAAGAAGCTCCCCATCAATTTCATCGGCAACGTCGAAGGCCGCGACATCTACTCCGGCGCCTGCGACGTCATCGTCTGCGACGGATTCGTCGGCAACGTCGCCCTCAAAACGTCGGAGGGTATGTCCCGTCTCGTCCGCGAGATGTTAAAAGCCTCGCTCACCCAAACGGTCACCGCCCAGGTCGGAGCGTTGCTCTCCCGCCGCGCCTTCAACGCCTTCCGCCGCCGCCTCGATCCGTCAGAATACGGAGGCGCGCCGCTCTTAGGCGTCCGCGGCGTCTGCATCATCGGCCACGGCTCGAGCAACGAGCGCGCCATCATGAACGGAGTGCGAGTGGCGAGCGAATTCGCCCAGGCCGGCATCAACGAGAGAATCGAAAGAGAATTCGCCGACCGCCCCGCAACCAGCACCGAAGACCCCGACCTAAAACTCCCCGTCCAGTAGGGACGAAGAGCCTGCCCTGAGCGCGATCGCGTCAGCGATCAAGTCGAAGGGTCCAGGCGGAAGCGCTTCGCGCCACTTCGAATCAGAATTTTGTATCAGGGCACGACCTCAGAGCCCGCGGATTAACCCGCATCTTGTATCAGGGCACGACTTCAGTCGTGCCGAAACAGCCCCCTTAGGATTGGGCTTCAGCCCCCGCGCCTTTGTATCAGGGCACGACTTTAGTCGGGCCGCAACAGGCCAACTTAGGACCGGGCTTCAGCCCCTGCGGCCTCGTATCGAGGCACGAGTTCAATCGTGGCGAAAAAGCCCAACTGAGGACCGGGCATCAGCCCGTGCCAAATGACGCGGACCGGCGAAGCTATACAAGCGGCAAAAAGCCTAACCCCTGCAGCCGGTAGCGCATGGCCGCGCCGCTTACCTTGTATTGTTTGGCGAGCGCCAAGACTTCGTCATCTTCTATCTGAAGCTCTCCGTCAAAGCCCATATATCTCTCGACGTCCCGCCGCAGATGACGTCTGGGCATCAGGAGGTTAGCGGCAAAAAAATTGGCTGCGATCTCTTGGTCGTCCTGGGCCTCCGAGGAGCGCCCGTCCCGGCGTATGACCGTGAACTTCCAATCAATGTGATCCCTATCTTCATGCTCCAACAAATAGTGGGCGAGTTCGTGGGCAACCGTGAATCGCTTCCGCACTGGTGCCTGATTGGCATTCACGGCAATCCCTTTCAGGTCGCCATTGCGAATCAGCGCACCTGAAACGTCAGCATCCATCTGGGTTTCAACGATCAGGAGGCCTTCAGATTTTGCAATCGCCTCAACGGGAACGGGGACCATCCCCACTCCGTGCTTTTCGAGGAGTTGCTCCACGAGTTCTTCGATCTGCTGGCGAGTCAGGTGCCTGATGGTCATGAGCGCGCTCCATGGCAAGACGTAGCATCACACGCGCATCTTCGAGGAAAATCTTGCCCGAAGCAGCGTATCCGACTACGCCAGATAAGCTAGCCCGCTGTCGCATCCCTACCTCATCCGACATCGGAATCAGCGTGTCGACTGCGACGTTAAGGGCACGAGCAAACAAGAACAGATGCTGCAGTTGGACGTTTTGTTTGCCAGTCTCAATCGTTGCAATCGTAACGCGGGATAAGCCGACAAGCGAAGCCAGTTCGCCCTGAGAAAAGCCCTTGGCGCTGCGAGCCTGCCGTAATCGGGCACCAAAGGCCGCGTTCACAGCAGACGCGAAGTCCATGGGAGTGGACCGCAATCCAGGCAACACAGTAGGAACAATCGCACGGGACCGGCTTGTCTGTCAAGCCACAACTACAAGATGTCGGCAATACCGACATTTTAAGCTGCCGAAATCCTTCCGCTTGACATCCCGAACTGAACAGGCCTACGCTTTTGCATGTGCTGCATTTCTGCACTTAGAGGGATGCCGGCCCGTTCGCGGCGGGCCGGCACCAGTGGCGAACCAACGGTTCACCGG